>DASTZX010000222.1:0-6944 GCA_035764045.1 Xanthobacteraceae bacterium | reverse complement strand
CGGCTTCGGCGGCCCGGTCGCGCTGGTCGGCCAGATGGAGCGCGAGCTGGTTGCCGAGAAGGGCTGGCTCACCAAGGAGCAGATGCGCGAGGCGATCGCGATCTGCCAGTCGCTGCCGGGCCCGCTCGCGATCCAGGTCGGCATCTACATCGCCTGGCTGCGCTGCGGCTTCTGGGGCGCGTGGGCGGGCGGCTGGGCCTTCATCCTCCCCAACTTCGTGATCGTGGCGGCGCTCGGCGCGCTCTATGTCCATCTCGGCGATCTCAAGGCGGTGACCGGCATCTTCTACGGCGTGAGCCCCGCCGTGATCGCGCTCATCCTCCATTCGTGCTGGCGGCTCGCCAAGCTCGGCATGGAGGACTACATCCAATGGGCGATCGCGGCGGTCTGCCTCGTCGTCACCGTGATCCTGCAGGCCGAGGTCGCGCTCCTGTTTCTCGGCGCTGGCTTCGTCGGCATTCTTTATTACGGCAGCCTGTTTCGCCGCCCGCCCGCGACTGCATCCGTCATCGCGACGCCGATCGCCGCCCCCTTGCTCGCCCAGCTCGCGCCGGTCGCCTCGGGCTCGACTATTGCCAAGCTCACACTGTTCTTTCTCAAGGCCGGTGCGCTCACCTTCGGCAGCGGACTCGTCATCGTGCCGTTCCTCGAGCAGGGGCTGGTGCAGCAGTTCGGCTGGCTCGACGAGCGGCAGTTCCTGATCGCGGTCGCGATCGGCATGATCAGTCCGGGGCCGGTCGTCATCACCGCCACCTTCGTGGGCTATCTGGTCGCCGGGTTCTGGGGCTCGCTCGCATCGACCATCGGCATCTTCCTGCCGTCCTTCCTTCTCGTGCTGATCGCGGCGCCGCTGCTCGCGCGCTACCGCCTCAATCCGAACGTCCAGGGCTTCGTCAAGGGCGCCTATGCGGCGGCGATCGGCACGATTCTCGGTGCCTGCATCCTGCTCGGGCGCATCGCGATCGGCGACTGGCTCACCGCGCTCATCGGCATCGCGTCCCTTGCCGTGCTCTTCCGCTGGAAGGTCAACAACCCGCTCCTCATCGCGGCGACCGCCGTCGTCGGCCTGATTGCCTTTCCGCTGCTGCAGCCGGACTGGGTCATGGTCAAGTAGGGCGGGTGACGCGATAGCCGCGCGTGATTCGAGTGATGAGCTGCGAGCGCCTGCCATCAAGTTTGCGTGTCGGCCCGCTCACAGGGGAACTTGTCTCCCGCAACCTGCTTTCCTTGGGGAGGGAGAGACGTATCCATGCGCTGGTTGTTCCCCGCCGCCCTGACGCTCCTGCTCTGCGGCACTCCCGCCCTCGCGCAGCAGTCGCACGACCCCGACGGCGCGGTCGGTCGCGGCCTCGTCTGCGACAGCTCTCGACAGCTCGAGCGCTTCGTCGAATTCCTCAATCAGGGCAAGCAGGAGGACGACGCGCTCCAGGCCGTCAACGACGAGGCGCAGAACCCGATGGCCTGCGGCGTCTTTCTCGCGGCATTCGCGCTCGGCAAGCCGGTCATCAACGCGACGATGCTGGGCGAGGCGGTCCGGATCGTCGAGATCACCGTGATCGCGGTCAACGACGGCGCCGAATGGCGATCGGTTCAGCCGACCACCCAATACACCCTCCTCAGCGAGCCCGGTCAGGAACTCTAGCGGACTCCTGCGCACGGGCGCCCTTTCGGCGGCGACGCAGCTTCGTTGCGCCGCCACGTCCCGCCGCGCTCCACCCTTTGACGATGGTTCCGAACCGGCCGCCATGCCATGATCGGCCGGTATTCGGCTGGGGGATTAGCCGTGTCGGAAGCGAGGATCGAGGTCAGTCGGGCTGCGGCCCGGCCGAACGGCGCGGCTTTGCGCCCAGGATGGCTGAGCGCCACCCGGGCGCTCCTGGCCGCCGCCGTGGGACTCGCCTGGGGCGGGGTTCACGGCGTTGCGGCTGCCCCGCTGAAGATCGTCGCCATCGGGGCCAGCAATACCGCGGGCTGGGGCGTCGGGTCCCAGAAGGCCTTTCCGGCGCAGCTCGAGGCGCTGCTCAAGGCGAGAGGCTACGACGCGCACGTCGTCAACGCCGGCGTCAGTGGATCCACGACCAGCGGAATGCTCGGCCGGATCGACTCGGCGGTGCCGGACGGGACCTCGCTCGTGATCCTGCAGCCGGGCGTCAATGACGATCTCTTTTTCGGTGCCAAGGAAGCGCGCGCGAAGAATATCGCCGGCATGGTGAACCGGCTGCGTGCGCGTCGCATCAGGGTGATCGTGTTCGAGAATCGCATCGTGTCGCTCGCCGATCGCCAGCCGGACGGGCTCCACTTCAGCGAGAAGGGCCACGCCTTGGCGGCCGCCTGGCTGCTGCGCCAGGTGCTCGGCTCCGCCGCGCCAGGCGGCGATTCGCGATCGTCGCGCCGCTAGATCGCGCGCCACAGTTGCGACCCGGCGACCCCCCTGATAGGTTGAGCGAACGGGGACAACGCAGGCTCCCCGTCAGACGGCATCCCGTCCAAGCTCTGCGCAATGCTCGTCTGATCGAGGCAATTGCGCATGGACGAAACCTCCGACTCAATCCTTCCGCGTCAATCACGGGCCGCGGCCGCCCGCCGCCCAGCCATGCTCGCCGCGTCGTTCGTGCTCGCGGCGGCGATGGGTCCGGCGACGGCCGCTGATCTCATGGAGATCGAGGCCAAGATCCCGCTCGGCAACGTTGCCGGCCGCATCGACCATATGGCGTTCGACCCTGCGCACCGCCGGCTGTTCGTCGCCGAGCTCGGCAATGACAGCGTCGGCGTGGTCGACCTTTCGGCGAACAAGGTCGTCCACCGCATCACCGGCCTGAAGAACCCGCAGGGCGTTGGCTATGTGCCGGGGCTCGGTATGCTCCTTGCCGCCAACGCGGGCGACGGCTCGGTGCGGCTCTTCCACGAACCCGACTTCACCCCCGCCGGACGTGTCGACCTCGGGGAGGATGCGGACAATATTCGCGTCGATCCTGCTGCCAACCGCGTCTATGTCGGCTACGGCGGCGGCGGATTGGCGCTGATCGATCCGGCGGCTGCGCGCAAGGTCGGCGAGATCGCCTTGCCGGCGCATCCCGAGTCGTTTCAGCTCGACCGCAAGAGCAATCGCATCTACGTCAATCTTCCGGATGCCCATGCGATCGCCGCCGTCGATCCTGACGCCAAGCATGTGAGCCGCTGGCCCATGCGACTCGGCGGCGGAAATTTTCCGATGGCATTGCGCGAGGACGCGCAACAGATCGTGGTGGCCTTTCGCCGTCCCGCGCGCCTCGGCGTCTTCGCCATGGCCGACGGCGCGCAGATCGCCGCCCCCGAAAGCTGCGGCGACGCCGACGACGTCTTTCACGACGCCAGGCGCGGTCGTGTCTATGTGAGTTGCGGCGAGGGGTACCTCGACGTGTTCGAGACGCAAGACTGGCGCCGGGTTGCCCATATCCGCACTGTCAGCGGCGCGCGTACGGCGCTTTTCGTGCCCGAGATCGACCGGCTCCTGCTCGCGGTCCGTGCCAGCGGCCGGGAGCCGGCGGCGATCTGGGTGTTTCGACCGGGCGGGTGAGGAGGCCGACCGATGCTGCCGACCTGCCTCTCCATCGCTGCGCGCGGCCCCGCCCCGGTTGTGGTGGCGACACTCGCCGGCATCGTCCTCGCCACCTGGGTCTCGCCTGCATCGGCCTATCGTCCCTTCGACGGCACGGATGCGGCGGTGGCGGATCCGGGCGAGCTGGAGATCGAGCTGCAGCCCGCCGGCTTGCAGCGTGACGGGTCGCAGAAGACATTGATCGCGCCCGCCACGGTGGTGAATTTCGGTTTGCCGCAGCAGTGGGAAGCGGTGCTCGAGGGCGAGCTGCAGACGCCCCTGTCGCCCTCGGGGCCGAGCAGCCTCTCGGCCACCGGCGCGTTCCTCAAGCATGTGCTGCGCGAAGGCAGCCTGCAGGAGAAGAGCGGCCCCAGCATCGCGACCGAGTTCGGGCTGCTGCTGCCCGACAGCACCGGCGATTCCGGCCTCGGGGCGAGCGTCGCGGCCATCGTGTCGCAGCGCTGGGACTGGGGCACCGTCCACCTCAATGCCGCGACCGCGCTCACGCGCGAGCACAATGCCGATCTGTTTCTCGGCGCCATCGTCGAAGGGCCGAGCAAATGGAAGGTTCGGCCGGTGGCCGAGATCTTTTACGAGGACGAAGTCGGCGCCTCGCATACGGTTTCGGCGCTGGTCGGCGCGATCTGGCAGGTGCGCGACAATCTGAGCTTCGATGTCGGCTTTCGCCACGCACTGACGAACGGTCGTCCGGTCGACGAGATCAGGGCCGGCGTCACCTTCGGGTTCCCCCTCAACATGTTCGGTGCAGCCCACAAGTGAGCGATGGGTCCGACCGACACACCAATTGACCGATGAGCGCCGCAACTGATCTCGGCGGCTCGCATGGCATCGCCATGGGCCGACGGCGCGACCTCCTGCTCCTCTATGCGGCACGGGCGGCGCGCAATTTCGGCGACGGCTTCGCGGTGATCATCCTGCCCGCCTATCTCGCCGGGATCGGGTTCGACTCGAGCGCGATCGGCATCGTCGCCACCGCCGCGCTGCTCGGCTCGGCGCTGCTCACGCTGACCGTCGGCTATCTCGCGCCGCGCTACGACCTGCGCAGCCTGCTGATCGCCGGCGCCATCCTGATGATGGCGACCGGAATTGCCATGCCCAATGCCGCCAACATTGTGCTGATCGTCGTCGTCGCCTTCATCGGCACGATGAATCCCGCCACCGGCGACATGGGGGTGCTGGTGCCGATCGAGCACGCCATGCTGGCGCGCGAGGCGGCCGACGACGAGCGCACCAAGGTGTTCGCCCGCTACAGCCTGATCGGCGCCATGGCGACAGCCGCCGGCGCGCTCGCCGCCGCGACTCCGGAGCTGCTGCGGCTCGCCGGCCTCGACAGGCTGTCTGCGCTTCAGGCGATGCTCTATCTCTATGCGCTGCTCGGGCTTGCCGGCATCCTTTGCTACCGCTTGCTGCCGCCCGCGCGGCCGACCGCGCAAACGCGGACGAGCTCCGCGCTCGGGCCCTCCCGCCGCACCGTCTACAAGCTCGCGGGCTTGTTTTGCATCGACGCCTTCGCGGGCGGCTTCACGGTCCAGTCGCTGGTCGCGCTCTGGCTGTTCCAGCGCTTCGGGCTCTCGCTTGCCTCCGCCAGCATGTTCTTCTTCTGGACCAGCGTGTTGAGCGCGCTGTCCTTTCCGGCGGCGGCACGGCTCGCCCGGCGCTTCGGTCTGGTCAACACCATGGTGTTCACGCATATCCCGTCGAGCATCTGCCTCATTGCCGCTGCCTTCGTGCCCAACCTCGTCATCGTGCTCGCGCTGCTGCTCCTGCGCTCGGCACTCTCGCAGATGGACGTGCCGACCCGGACTTCCTATGTGATGGCGGTGGTGACTCCAGAGGAGCGGCCGGCGGCCGCAAGCGTGACCGCAGTGCCCCGAAGCTTGGCCTCTTCGTTGAGTCCGGCCCTCGCTGGGATGCTCTTTGCGATGCCGTTCTCAGGCCTGCCCCTCGTCCTGTGCGGGACGCTCAAGATCGTCTACGACGTGGCGTTGCTCGTCTCCTTCCGTCACATCAAGCCGCCGGAGGAGCGGGCTGGGGAGTGAACGATGGCGTCATTTGACACCAACCTGGTCATTCTCGCCGCGATCGCCTTGTTTGCGTCCGCCGTGAACGGCGCCATCGGCTACGGGTTTTCCTCGCTGACCGTGCCCCTGGCGCTGATTTTCTACACCAATCGCATTCTCAATCCCGCCGTTGTCATCATCGAAGTCTTCATCAACTGGTACGTCCTGTTGATGAATCTCGGCGGAGTTCGCTCTGTCTGGACACGGGTCCTGCCTGTCGTGATCGGCTTGTTGCCCGGAATCGCGGTCGGATCATTGATGCTCGCCTCGCTGTATCCCGGCTGGGTGAAGTTCGCCACCTATGTGGTGATCCTGCCCCTCATCCTGGTCCAGGCCGCCGGCTGGCGGCGGCCGCTCCGGTCCAGCTGGCTGATCGGGCTCCCGTTCGGCACCGCGTTGGGCGTCCTCTATTCCGTCACCACCATCTCGGGACCGCCGCTCGCGATTCTATTCAACAATCAGGGGCTGGTGAAAGCCGAGTTCCGCGCCGGGCTCGCACTGGTGCGTGTGGCCGAGTCGACCGTGACTGCCATTGTGTATTACCAGCTCGGCCTGTTCATGGCGGAGAGCAACAGTCTCTTGCTCGCGTTCGTTCCCAGCGTCCTGGTCGGGATTCCGATCGGCGCCTTTCTGTTCCGGCGAGTGGACGCCGAAACGTTCCGCCGGATCTGCATGAGCTTCGACGCCTGGGTCGTCGGCTTCGGCCTGTCGAGGACGTTGATGGAGCTCGACCTGGCGCAAAGTCCGTGGGCCTACGGCGTGATGATCGCCACCATCCTCATCGACAGCTGGCTGTTGTACCGCTTCTTCACGATTGTGCGGCCCGGCCGTTCGGACGCGCCGCCGCTCGCGCCGCGCGACCCCTTGCTCGCAAATGGCGACCGGCATGACGTGCATCAAGCCGTGACCGACGGGGCCTGGCGTGGGGTGGCCGATGGCCCCGCCGCGGCGGAAACGCGGAATTTCGCCATCGGTCTCAGTGCGACGCTGCTCGGCTACTACCCGATGCCGGCGCGCCCCTCCGGCAGCGCCGCCGCTTCTCCCGAAGCACAAGGGCCGATCACCCCTCGCCGCGAGGGCCCGGATGCCGACCGTTCGTGACGGTCGCGGAGCCCGCTTGCGCCGCCCTGTCGCTCTTGCCAAGCTGAGCGACATCGGCCGCGCGCTGCGCTCGGCGCATTCGCGCCCATTCCGGAGGGATCCATGCTCGGGAAGTCATTGCTCGCAACCGCGGCGCTCGTCGCGCTCATCGCGCCGACGCGCGCGCAGGATTTTCCCGACGGACC
>DASTZX010000221.1:0-8983 GCA_035764045.1 Xanthobacteraceae bacterium | reverse complement strand
GTGGCAATTTCAAACCGAGCCCTCCGAATAACTGGGTCCGGGTGGGTGTAAGGACACGCAAGGTAGATTATCTTCGGGTCCGAGACAGCCATGGGCTGCAACGACGTCGGCTTCCGAGCATGTGCAGCGTTTCGCATAGTAGCCTCGCACTTCCGCCATTCGAGATTCGACCTGTGCCGAATTCTACCTGACGGTAGCAGGGACGGCTATCAAGTCTTCCGTGCCTCGCGTAAACCGGTCTCGGCTCAGTTCGAACCGCTCTCGAGTGAACTGCCTTTGGATATTGGAAATTCCGGTGCAGAGACTCGCCTTCAAAACCGCACCGCCGGGCCCGCCAATTTCCCTAGCTGAAGCCAAGAGACGCAACGCGCAGGCGGTAACCACCGGAAGTGTCGGCTGTTCTCTCGCGTCGTGGAACTCGGGCCAGGAGACGACACTGCATGGCTGGGGCGCCAGGATTCGAACCTGGGAATGGCGGAATCAAAATCCGCTGCCTTACCACTTGGCTACGCCCCATTGCGCGGCCGGACCATACTGGCGTGGCCGCCGCGGGGCAAATGATTCGCCCCGTGCGGCGCGGGCCCCCGATATAGGCGTGTCCGGGCGCCTCGGCCAAAGGAAAATCCGCCCGGGCATGAAAACGCTCCGACTGGCCCGATTCTGCTTTAGACTGCAACCCAAGCCCCGCAGACCCTCGGCCGGAATCCCTGCCCCATGACCTACCGCGCGCCGGTTGCCGACATCGCCTTTGCGCTCCGCCATGCCGCCCGCTTCGATGCGGCGCGGCACGAGGGCATCTATGACCTCGAGGACGACGTGCTCGACGCCGTGCTCAAGGAGGCCGGCAAGTACGCGACCGACGTCATCGCGCCGCTCAACCGCATCGGCGACCAGCACGGCACCCCCTTCCGGGACGGGACGGTCACGACGGCGCCGGGCTGGAGGCAAGCCTATCGGGGCTGGGCCGGGGCCGGCTGGAACGGGCTCGCCGCGCCCGAGCAATGGGGCGGCCAGGGCCTGCCCTATGCGGTCAACGCGGCCTGCGTGGAGATGTGGAATTCGGCCGCCCTGGCGTTCGGCCTCGGCCCGGTGCTCACCATGGCGGCAATCAATGCGCTGGCGGCGCACGGCAGCGAGACGCTCAAGCAGCAATTCCTGCCCAAGCTCGTCTCCGGCGAATGGATGGGCACGATGCAGCTCACGGAGCCGCAGGCGGGCTCCGACGTCGGCGCGCTGCGCACGAAGGCCGAGCGCGCCGGCGACGGCAGCTACCGCCTCACCGGCAGCAAGATCTTCATCACCTACGGCGAGCACGACCTCACCGACAACATCATCCATTTCGTGCTGGCGCGGCTCGCCGACGCGCCGCCCGGCACCAAGGGCATCTCGCTCTTCCTGGTGCCGAAGTTCCTCCTCGGCCGCGACGGATCGCTCGGGCCACGCAACGACGTGCGCGCGCATTCGGTCGAGCACAAGCTCGGCATCCATGCCTCGCCGACCTGCACCATGGTGTTCGGCGACAACGGCGGCGCGACCGGCTACCTCATCGGCGAGGAGAACCGCGGCATGGCCTGCATGTTCACGATGATGAACGAGGCCCGCCTCGCGGTCGCGCTGCAGGGCGTCGCCATCGCCGAAGCCGCGACCCAGCAGGCGGTCGCCTACGCGCGCGAGCGCCGCCAGGGCCGCCGCCCCGGCATGGCGGAGAGCGAGTCGGCGGCGATCGTCGAGCACCCCGACGTGCGCCGCATGCTCGCCAGCATGCGCGCGCTCACCCGATCGGCGCGCGCCATCTGCTATGCGACCGCGGTCGCGATCGACCGCAGCCATCGCGCCAAGGACGAGCGCGCCCGCAAGGCCGCGCAGGACCGCGCGTCGCTGCTCACCCCGGTCGCAAAAGCGTTCGCGACCGACATCGGCAGCGAGGTCGCCTCGCTCGGCATCCAGGTGCACGGTGGCATGGGCTACATCGAGGAGACCGGCGCCGCGCAGCATTTCCGCGATGCGCGCATCACCCAGATCTACGAGGGCACCAACGGCATCCAGGCGATCGACCTCGTCACCCGCAAGATCACGCTCGCTGGCGGCAGCGCGGTCGCCGCCTATCTGGACGAGCTGCGCCGCACGGTCGCGGCAGTCAACGCCGCGAACGATCCTGCCTTCGGATCGACCGGCGCGCGCCTCGGCGAGGCGGTCGAGGCGCTTGCCCGCACTACCGCCTGGGTTGCCGCCGCGCTCGACAAGGAGCCCGACGCGGCGCTCGCGGGCGCGACTCCCTACCTGCGCCTGTTCGGCATCGCGGCCGGCGGCTGCATGCTCGCCGACGAGGCGCTGGCGGCGCAGCGCCTCGCCCAGGCGGGCGGCGACGCGCCGCAGCGGGTGGCGCTCGCCCGCTTCTTCGCCGAGCACGTCGCGACGGCCGCCGACGGCCTCGCGGCGAGCGTCACCGAGGGCGCGGGCGCGCTGCCGGCCGCCGCCGCGTTCGGGTGAGCCGTGAATAGATTGGCCACGATGCACGGCGCCTGCGCTCCCTCTCCCCGCCTGCGGGGAGAGGTGAAGAGGCTACGCTGAGCGGAAAGCAAATCTGGATGCCCCCCTCCGATCTCATCCTCGTCAGCGACGACGGCCCGGTCCGCACCGTGCGGATCAATCGGCCGGAGAAGAAGAACGCGCTCACCGTGCCGATGTACGCCGCGCTCTCCGCCGCCTTCGAAGAGGCGGCGCGCTCGCCGGACGTCCGCTGCATGGTGATCTCCGGCGCGCCCGACGCGTTCTGCGCCGGCAACGACCTCCAGGATTTCCGCGACGCCGCGGCACACGCCGCGGGTCTCGCGCCGCCGCTCCTGCATTTCCTGGTCGCGCTCGCCCGCGCCGAGAAGCCGCTGGTCGCGGCGGTGCGCGGGCTCGCGGTCGGGATCGGCACCACGCTCCTGTTCCACTGCGACTACGTGGTCGCGGCGAGCGACGCGCGCCTCTCCACGCCGTTCGTGCCGCTCGGCCTGGTGCCCGAGGCGGCATCGAGCCTGCTGGCGCCGCGGCTGATGGGCCATGCCCGCGCCTTCGCGCTGCTCGCCATGGGCCGCCCGCTCGATGCGGCCGGCGCGCAGGCCGCCGGCCTCGTCAACGCGGTGGCGGCGTCGGCGCAGGTCGAGGACGAGGCGATGCGCGCGGCGCGCGAGATCGCGAGCCTCCCCGCCGAGGCGCTCAGCATCACGCGCCGGCTGCTGCGCGGCTCGCCCGACCCGGCGATCGAGCGCATCGAGGAGGAGGCCGACCTGTTCAAGGTCCGCCTCGGCTCGCCGGAGGCGCGCGCCGCGTTCGAGCGGTTTTTGGCGAAGAAGAAGTAGTGGCCGTCATGGCCGGGCATAGCCGTTCGAAGAACGGCGTCGCTTCGCTCGCCTATGCCCGGCCATCCACGTCTTGCCGCTTGATCATGAGACGTGGATGCCCGGCCCAAGGCCGGGCATGACGATGGAGGTGCTGATGTCCCTTGCCGGCAAGACCCTGTTCATCACCGGCGCCTCGCGCGGCATCGGGCTCGCGATCGCGCTACGCGCCGCCCGCGACGGCGCCAATATCGCGATCGCCGCCAAGACGGACGCGCCGCACCCGAAGCTGCCCGGCACGATCCACACCGCCGCGGCCGAGCTCGAGGCGGCGGGCGGGCGCGCGCTCCCGCTCGCCGTCGACGTGCGCGACGAAGCGGCGGTCCAGGCGGCGATCGCGCGGACGGCGGCGCATTTCGGCGGGCTCGACATCGTGGTCAACAATGCGAGCGCGATCGCGCTTTCGCCGGTCGCGCAAACCGACATGCGCCGCTTCGACCTGATGCATCAGGTCAACACCCGCGGCACCTTCATGGTGTCGAAATATGCGATCCCCTTCCTCGCCCGCGCCCAGAACCCGCACATCCTGATGCTGTCGCCGCCGCTCGACATGAAGGAGCGGTGGTTCGCGCCGCACACCGGCTATTCGATCGCCAAGTTCGGCATGAGCCTCGTCGTGCTCGGGCTCGCCGGCGAGCTCAGGACGCAGGGCATCGCCGTCAACGCGCTCTGGCCGCGCACCACGATCGCGACCTCGGCGATCCAGAACCTGCTCGGCGGCGAGGCGATCATGCGGCGTTCGCGCAAGCCGGACATCCTCGCCGACGCCGCATACGCGGTGTTCGCCAAGCCGGCGAAAACCTTCAGCGGACATTTTTTGATCGACGACACGTTCCTCGCCGGCGAGGGCGTCAGCGATTTCGAGCGCTACCGGGTCGACCCGCGCGAGCCGCTGCAGGGCGACTTCTTCGTGCCGGACGATGTTCCGCCGCCGCCGGGCGTCGCCGTCGCGGCGCGGGCGAAGCGGTAGCTTCTTTGCCTCTCCCCGCTTGCGGGGAGAGGTCGACGCGCGAAGCGCGTCGGGTGAGGGGGCGCTGCGCGTCCACAATTTCGGCGTCATCATCCGCGCAAGCGGGGCACCGGCGCGCCACAATTTCGGCGTCATGCCCCGCGCAAGCGACGCGCAAGCGGGGCATCCAGTAATCCCGGGCGGGCGGCGGTGTTTACTGGATCACCCGCTTGCGCGGGTGATGACGCCGAATGTGGGAACTGCCGTGCCCAGACACCCCTGCCCGGCTTTCAATCCCGGCGCCCGAGGATTAAGTCTGTCCCATGCCAACGCTCTACATCACCCACCCGGCCTACCTCGAGCACATCACGCCGCTCGGGCATCCCGAGCGGTCCGACCGGCTCAAGGCGATCGACCGCGCGCTGGAGGACGAGAAATTCCAGACGCTCGCGCGCGAGCAGGCGCCCGCCGCGGAGCTGGAAACGATCGCGCTCGCCCATCCGATGGACTACATCGAGGAGATCCGCGAGGCCTGCCCGGACGTCGGGATGGTGCGGATCGACGCCGATACGTCGATGTCGCCCGGCAGCTTCGAGGCGGCGCGGCGCGCAGTCGGCGCCGCGACCTACGCGGTCGACGAGGTTGTGGGAGGGCGCGCCAGCAACGCCTTCTGCGCGGTGCGTCCGCCCGGCCATCATGCCGAGACGGTGCGCCCGATGGGCTTCTGCCTGTTCAACAGCGCTGCGATCGCGGCGCGCCACGCCCAGGAGCGGCACGGCATCGACCGGGTCGCGATCGTCGATTTCGATGTGCATCACGGCAATGGCAGCCAGGAGATCTTCTGGGCCGATCCGACCGTGATGTACTGCTCGACCCACGAGATGCCGCTCTATCCCGGCACCGGCGCGGTGTCCGAGCGCGGCGAGCGCAACACCATCGTCAACGCGCCGCTTTCCGCCGGCGACGGCGGGGAGAAGTTCCGCGAGGCGTTCAACAGCGTGATCCTGCCGCGGCTCGACGGCTTCAAGCCGGATCTCGTCGTCATCTCGGCCGGCTTCGACGCCCACACCCGCGATCCGCTCGCCAACCTCAACCTGGTCGAGGACGACTATGCGTGGGTGACCGGCAAGCTGATGGAGGCCGCCGACCGCCATGCCGGCGGGCGCGTGGTCTCCGTCCTCGAGGGCGGCTACGACCTGCAGGGGCTCGCGCAATCGGTGGCCGCCCACGTCAAGACCCTGATGCACGGGTGAGGCGGCAGAAGTCCCGGTTTTTCCGCATTGCCCGGCTTGACCGGGCATTCCATCATCTGTGATGAAGCGGCCCCTGAGTCGCGGCTCTCCTGGATAACCACATGGCCGACACCAATCACGCGGACGTCACCAAGCTCTCCTTCGAGCGGGCGATCGAGGAGCTCGAAACGATCGTCAAGCGGCTCGAGGAAGGCAAGGTCCCGCTCGAGGAATCGGTCGCGATCTACGAGCGCGGCGAGGCGCTCAAGCGCCGCTGCGAGGAGTTGCTGCGCCAGGCCGAGGCGCGGGTGGAGAAGATCACCCTCGATGCGTCCGGCAAGCCGAAGGGCAGCGAGCCGCTCGATGTGAAGTGAGGTGCGAAGCCGTCATGGCCGGGCATAGCCGTTCGAAGAACGGCGTCGCTTCGCTCGCCTATGTCCCGGCCATCCACGCCTTCGTTTCCGTGACGCTCCAAGACGTGGATGCCCGCGACAAGCGCGGGCATGACGGAGGGAAGCTGTCATGGCCGGGCATAGCCGTTCGAAGAACGGCGTCGCTTCGCTCGCCTATGTCCCGGCCATCCACGTCTGGCTTTCTGGTGACGCTCCAAGACGTGGATGCCCGCGACAAGCGCGGGCATGACGGAGTAAATCAATAAATCCCCGGCACGATCCGCTTCGTCCGTTTCATGTAGGCGCGATACTCCTCGCCGAACGTGTCGAGCATCATGCGCTCCTCGCGGCCGACCCGGGCGAAGAACAGCGTGCCGAAGCCGACGAGTCCGGCCGGGCCGGCGATCCAGTTCGGCAGCAGCAGCGCCTGCGAGAGCGCCCACAGCCAGAACGCCGCGTACATCGGATGGCGCAGCCGCGTGTAGATGCCGTGCGCGACCAGGCGATGCTGCGCGCGCACCTCGAGCGTCACCGACCAGGCGCGGCCGAGATCGCGATGCGTGCGATAGAACAGCATGAGCGCGCCGGCGAGCACCAGCGTTCCGATCCAGGCCTGCAGCGGACGGAACGGATAGCTCGCGAACGCCGGCTGGTCGGTCAGCGCATTGATGAATGGCACGAGAAAGAGGCCGGTGAACGAGACCGTCATCAGCAGCAGGTTGAGCCCGCGGTCGCGGCGCTGGGCGACCGGCGTCTTGCGCGCGCGGCGCTCGTGCGGATAGCGGATCAGGTACCAGGCGACGCAGCCCAGCGCCCAGACGATCTTTGCGGCAACGAGCGACATGACCGGCGACAGGACCCGTGACTTGACCGGTGAGTTGGCGGCGCGGTGTGCATCAATCGCCGCCAGAGGTCAATGTGGAGGCGTCATCATCCGCGCAAGCGGTCTTCGTAAGGTGGACGCGTCATGCCCGCGCAAGCGGGCATCCAGTACACCCAGGCGACGGCGGCGGTTACTGGATCATCCGCTTGCGCGGATGATGACGCTGAATGCATGGATTCGATGACGCTGAATGCATGGATTCGGTGCACGAGCGCATGCCCGCTTGCGCGGGCCAGGGGTGTTCCTATGTGTACAAAAGTTCCGCAGGAGCGCCAGCCATGAGCTTCTTTCCCGGCAAGGATCCCGTCCCGGGCGATGTCTATTCGTGCTCGGCGATCGAGCAGGTGATCGTGCCGCGCACCAGCGATCTCGGGGGCGGCTTCTCGGTGCGCCGCGCCCTGCCCTCGTCGCGCCGCCGCATGGTCGGGCCTTTCATCTTCCTCGACCACATGGGACCGGCCGAGTTCCGCGCCGGCCAGGGCATCGACGTGCGGCCGCATCCCCACATCGGCCTCGCAACCGTCACCTACCTGTTCGCCGGCGAGATCATGCATCGCGACAGCCTCGGCAGCATCGCCGCCATCCGGCCGGGCGCGGTCAACTGGATGAGCGCCGGCCAGGGCATTGCCCATTCCGAGCGCACCGCGCCCGACCACCGGGTGGCCGGCGAGGCGCTGCATGGGCTGCAGTGTTGGGTTGCGCTGCCCGCCGCCGCCGAGGAAGGGGCGCCCGCCTTCATGCACCATGACGCCGAGGCGCTGCCGGTCGCGCGGGGCGAAGGCAAGACCGTCCGGGTGGTGGCCGGGCAGTTCCTGGGGCTCGCCTCCCCGGTCGTCACCGGCTGGGACACCCTGTTCGCCGACGCGACACTGGCGGCCGGGGCGAGGCTGCCCCTCGACCCGGCGACCGAGGAGCGTGCAATCTACGTGGTCTCCGGGGAGATCGAGATCGCGGGCGACCGGTTCGAATCAGGCCGGCTGCTCGTCTTCAAGCCGGGCGACCACATCACCGTGACGGCGGTCTCGCCGGCCCGAATCGCGGTGGTCGGCGGCGCCACCATGGACGGCCCGCGCCACATCTGGTGGAACTTCGTCTCCTCGCGCAAGGAGCGCATCGAGCAGGCCAAGGCGGATTGGAAGGCCGGCCGCTTCGAACTCGTCCCCGGCGAGACCGAGTTTATTCCGCTCCCCGAATGATCCGGACAACCAGTTGTACGGCCTGAAGAATTCATCTCGTTCCGCCATCCGCGCGGCGACTCTGGCGGACGCAAAACGATCGGCTTCGCGCCGGCGAAGTGACGCCGGCCCGAACTGGTGAACCGTTCGGCCGTTGACGGAGTCAGGGATGCCGGTGCGGCAACGTGGCGGAGGACAAGTGACGGTATCAAAATACGCTCATTTCCACCGAGTTCCTGTGCCGTTTGCACCGGGCGCCCGGGTGGCCTACTGTGGGGACTTGGACTCCTCAGTGGGCGGGGGCTTCGGCGGATCCGCGAAGAGTTCAACGGGTGGTACGAACGGGCCGGCGGGCGGAATGTGCCGGACCGCGTACGAGTCATCCGCGCCTGCTCGTCAGGCGGAGGCCAAGTTGCGGACGCGTTGACTTAACGCCGCAGTGAAGATCCGGAGAATGTCATTGTCTCAGCCGTCGTCGAAAACGCCATTGCTTGACAAGGTCACGGTTCCCGCCGACCTGCGTAAGCTCGATCCCTCCAAGCTGCGCCAGCTTGCCGACGAGCTGCGCCAGGAGATGATCGCCGCGGTCGCGGTGACCGGCGGCCATCTCGGGGCCGGCCTCGGCGTGGTCGAGCTCACGGTCGCCCTGCATTACGTGTTCGACACCCCGAACGACCGTCTGGTGTGGGACGTCGGCCACCAGGCCTATCCGCATAAGATCCTCACCGGCCGCCGCGACCGGATCCGCACCCTGCGCCAGGGGGGCGGCCTGTCCGGCTTCACCAAGCGGGCCGAGAGCGAATACGACCCATTCGGCGCCGCCCATTCCTCGACCTCGATCTCCTCCGCGCTCGGCATGGCGGTCGGGCGCGACCAGAAGGGCGAGCAGAACAACGTCGTCGCGGTGATCGGCGACGGCGCCATGTCGGCCGGCATGGCCTACGAGGCGATGAACAATGCCGGCGC
>DASTZX010000220.1:0-3488 GCA_035764045.1 Xanthobacteraceae bacterium | reverse complement strand
TCGAGGCCGGCCGGCCCGTCGAACGTCTCGATCAATGTGAGCTGCGCGCCAGCCTCAACGACCACGTGGGTGCGCGGATACATGGCGGCCGCCGTCTCGCCGGAAAAGACATGGGCGAGATGGACGGGCTTGGCCACACGGGCATCCTTCCTGACGTGGATCACCACGCCGCCGGTCATGAAGGCCGAATTGAGCGCGAGCGCGCGGTCGATCGGCTCGGAATCCCGGTCGAGCGGATAGTCCGGATTGTCCGTGAGCCAGGTGAACAGATCGGTCACGGCCACGCCCGCATCGCCCGCAGCGGCATCGCTCCAGGCCGGCACGTAGACGCCGTTGACGATCGCCACCCGCTGCGCGGCGATCCCGAGCAGAGCGTCCGCGAGTGCCTGGGGCCGCGTGCCGCCGGGCGGCCCCGCGAGCGGCTTCGCCTCGCGCATCAGCACGCGCAGATCGGTGTATTTCCATTCCTCGACGCGGCGGCTCGGCAGTCCGCGCGCCTCGAAGCGGCGGAACGCGGCCTCGCGCCGCGCCGCGACCTCACGCCCGCCGGGCAGCCGCCCTTTTGCGGCCGCGAACGCCTCGGCGAGCGCGGTCTCGGCTTGCGTCTTGATCGGGCGCAGGTCGGCGTTCATGGCTGCCTCACGCGGCCTCGTCGTGGTAGGGCGCATAGCCCTTGGCCTCGAGCTCGAGCGCGAGCTCCTTGCCGCCGGTCCGCACGATGCGGCCGCGCGAGAGCACGTGCACGATGTCGGGCACGATGTGGTTGAGCAGGCGCTGATAGTGGGTGATCACGATCATGGCGCGCTCGGGCGAGCGCAGCCGGTTGACGCCGTCCGCGACCACCTTCAGGGCATCGATGTCGAGGCCGGAGTCGGTCTCGTCCAGCACCCCGAGCTTCGGCTCGAGCAGCGCCATCTGCAGGATCTCGTTGCGCTTCTTCTCGCCGCCCGAGAAGCCGACATTGACCGGCCGGCGCAGCATCTCCTGATCGACGCCGAGCTTGGCCGACGCCTCGCGCACCTTCTTGATGAACTCGGGCGCGCTGAGCTCCGGCTCGCCGCGCTTCTTGCGCTGGGCGTTGAGCGCAGTGCGCAGGAAATTCATGGTGGTGACGCCGGGAATCTCCAGCGGATATTGGAACGCGAGAAAGATGCCGCGCGCCGCCCGCTCGTCCGGCTCGAGCGCGAGCAGGTCGACGCCCTCGAAGGTCACCGTCCCGCCGGTCACCTCGTACTGCTCCTTGCCGGCGAGCACGTGGGCGAGCGTCGACTTGCCCGAGCCGTTCGGGCCCATGATGGCGTGCACCTCGCCCTTGTTCACGGTGAGGTCGAGGCCCTTGAGGATCTCGCGGCCGTCCACCGTGACCTGCAGGTTCTTGATCTCGAGCATTGCCACGTCGGTGTTCCTTACAAACTGAAATGGGTGATGATCTCGGCGATCAGCTCATTCCGGGTCGCGGCCTCGGCACCCGCCGCGGGACGGCCGAGCGACCGGCCGCCGATGTCGATCTCGCCCTGCTCGCCGACGACGATCGCAAGTCCGTCGGCGAAGTGCCCCTCCTCCGGACGCTGCAGCACCAGGCGCGCGCCGTCGAACGAGCTCGCAATCCCGCGCTGCTTGAGCGCCTTCGACGGGGCGACGTCCGCCTCGTAGAAGCCCTTGAGGAACGCGCAGGCCGCGGTCCGGCGTCGCTGCCGATCCGCCTCCTCCTCGGACCGCCGCGCATCGAGCGCCGCGACGGCCTTGTCGAGCTCGGACACCGCCGCCCCCGTCAGCCGACCGAGCCCTCGAGGCTGATCGAGATCAGCTTCTGCGCCTCGACCGCGAACTCCATCGGGAGCTGCTGCAGCACGTCGCGCACGAAGCCGTTGACCACCAGCGCCACCGCTTCCTCCTCGGAGAGGCCGCGCTGCATGCAGTAGAACAGCATGTCCTCGGAGATCTTCGACGTCGTCGCCTCGTGCTCGAACACCGCCGAGGAGTTCTTCGCCTCGATGTAGGGCACCGTGTGCGCGCCGCAATGCGAGCCGATCAGCAGCGAGTCGCAGTTGGTGAAGTTGCGCGCGCCGCTGGCGCGGCGATGCGCCTGCACCAGGCCGCGATAGGTGTTGTTGGAGCGGCCGGCGGCGATGCCCTTGGAGATGATCCGGCTCGTGGTGTTCTTGCCGAGATGGATCATCTTGGTGCCGGAGTCGACCTGCTGGCGGCCGTTCGAGATCGCGATCGAGTAGAACTCGCCCTGCGAGTTGTCGCCGCGCAGGATACAGCTCGGATATTTCCAGGTGATCGCGGAGCCTGTCTCGACCTGGGTCCAGGAGATCTTCGAGCCGCGGCCGCGGCAGTCGCCGCGCTTGGTGACGAAGTTGAAGATGCCGCCGCGTCCCTCGGAATCGCCGGGGAACCAGTTCTGCACGGTCGAATACTTGATCTCGGCGTCATCGAGCGCGACGAGCTCGACCACCGCGGCGTGCAGCTGGTTCTCGTCGCGCTTCGGCGCCGTGCAGCCTTCGAGATAGCTCACATAGGAGCCCTTGTCGGCGATGATCAGGGTGCGCTCGAACTGGCCGGTGTTGCGCTCGTTGATGCGGAAATAGGTGGAGAGCTCCATCGGGCAGCGCACGCCCGGCGGCACATAGACGAACGAGCCGTCGGAGAAGACCGCGGAGTTGAGGCTGGCGAAGAAGTTGTCGCTCACCGGCACCACCGAGCCGAGATATTTCTTCACCAGATCGGGGTGCTCGCGGATCGCCTCCGAGATCGGCATGAAGATCACGCCGGCCTTCTTGAGCTCCTCCTTGAAGGTGGTCGCGATCGAGACGGAATCGAACACCGCATCGACGGCGACGCGCGAGCCCGACGGCCGTTCGACGCCGGCCAGCATCTCCTGCTCGCGCAGCGGAATGCCGAGCTTCTCGTAGGTCTTGAGGATCTCGGGATCGACCTCGTCGAGCGAGGCCGGACCGGTTTTGCGTTTCGGCGCCGCGTAATAGTAGATGTTCTGGTAGTCGATCTTCGGGTAGCTCACGCGCGCCCAGCTCGGCTCGCGCATGGTGAGCCAATGCCGATAGGCGGTGAGCCGCCACTCGAGCATCCAGGCGGGCTCGCCCTTCTTCTCGGAAATGAAGCGCACGATATCCTCGGAGAGGCCCTTTGGCGCCTTCTCCGACTCGATCAGCGTCTCGAATCCATATTTGTATTGGTCGACATCGATCAGGCGAACCCGATCGACTGTCTCCTGGACGGCAGGCATTCATCCCTCCGCTGCGGATTCAAGGTCCGCGGGTTGGAGCTTGCGTTATGGTGTCGGGTCCGATTCCGAAAGGTCACCCCTCGGGTTCAGGCGGCAAGGCCGCGTTTTGGACCGCGTTTCTCACCCTTAGATAGGCGCGAAACGAGTTTCCTCCAAGCGATAAGAAAGGTTTCGATCTCGGCCTCGGTGGTGTCCCGGCCGAGGCTCAGCCGCACCGCGCCGGCCCCGAGTTCCGGCG
>DASTZX010000219.1:0-10343 GCA_035764045.1 Xanthobacteraceae bacterium | reverse complement strand
GCCGAGTCCGACAACAAGCCCGAGCTCGAGATCTTCGCCGACGACGTGCAGTGCGGCCATGGCGCCACGGCCGGACGGCTCGACGAGAACCTGCTGTTCTATCTGCGGGCGCGCGGCATTCCGCCGAAGGAGGCCGAAGCGCTGCTCATCCAGGCCTTCGTGGGCGAGGCGATCGAGGGCATCGCGCATGAGGGGCTGCGCGACATGCTGTCGGAGCGCGTCGTCGCCTGGCTGGAGGCGCGGCAATGACCCACCCGGCGCTCACCAATGGCGGCTACGACCTCGCGCGGGTCCGTGCCGATTTTCCCGCGCTCTCGCTGCAGGTCTACGGCAAGCCGCTCGTCTATCTCGACAACGCAGCGTCGGCGCAGAAGCCCAAGGCGGTGCTCGATCGCCTGAGCGAGGCTTACACGTCCGAATACGCCAACGTGCATCGCGGCCTGCACTACCTCGCGAATGCCGCGACCGAGGCTTATGAGGGCGCGCGCGAGAAGGTGCGCGCCTTCCTCAACGCGGGCCGGCCCGAGGAGATCGTCTTCACCCGCAACGCCACCGAGGCGATCAACCTCGTCGCCTATACGTTCGGACGCGAGCGCATCAAGCCGGGCGACGAGATCGTGCTCTCGATCATGGAGCACCATTCCAACATCGTGCCCTGGCACTTCCTGCGCGAACGGCACGGCGCGGTGATCAAGTGGGCGCCGATCGACGAAGACGGCAATTTCCTGCTCGACGAGTTCGAGAAGCTCCTGACCGACCGTACCCGGATGGTGGCGGTCACCCACATGTCGAACATGCTCGGCACGGTGGTCCCGGTCAAAGACGTGGTGCGGCTCGCCCACGCGCGCGGCATCCCGGTCCTGGTCGACGGCGCTCAGGCGGCGGTGCATCTCGACGTCGACGTGCGCGACCTCGATTGCGACTTCTACGCCGTCACGGGGCACAAGCTCTACGGGCCGACCGGCATCGGCGCGCTCTACGGCAAACACGAGCATCTCGCCACCATGCCGCCATTCAACGGCGGCGGCGAGATGATCCGCGAGGTGTTCGAGGACCGCATCACCTATGGGGAGCCGCCGCACCGGTTCGAGGCCGGCACGCCGCCCATCGTGCAGGCGATCGGCTTCGGCGCCGCGCTCGACTACAT
Source organism: Xanthobacteraceae bacterium (assembly GCA_035764045.1). Taxonomy (GTDB): domain Bacteria; phylum Pseudomonadota; class Alphaproteobacteria; order Rhizobiales; family Xanthobacteraceae; genus JAVDCA01. Next base: position 9,196 of record DASTZX010000219.1, on the reverse strand, counting down.
CCAGTCGATCGGCAAGCCCCGCATCCAGGCCCATGAGCGCAGCCTGATCGCCTATGCGCACGACCGGCTCCGCGAGATCAACTCGCTGCGCATTTTCGGCCATGCGCGCGACAAGGGCGCGATCGTCTCCTTCGAGCTCAAGGGCGCGCATCCGCACGACGTCGCGACCATCATCGATCGCGCCGGCGTGGCCGTGCGCGCGGGCACCCATTGCGTGATGCCGCTGCTCGCGCGCTACGGCGTCACCGCCACCTGCCGCGCCTCCTTCGCGCTCTACAACACGCGCGAGGAGGTCGACGTTCTGGCCCAGGCGCTGCGTAAGGCGCAGGAATTCCTGTCATGACCGAAGACGCCATCAAGGACATCGGCAAGCCGGAAGCGGCTTCCGCGCCCGAGCGCCCGGCAGCCGCCGGGCCGGCGCTGCCGCAGGAGGAGGTGACGCGGCTCACCGACGAGATCGTGGCCGCGCTCAAGACGGTCTACGACCCGGAGATTCCCGCCGACATCTACGAGCTCGGCCTGATCTACAAGATCGATATCGGCGACGACCGCGCCGTGCGCGTCGACATGACGCTGACAACGCCCAACTGCCCGTCGGCGCAGGAGCTGCCGACCATGGTCGAGAATGCGGTGGCGAGCGTCCCCGGCGTCGGGCCGGTCGCGATCAACGTCGTGTGGGACCCGCCCTGGGATCCGAGCCGGATGTCGGACGAGGCGCGGGTCGTGCTCAACATGTGGTGAGCGCCGTGGGCGAGGCCGCGCCGCAGCTCGAGCGGGTGATCGAAACCTGCCTCTACGTCGATGACCTCGCGCGGGCCGGGGCGTTCTACGAACAGGTGCTCGGGCTCGCGCCGATGACCGGCGATTCGCGCTTCCGCGCCTATGATGTGGGGGGCCACAGCGTGCTCCTGCTGTTCCAGCGCGGCGCGACCCTCGAGACGGTCCACATGCCGGGCGGGACCATCCCGCCGCATGACGGGCATGGTCCGCTGCATATCGCCTTCGCGGTTCCGGCCGACGCACTGGCGCGCTGGGAAGCCCGGCTTGCCGAGCACGGCGTCGCGATCGAGGGCCGCACCGATTGGTCGAAAGGGGGGCACAGCGTCTACTTCCGCGATCCCGACCAGCACTTGGTCGAGCTCGCCACCCCCGGCCTGTGGGCGATCTATTGAGGCGCCCCGGCGAGGCCTTCACAGGCTGGAAATCGTTGTTATGTTAAGGACATCTGTTTCGCCGGGCCTTGAACCCGGCGCAAGGAGAGAACCACGATGGCGAGCCCCCGGCCGCGCCCCCAGGTGATGCGTCTGACCGATGCAGCGGCAAGCCGCATCAAGGAGATTCTCGGCAAGGCCGAGCGCCCGATCGCCGGCGTGCGCGTGGGCGTGAAGAACGGCGGCTGCGCCGGCATGTCCTACACCATGGAATATGCCGAGAGCGCGCGGCCGCAGGACGAGGTGATCGAGGACAAGGGCGTCAAGCTCCTCATCGACCCCAAGGCGGTGATGTTCCTCCTCGGCACCGAGATGGACTTCAAGGTGGACAAGCTGTCCGCCGGCTTCGTGTTCAACAATCCGAACCAGACCTCCGCCTGCGGCTGCGGCGAATCGGTCGCGCTCACCCCGGCATCGGAAGACGCCGCCGAGGCGCACTGAGCGCGCGGCGCTGCGGCGCGACGGCCCCGCCGATGGACGCCGCATCGATCATCGAGCTGTTCGCCGCCTTCGGTCCGGTCGGAGTGCGGCGGATGTTCGGCGGCTTCGGCATCTATTCCGACGGGATCATGTTCGCGCTCGCCGCCGACGGGGTGATCTATCTCAAGGCGGACGATGCGACGAAGGCGGGCTTCCGCCGCGAAGGAGCGGGTCCCTTCACCTATGCGGCCAAGGGCAACAAGCGGGTGGCGATGTCCTATTGGCGCCTGCCCGATCGGCTCTACGACGATCCCGACGAGCTCGCCGTGTGGGCGCGCGAGGCCCTGGCGGCGGCCCGGCGCGCCACGTCGATAGGCAGGCGTGCACGCGGAGCGGCGCGGGCGCGCGCGGCGCGTGAGGTCAGGCGACCTGCGTCTCGGCCGCGGGCGTGACTTCCGGGTCGGTCTCGCAGATCACGCGATTGCGGCCGTTGCGCTTGGCCGCATAGAGGCAGCAGTCCGCCCGCTCGATCAGCGAATTGACGCTGTCGCCCCGGCGATGGGTGGCGACCCCGATCGAGACGGTGACGCGGCCGAGATGCTCGCCGGTCGAGCGCTTCATCAGCTCCTTGCTCATCACCGCGCGGCGGATCTGGTCGGCGACCGCGTTCGCCTCGCGCAGCGACGTGCGCGGCAGCACGATGGCGAATTCCTCGCCGCCGTAGCGCGCCGGGATATCCTGGCCCTTCACGTTCTGCTTCACCGACATCGCGACCAGGCGGAGCACCTGATCCCCGGTCAGATGGCCGTGATTGTCGTTGAACTGCTTGAAATGATCGATGTCGGTCAGCATCAGCGACAACGGCTCGGTCGTCGCCGCCGCGTCCGACAGGCCTTTCGCCAGCGCCTCGTCGAAGAACTTGCGGTTCGCGAGAGTCGTCAGCGGATCGGTCATGCTCTCGTTGCGCACGGCTTCGAGATTGATCTGCAGCTGCGTGATCTCGTGCTTGGACGACTTGAGCCGCGCCTCGAGCGCCCGATTGTCGCGCTTGATGTCGGAGGCGGTCTGCACCAGGCTCTCGATGATGCCGCGCACCGCGTCGCGGTCTTCGGTCTTGCCGAGCTTGCTGGTCACATCTTCGAGGTCGGCGTCGCGCCGGCTGGCCGAATGGGACGCGCTGTCGATCAGCGCCATGACCTGGTCGATTTCCTCGCTGATGCGGTCGTTGACCGAGTCGAGCTCCTCGACCATCCGGGTCGGCGAGATGAAGGTCTGATAGATGGAGTCGACGTCGGCCTCGCTCAGCGTGCCGCCGCTCGCCAGCGTGTCGTTGATCTTGGCGTTGAGCGCCGGATTGTAGCCGGTCGCGTAATTGTACCAGATTTCATAGAGCCGCGGCGTGGCGGGCTGGCGCAACGCCTTGATCTGGCCGATCGCGATTTCCGCGAACGCCATCGTGCGTTCGTGCTCGTCTCGTTGAACGGCCATGCCTCGAACTCCGCTCGCGGGCCGAGACCCCACCCGCGAATTCAGCCTGTGCGACCTCCCACGGTCGTCCCTTTATCCGTGCGGAAGGTAGGATTTGCGGGTGAATTTGAGGTAAATGCAGGCGTTCGGCCGCCTAGCGAAAAGCATTAAAATTCAATGATTTGCCGTCGAGAAAATCAGGCCCCGAGATCGGGGCCAAGAATCCGGGCGATCGGCGCGCTGTGGACGAAGGCCCGAGGCGACCGCCTCAGGCCTTGAGTCGCGTCGGGCGGAACAGGAAAGCCGGGAGGTGCGAGTGATCCGCAGCTTCCTCGGCGTGCTCACGCGGCGGCGCGCGACGCGGGCGGGCGGCCTCGAGCGGCGTGACCGGGGCCGGCGGACGTTCGCGCGGCGGCTGATGCTCGCGCGGACGCTGATGCTCGCGCGGACGCTCCGCCTGGGGGTGCTCGGCGCGCGGCTTGCCGCCGCGGCGCCCACCGCGTCCACCGCGCCGGCCATGGCGGCCGGACTCCGCCTCGTCGCCCTCCGATGCGGCCGGCGGATCGCCGGCCCATGGGATCGACTGGCCGATCAGCCGTTCGATCGCGCCGACCGACTTGTGATCGGCCGGCGCCACGATGGTCACCGCCGCACCGCTGCGCCCCGCGCGGCCGGTGCGGCCGATGCGGTGGACGTAGTCGTCCGGATGGTGCGGCACGTCGAAATTGAACACGTGGCTCACGTCGGGAATATCGAGCCCGCGCGCCGCGACGTCGGAGGCGACCAGAAGGCTGACCTCGCCGCGGCGGAACTGGTCGAGGGCGGCCATGCGCGCCGATTGATCCATGTCGCCGTGCAGCGCGACGGCCGAAAAGCCGTGCCTGACGAGCGAGCGGTGGAGCAGCGCGACCTCGCGCTTGCGGTTGCAGAAGATGATCGCGTTCTTGAGACCGTCGGCGGCGCGGATCAGGTGGCGCAGCGTCTCGCGCTTCTCGTGCGGCTCGCGCCCGGTCTTGACCAGGCTCTGGGTGGTGGTGGCGACCGTCGTCGCCGGGCGGGCGACCTCGACCTTGACCGGATTGTGCAGGAACTGCTCGGTGATGCGCCGGATCTCCGGCGGCATGGTCGCGGTGAAGAAGAGGGTCTGGCGGGTGAACGGGACGAGCTTGCAGATGCGCTCGATGTCGGGGATGAAGCCCATGTCGAGCATGCGGTCGGCCTCGTCGATCACCAGGAGCTCCACTCCCGTGAGCAACAGGCGCCCGCGCTCGAAGTGATCGAGCAGGCGGCCCGGCGTGGCGATCAGGACGTCGACACCGCGCGTGAGCTTCAAGTCCTGATCGTCGAACGAGACGCCGCCGATCAACAGCGCGACGTTGAGCTTCTGCTTGGCGCCGTACTTGTTGAAGCTCTCCTCGACCTGGGCGGCGAGCTCGCGCGTCGGCTCGAGGATGAGCGTGCGCGGCATGCGCGCGCGGGCGCGACCCTGCTCGAGCTTGGTGAGCATCGGCAGCACGAAAGCGGCGGTCTTGCCGGTGCCGGTCTGCGCGATCCCGAGCACGTCGCGGCGCGCCAGCACGTGCGGGATGGCCTGGTCTTGGATCGGAGTGGGGGTCGTGTAGCCGGCCGCGGCGACTGCGGCGAGAACCTTGTCGGACAAGCCGAGATGGGCGAAAGACATGTAGCCTCGAAACGTGACCGCCCGGAGGTCCAGGCCGCGCCCGGATGCTTGAACGACGTCGGGTGATGCGCGGAAATGGCGGCCGAAATGTATCGTGCCGTTCGCGGGGAACATAATGCTGCGCCGCCGAAAGTCAATCCTGCAGCCCGGTTTAAGTTAACCCCCTGTCACGAATTCGGGGCGGCCAGCCGCGGATTTCCGGGCCCGCCGCCGGGGCGAACGGCGGCGTTCCGAAACGTCCAAGCGTTTCCGGCTTACGTCCCTTCCGCAGGCGGGCGCCCCGGATAGGCTCCGGACGACCATGGAAAACGCAGCGCGGAGAGCAGGATGCGCACCCAGGTAGGTATCGTGGGCGCCGGGCCCGCCGGGCTCATGCTCGCCCTGCTGCTCCGCCGCGCCGGGATCGATTCGGTCATCATCGAGAACCGCAGCCGCGCCTACATCGAGCATCGAATCCGCGCCGGCCTGCTCGAACAGTGGGTCAACGATCTGCTCGTCGAGCTCGGGGTCGGCGAGCGCATGCTGCGCGAGGGCATGTTCCACCGCGGCATCCATCTCAACTTCGACGGCGCGCTGCATTACCTCGACTTCCGCAGCCTCATCGGCAAGGGCGTGACCATCTATGGCCAGCAGGAGGTCGTGAAGGATCTGGTCACGCGGCTCATCTCCGACGGCGTGCCGATTCTGTTCGAGGTCGAGGACGTCTCGATCGACGACTTCGAGCGCGGTCGGCCCAACATCCGGTTTCGCCACGACGGCGCAGCGCAGGAGATCGACTGCGATTTCATCGGCGGATGCGATGGCTTCCATGGCATCTGCCGGCCGAGCTTTCCAGCCGGCCTGCTGCAGACGTTCGAGCGCGAGTACCCGTTCGGCTGGATCGGCATCCTGTCCGAATCGCCGCCTCCCGAGGACGAGCTGATCTACACCTATCACGATCGCGGCTTTGCGCTTTACACCATGCGCTCGCCGGCGCTGGCACGGCTCTATCTCCAATGCGCCCCCGACGAAGACATCGAGAAGTGGCCGGATGCGCGCATCTGGGAGGAGCTACACACCCGCCTCAACGGCGTGCGCCCGCTCGCCGAGGGCGCGATCCTCCAGAAGGGCGTCACTCCGATGCGCAGCTTCGTGGCCGAGCCGATGCAGATCGGACGGCTGTTTCTCGCCGGCGATTCCGCCCATATCGTCCCGCCGACCGGCGCCAAGGGAATGAACCTCGCGGTCGCGGACGTGGTGGTGCTGTCGCGTGCGCTCGCGGCGTTTTACGGTGCAAACCGCACCGATCTGCTCGAGGCCTATTCGCGGACCTGCCTTGCCCGGATCTGGAAAGCGCAGCGCTTCTCCTGGTGGATGACCCAGATCTTCCACCGCTTTCCCGACGAGGTGCCGTTCGACCAACGGCGCCAGCTCGCGGAGCTCTCGTATGTGGCGAGCTCGACCGCGGCGGCGACCGCGCTCGCGGAGAACTATGCGGGCCTGCCGATGGATTGAGGCCGGCTCGGCGCCGGGCCGCGGAGCCGGACGGGCCGAATTTCTCCCGAAAACACCCTGGCCCCGCCCCGCCGCCGCGATGGTTCGCGAAAGGTAAACCGGTTCGGGAAAAACGCCGGCGCTTTGTCGGCGAATTGCGCCGCCGCCCGCAGCGGATTCCTCATGTCTCGCGGGCAGGATGCCACGGTATCGCAAGGGACGTCGTAGCGCATGACAAGTCGTGCCTTCGGAGCATGGCTGGGAGCGGCTCTCGCCGCTCTGCTCGGCTTTGTGGCGCCCGCCAAGGGCGAGGACAGCAAGCCGGCGCGCGCCGCAGCGGCGGCCACGCAGTCTTTGGACCCCGAGCTGCAGCACACCTTCGGCCGCCTTCTGGTCGATCGCACGCTCGGGATCGACCCGGCGCTCGGCGCCGGGGAGGCCCGGCGCATCCTGGTGCGCCGCGCGGGCCTGTTCGAGTCGGTGAAAGAATTCAAGCTGGCCGAGTCCGATCTGACCACCGCGGTGCAGATGCAGCCTCCGGATCCCGCCCTCTACATCGAGCGCGGCTACTTCTACATGCGGCTCGGCCGCTTCGGCGAGGCGAGCGCCGATTTTGTCATGGGCTCCCGTCTCGACCCCGCCAATCCGACCTTGCGCTTCGCGGCCGGCCGGGCGATGGCCGCGCTGGGCGACTATGCCCAGGCGGTCACCTACTACGATGAGGCGATCAGCCTTGCGGCTCGCGATCCCGGCTACTACCTGGCGCGCGCCGAGGCGCAGATCCGTCTCTCCCAGCCGCGCGACGCCGTCGCCGATTACGATCGCGCGATCGACATCAAGCTGCCGCGCGCGAACGACCGCTACTATGCCTATGTGGGCCGCGGCTATGCGTGGATGATGCTCGCGAACTATGCGAACGCGATTGCCGATTTCGATCGCGCACTCGAGATCGATCCGCGCGCCGTGAGTGCGCTGGTGTGGCGCGGCTATTCGCGCGAAAAGGACGGCCAGGTCGATCTTGCGCTCGAGGATTACGAGCGCGCCGCGGCAGTCGATCCCACCGACCGGCGCGCAAGCGCGAGCGTGCGCCGCCTGCGCGACGGCGGAAACTGACGCGGCAACAATCGCGTCGTCGTCATTCCGGAAGACGCGCGAAGCGCGGCTATCCGGAATCCAGCCAAACTCGTATATCCGCTGCTGGATTCCGGGTTCGCCGCTGCGCGGCGCCCCGGAATGACAGTAGCCGGCGGATGATCAATCCAGCGGCTCGAGCTTGACGATCGAGCCCCCGTGATTGTTGCCGACCCAGAACGTCACCGGCGTGGTCGAGTTGTCGACGAAGACGCGGCGGATGTTCGTCTCACGCGGCAGCAGGTAGTCGACGAAGGTCCCGCTCTTCGGATCGAGCCGCGTGACCCGGTCGTTCATCATCGAGCCGGTCCAGACCTCGCCGTTCTTGTCGACCGTGACGTCATACGGCGCCGCCCATTTGAGCGGCATCTCCCACTCGCTGAACTTCTCGGCCTTGGTGTCGAACATCGCGATCTTGTTGCCGCGATACTCGCCGAACCAGAGCCGGTCCTGCGCGTCCATCATGCCGCGCCGCGGCGCCGACTTCTTGGTCGGCAGCTCGTACATCGTCACCTTCTCGGTCTTGGCGTCGACCCGGCCGACATGCTCCTGGGCGAAGTCGGTGAAGTAGACGTTGTTCTGCGAGTCGGGGATGATGTCGTAGATGTTGTGGTTCTCGCCCGCCTTGGAATCCTTGAACGGCGCGATCGTCTCGATGTTGCCCGACGCCAGATCCAGCCGGTGGATGGCTGCAAAACCGTTGTTCTGCGACCACACCTTGCCGTCGACCCCGGCCGACTCGGCGCGCACCATGTTCACCTGCGCCATGTCCTTGTTCATTTCGGGCGGCAGCGAGTAGATGGTCAACTTGTCGGTCGTGGGATCGACCCGGCCGATCGCGCCCTGATACATCATGCCGATCCACATGTTGCCGTCCTTGTCCGGGCGCAGGCCGAGGCTGCCTTGCGGCCAGCCTTTCTTGAGCTCGGGGAGGGCGATCTCGGTCACCTTGCCGGTCTTTGGATCGAGCTTGCCGATGTTCTGCTCGCCGAAGTTCGTGTACCAGGCATTGCCATCCTTACCGACGATCACGTCGTGCGGCTCGATCGAGGGCCGCGGCAGGTCGTACTCGGTGATGATCACGTGCGTGGCGCGCCCGTGCGGGCGCGGCAGTGTCTTGAGCGGATATTCCCACGTGGTCCCCTCGCTCAGGTTGATCGAGGCGAGCCACTCCGCGCGCTTGCGAAACAGCGCATCGCGCTGATCGCCGCGCTCTTCCAGGAGCCGCTCCGCCTTTCGCTTCTGTGGACGGGTCGGAACGCTCTGGTTGGCGTAGCTGCCCATGCGCTTCATGGTCTGCACGAATTCGTCGGCGTCGTGGGTCGATTTGACGATGCGCTCGACGGTGTGACAGCTCACGCAATTGAACAGCGCATCCTTCTGCACCGCCGTCCCGGGCACGCTCTCGAGCCATTCCGCATTGGTGAGCTGGGACGCGACGTTGTGCGTCTTCTTGAGCTTGAGATCGGCGGTCGCGGCATTGCCGGCCGCCACATCTGCGGTCGTCTTGCCGTCGAGATCGTAGCCTATCGCGCGGATGCGCAGCGCGTAGTGGCCGGGATCGAGCTTGCCCGCCGGGAAGCTGTAGTGTCCCTGCGCGTCGCTCACGACGGTGATGGCGATCGTCGAGCCGTCCTTCTTGGCCGTGACCAGCACGCCCTCCATCGGCCCTTCCTCGGCCGAGCTGACGACGCCCGAGAGCGCCGTTTGGGCCTGCGAGGCGCCTGGCGCCATGAGCAGCACGAGCGCCGCCACGGCGGGCAGCGACAGCTTCAACGTCCGCATCGAGTCCTCCCTGTGTTGGTCCGATGGC
>DASTZX010000218.1:0-32332 GCA_035764045.1 Xanthobacteraceae bacterium | reverse complement strand
TTGCCGAGCGCATCCGCCGCCTTCTCGACGGCGCCGATGCTGCGCTCGCCGCCTTTGCGCCGGACGGCCGGCTGCTGCACGCGACGCCCCAAGGCCGCGTGCAGCTCGGCCGGCACGACACGCTCGCGGGGCTCGGAGCGGCGAGCCTCGCCGAGCAGGCGCTCGCCGAGGGGCGCACGGCCGGCGACAGCGCGCTCGGCCGCGTGACGCTCGAGAAGCTCGGCAGCGACGCAGCCACCGTGCTGGTCGCACATTTTGCGGCGCCGGCGCCCACAGCGCGCGTCGAAGGGTCCTCCGCGTCGCCGCCCCTCGATGAGCCAGCGCCCGCGCAACCCTCGTGCCCCGCGCCCGTCGCGCCGCCCGCCGCAACCGACACAACGCCGCTCGCGCCGCTGCGCACCGATGCGCCCCCGCGCGACCGGCGCCATCCGATGCGGTTCGTGTGGCAGATGGATGCGGCCGGCCGCTTCACCCTGGGTTCCGACGAATTCACCGAAGTGATCGGCCCGAGGGTGAGCGCCACGCTCGGGCGCCCGTGGGCCGAGATCAACCGCGCGCTGGCGCTCGATCCGGAGGATCAGGTGGCGCGCGCGGTGGCGACGCACGACACCTGGAGCGGCATCACCGCGTCATGGCCGGTCGACGGCAGCACCGAGCGGCTCAGGGTCGAATTGTCGGGCCTGCCGATCTACGACCGGCATCGCAACTTCCTCGGCTATCGCGGCTTCGGGGTGTGTCGGGACGTGGAACGCATCGCGATGCTCGCCGAGATGCGGCGCTTCGCTCCGCCGGCCGCGCCGCAGCCATCACCCGCCGCGAGCGCCACCCCGGCGGCCGAGCCTGCGCCGTCGTCGGTCGCGGCGCCAGAGCTCAGTCACGAGGCGCGCCCGGCGCTTTCGCTGGTGACGAGCGCGCCCAATGTGGTCCCGTTTCCCGGCGCCGCCGCCAGCGAGGCGAAGATGCCGGCGCTGAGCCCGGTGGAGCGCAGTGCCTTCCACGAGCTCGCGCGCGAGCTCAGCGCCCGGCTCAATGGCGACAACGGGCAGCACGCCGCGGGGCCGGCGGGCGAAACCGCGGCGCCGGCGGAGAGTGCCCGGCGTACACCGGCGCGGGTTGCCGAAGCCGCCGGCCATCGGGTGGAGGCTCCAGAGTCGCGCGCCGCGAGCAGCGCGACCGGCGAGCGGCCGCTGCTCGAGCGTATCCCGGTCGGCATCCTGGTCTACCGGCGCGATACCCTGCTCTATGCCAACCGCGCCTTTCTCGACTGGAGCGGCCACGCGACCCTGAGCGCGCTTGCCGAGGGCGGCGGCCTCGAGAGCCTGTTCGTCCAAGAGGGCAGCCGGGCGGCCGGCGATGCGGCCGACGTCGGCACGACGCTCGCCGTCGCCAACCCGCGCGGCGACCGGCGGCCGATCGAGGGACGCCTGCTCGCGGTTCCGTGGGATGGCGAGACCGCCCTTGCCCTCGTGGTGCAGCCCGGGGCCCGCGATGCACAGAATGACGCGGCGCAGGCCGAACGGCTTGCCGCCGCCGAAGCGCGCGTCGCCGAATTGGAGACGGCGCTCGATGCGGCCGCGCAGACCACGCAGCGCGAGCTTGCGGCGGCGCGCGCGGCGACCGATACCGCGGCCGGCGCCAAATCCGAAGTCCTGGCCAAGGTCAGCCACGAGATCCGCACGCCGCTCAACTCCATCGTCGGCTTTGCGGAAGTGATGCTCGAAGAGCGCTTCGGGCCGATCGGCAACGAACGCTACCGCGACTACCTGCGGGACATCCGCGCCGCCGGCGACCATGCGGTGGCGCTGCTCAGCGACATGCTCGATCTCGCCAAGATCGAGGCCGGCAAGCTCGAGCTCGCCTTCGCCGAGATCAATCTCAACGAGGCGGTCCAGGCCTGCGTGGCGCTGGTTCAGCCGCACGCCAATCGTGAGCAGATCATCATTCGCACCTCGCTCGCGCCCAATCTGCCCCCGGTCGTCGCCGACGCGCGACACCTGCGCCAGATCGCCCTCAAACTCCTGTCCAACTCGATCCGGCTGACCGGCGCCGGCGGCCAGGTGATCGTGTCCACCGCGCCGTCGGCGGCGGGGGAGCCGGTGCTGCGCGTGCGCGATACCGGGATCGGCATGAGCGAGAACGAGCTCGCGGCGGCGCTCGAGCCGTTCCGCGCGCTCGCGACCACGACGCGCTGGGACGGGGCGGGCACGGGGCTCAGCCTGCCGCTCACCAAGGCACTGGCCGAGGCCAACCGCGCGCGCTTCGCGATCATGAGCAAGATCAACGACGGCACCCTGGTCGAGATCGCATTCGCGCCGGTGCGCGGCCGGGTCGAGTGAACGGCGCGGCAGAACGGCGATCGATTTTTTTATGGAATTTTTCCGCGCCGGCAGCCCCTGCGCGGTTATGCGGCGTGAAAAAAATGCGCTAGGCTTGCGGGCATGCAACGGGGCCATCGGCGCGAGGCCAGCATGAGGCGAACGATCCGATCCGTGATCCGGCTTGCGGCGACCGCAGTCATGGCTGCGATGACGCTTGCGGCGGCATCGGCGGCGGAGCCGGTCGATCTGCTGCTGGTGTTCGCGGCAGACGTGTCGCGCAGCGTCGACCAGCAGAAGTTCCAGCTTCAGCGCGACGGCTATGCGACGGCGATCACGAACCCGCGCGTGCTCGATGCGGTCCGCTCAGGCCCCCATCATCGCATCGCGATCTGCTTCGTCGAGTGGTCGGGGATCGGCGCCCAGAAGGTGGTGATCGGCTGGACCGCGATCTCCGACACCGCAAGCGCGCAGCAGTTCGCAAGCCAGTTGGTCGAGGCGCCGCGCTCTTTCGCCGACCGCACCTCGATCAGCGGCGCCATCGAGTTCGCCATGGCCCAGCTCGAAAGCGCCCCGTTCGAGGCCCCGCGCCGAACGATCGACGTGTCGGGCGACGGGACCAACAATGCGGGAAAGGACGTCAGGCTCGCCCGCGACGAAGTTGTCGCCAAGGGCGTGACCATCAACGGCCTGGTGATCCTGAGCGAGCGCCCGCTGTCGTGGAATGCGGAGCACACCAATCCTCCGGGCGGGCTCGACAAATACTACCAGGACAACGTGATGGGCGGTCCGGGCGCGTTCGTCATGGTGGCGCAGGATTTCAACTCCTTCGGCCAGGCGATCATCAACAAGATGATCGCGGAGATCGCCCAGGCCCGCCCGCGCCGCCTCGCCGCGCTGCCGGCGCTCCTGATCGATCCCGCGCAGGCGCTGGCGCCGCTCTCATTGAACGCCCTTCGCACCCCATAACGGCGTCCCGCACGCCGGTCGGATGATCGCCGGCTGCGACGCCGGGCCCCAGCCGCGCCCGATACCCTTGATCGGCCCGCGCCCCCTGGCTAGAGAGTTGCACCTTCCCGGAACGCATCGCCCTGGCGCGGAGCCCGCATGAAAAAACTCCATCCCGACGCGAAAACGGCGCTCGCCGGCCTGTTGAAGGACGGCATGGTGATCATGGCCGGCGGCTTCGGGCTGTGCGGCATCCCGGAGACGCTGATCGAGGCGATCCGCGAGTCCGGCGTCAAGAACCTGACGGTCATCTCCAACAATGCCGGCGTCGACGGCGTCGGCCTCGGCCTCCTGTTGGACACGCGCCAGGTCAAGAAGATGATCTCGTCCTATGTCGGCGAGAACAAGACCTTCGCCCAGCAGTTCCTGGCCGGCGAGCTCGAGATCGAATTCAATCCGCAGGGCACGCTCGCCGAGCGCATCCGCGCCGGCGGCGCCGGCATTCCGGCCTTCTTCACCCGCACTGGGGCCGGGACCGAAATCGCCAAGGGCAAGGAAGAGCGGGTGTTCGAGGGCGAGCGCTTCATCATGGAGCGCGGCCTGGTCGCGGACCTGTCGATCGTGCACGCCTGGCAGGGCGATACCGAGGGCAACCTCGTGTATCGGAAGACGGCGCGCAACTTCAATCCGATCATGGCGACTGCCGGCAAGGTCACGGTTGCGGAAGTCGAGCATCTGTTCGAGCCCGGACAGATCGATCCGGACCGCATCGTCACGCCGGGTGTCTACGTGCAGCGCCTCATCCACGTGCCCCAGGCCAAGAAGCACATCGAGCAGCGCACCGTGCGCAAGCGCGCTGCTGCAGCCGGAACCGGACAGGAGGTCTAGCCCATGCCCTGGACCCGCGAGCAAATGGCCGCACGGGCCGCAAAGGAGCTGCGCGACGGCTTCTACGTCAACCTCGGCATCGGCATCCCGACTCTGGTGTCGAACTACATCCCGGCCGGGATGAGCGTGCAGCTGCAGAGCGAGAACGGCATGCTCGGCTTCGGCCCCTTTCCGTACGAGGGCGAGGAGGATCCCGACCTGATCAATGCCGGCAAGCAGACGGTCACGGAAATCCCGACCACCAGCTATTTCTCATCGGCCGACTCGTTCGCCATGATCCGGGGCGGCCACATCGATCTCGCGCTGCTCGGCGCGATGCAGGTGGCCGAGAACGGCGATCTCGCCAACTGGATGATCCCGGGCAAGATGGTCAAGGGCATGGGCGGCGCCATGGACCTGGTGGCCGGCGTCAAGAAGGTGGTCGTGATCATGGAGCACACCGCCAAGGACGAGCCCAAGCTGCTGCACAAATGCACCCTGCCGCTCACCGGGGCCGGCGTGGTCGACATGGTGATCACCGATCTCGCCGTGTTCACGATCGACCGCAAGGGCGGGGGCGGGATGACCCTGACCGAGCTTGCGCCGGGCGTGACGCTCGATGACATCAAGCGCAAGACCGAGGCGAGCTACTCGGTCGCCAAAGCCCTGAAATAGCCGGCCTGAACTAGCGGGCCCGCCGCGGCGCCGATGGCGATCCGCGGCTGCAGCGTGAAGCCCGGCGGCCAACACCCCGGCCGGGCATGCGGCCGAACGCCTTCCCCTCGGTCACGGCCCCAAAAGCGACACAACAGTGCGTAAATTGCCCGCCGCACTCGCGGCGCAACGCATGGCGCATCTCCGCTTGTGGCGAATCGCATACACTTCGCCGGTAATGCGCTATAGTTCCGCCCGCCCTTTCCTCGAAGGACTGGACTGCCAACGGTGACCGCGGCCACTGGCTTGAAGCGTCTCGTCATCGGCGTCGGCCTCGTGATCGCGGCCGGTATTGCGGTGTTGTCGGCGGCCTCATTCCTGGTCTCGGCCGATGCCGCCCGCGACGCCGTCAAGGCGCAGATCCGGGCGGTCACCGGGCTCGACCCCGTGCTGCGCGGCCCGGTCGACGTCAGCCTGTTTCCGTCCGGGACCGTGCGTCTCGCCGACGTCGTGCTCGGCGACGCCGGCACGCAGGCGCCGCCGCTCGCGGCCGACCGGCTGATCGCGCATCTGCGTTTCCTGCCGCTCCTGCTCGGGCGCATCGAAATCGCCAGCATCGCGCTCGACCATCCGCACATTTCAGTCGACGTCGCGACCGACGGCCGGACCAACTGGTCCCCGCTCCTCGCCTCGCTGGCGCACGCGCTCGCGCCGGTCGAGCGGAGCGGCGCGTTCACCGAGATCCGCATCGAGAACGGCGCCATCACGGTGCGCGACGCCGGACATGAGCTGGTGGAAAATCTCACCGACGTCGATCTCTCGTTGGCGTGGCCCGCGATCTCGCGCACCTTCGGGGCCGCCGGCACGTTCCGGTGGCGCAACGAGCCGGTCGAGGCCAGCATCGCCATCAGCGATTTCCTCGCCGCGCTCAGCGGCGACAGCTCGGGTCTCAAGCTCAAGCTGAGCGGGGCGCCGCTCAAGCTCGTGTTCGAAGGGGTCATGAGCGACACGCCGACCCTCAAGGTGGACGGTACGCTGTCGGCGGAGGCCGCCTCCTTGCGCGACGCATTGCGCTGGACCGGCGACACGCCGCTGCCCGGCGGCGGTTTCGGGCGCTTCAGCCTGAAGGGACAGGCCAAGATGGTCGGCAGCGCGATTGCGCTGTCCGGCGTCAATGTCGAGCTCGACGGCAACGCGGCCGAAGGCGTGCTGACCTACGCCGCCAACGGGCTGCGCACCTGGCAGGGCACGCTCGCAGCCGACGGCCTCGACCTGACCCCCTATCTCTCGACCGTCCGGCTGTGGACCGCGAATGCCCGCGAGTGGGACCAGGTGCCGTTCGGGCTGGATGGCCTGACCGGTTTCGGCATCGACCTGCGCCTGTCGGCCGCGAAAGTGCGCATCGGCCGGCTGCAGGTCGGACGCACGGCGATCGCCGCAAGCCTGCGCGACGGCAAGCTCGCAGTCACGGTCGGCGAATCCCAGGCCTTCAACGGGCGGATCACGGGCTCGCTGGCGCTCGCCAAATCGGCCGCCGGCGCCGAGGTCAAATCGGACATGCAGTTCACCGACGTCGATCTCGACACCGGCCTCGGCGAGCTGTTCGGGCTGCATCATGTCGAGGGCAAGGGCACCATGACGGTCGCGCTGGAGGGGTCCGGCGCGAGCGTGCTCGGCCTGACCCGAAGCCTGTCCGGAACCGTGTCGCTCGCCTCCCAGCGGGGCGCGCTGGTCGGCATCAATGTCGAGCAGGTGCTTCGCCGGCTCGAGCGCCGCCCGCTCTCGGGCAATGACTACCGGAATGGACGCACGCCGTACGACAAGCTCAATGTCGTGCTCAAGGTCGAGAACGGCGCCGTCAACGTGGAAGAGGCGACCGTCGACGGATCGGCCGTCCGCATCACGCTCGGCGGCAGCGCCTCGATCCCGTCGCGCGATCTCGACCTCAAGGGCACGGCGAGCCTGCTCAATGGACCCGATGACGTCGCCTTCGCGCTGCCTTTCATCGTGAACGGACCCTGGGACGGCGCGTTTCCGCTGCCCGACCCGGCGAGCCTGATCCAGCGTTCCGGCGCCGCCGCGCCGCTGTTGCGGGCGGTGCGTGACAGCAAGACCCGCGATGCGGTGCGCTCGGTCATCGATCGGATCACCGGGCCGCGTCCCGCCGCGCCGCCGTCTCCGACCGCCGCCGCTACGCCGCCCGGTCAATAAGGGACGAGCGAGCAGCTCTTTGTCGTCCGTCATTTCGCCGGCAGATCGAGGACCTCGGTCCGCCCGGCGCGCCGGTTGATCCAGGCGGCGACAAAGAGTGCGAGCGCCACGACGCCCACCAGGATGGCGGAGATCGCGTTGATTTCCGGCTTCACGCCCAGCCGCACCTCGGAATAGATGCGCATCGGCAGCGTTGTCGCGCCCGGGCCGGTGGTGAAGCTCGCTATCACCAGATCGTCGAGCGAGAGCGAGAAGGCGAGCAGGAAGCCGGCCACCACCGCGGGCGCGATCAGCGGCAGCGTCACCGTGAGGAAGGTGCGCGCCGGCGGACAGCCGAGATCCATCGCGGCTTCTTCCAGGCTGCGGTCGAATGTGGCAAGCCGCGACTGCACCACCACCGTGACGAAGCACATGGTCAGGGTGGTGTGCGCAGCCGTCACGGTGAGGAAGCCGCGGTCGATTCCGGCTGCGACGAACATCAGCAGCAGCGAGAGCCCGGTGATCACCTCGGGCATGACGAGCGGCGCGTAGACCATGGCCGAAAAGCCGAGGCGGCCGCGAAAGCGGCCGAACCGGGTGAGCGCGATGGCCGCGAGGGTACCGAGCACGGTGGCGGCCGCCGCCGAGGCGGTCGCAATCGCGAACGAGGCCGCCGCCGCCTGGCGGATGGCGATGTCATCGAGCAGCGCCACGTACCAGCGGATCGACCATCCGCCCCACACCGTGACGAGCCGTGAGGCATTGAACGAGTAGATCACCAGGATCGCGATCGGCAGGTACAGGAAGGCAAGCCCGAGCGCGAGCGAAGTCAGGTTGAAAGCCGAGAGGCCACGCCGCATCGCTTACCCTTTGCGCTCGATCTGGATCGAAAATCGGCACTCACGTTTCGCCTTCACGCTCAGCTCCCGCGGTCGGCCGTTTTCATCTGCAGGTGCTGGTAGACCGCCATCGGCACCACCAGCAGGCAGAGCAGCACGACGGCGATGGCCGAAGCGACCGGCCAATCCTTGTTGGAGAAGAATTCGGTCCACAGGGTCTGGCCGATCATCAGCGTGTCCGATCCGCCGAGCAGATCGGGAATGACGAACTCGCCGACGATCGGAACGAAGCACAGCAGGACGCCGGCGGCGATGCCGGGCGCCGAGAGCGGCACGGTCACGAGCCAGAACGCCTTCCAGCGCGGCGCGCCGAGGTCGGCCGCGGCCTCGAGCAGGCTCTGGTCCATCTTCTCCAAGCTCGCATAGAGCGGCAGCACCATGAACGGCAGGTAGGAGTAGACGACCCCGATGTAGATAGCGGTGTCGCTCGCGAGCCAGACGATCGGTGCGTCAGTGAGACCAAGCGCCTGCAAAGCGCGGTTGAGCAGGCCGTCCGTCTGCAGGATGTTGATCCACGCATAGACGCGGATCAGGAACGACGTCCAGAACGGCAGGATCACCAGCATCACGAGCACCGACTGGAGTCTCCCCGGCGCGCGCGCCATGGCGTAAGCCAGCGGATAGCCGATCAGCAGCAGGATGGCAGTCGAGACGGCGGCGACCTCCAGGCTCTTGAGATACGAGAGCGCATAGATCCGGTCGGCGAAGAGAGATGCGAAGTTGTCGAAGCCGAGCCCGGCGATGAAGGCTTTGAAGCCCTGCCATCCCGCCGAGACATCGAGCACCGGCACATAGGGCGGCAGCGCGAGCGCGGTCTGTGACAGGCTGATCTTGAGGACGATGAGAAAGGGAACGAGGAAGAACACCGCGAGCCAGACATAGGGCACGCCGACGACGAGCCGCGCGCCCCAGCGTCCTCGCCCGATCCTGCGGTTGCCCTTGTCGGCGGTCCTCATCTCTCCGCTCATCGTGTGAGGAGGACGCCCGCGTCCGGCGCCCAGGTGAGCCACACCTTGTCGCCGCGCCCGATTGCGCGATCGGGCTTCCGGCTTGCGTTGGTGCGCGAGGCCGTCATCACGCTGCCGTCCTCGAGCCTGACCCGGTAGAACGAGATGTCGCCCAGATAGGCGATATCGTGCACAATTCCGGCGACGCAGTTCTCGACCGCGCCAGACGCCGCGGTCGCGGCGAACTGCACCCTCTCGGGCCGCAGCGCGATGCACACCTCCTGTCCGGCAAGGATTTCGCTTGCGCCTGCCATCCGGTAGCGGCGGCCCCCCTCCCCGGCGATCGCGAGCCCGCCGGCATCGGATTTGATCACCGTGCCTTCCATGAGGTTGACGTCGCCGATGAAGCTCGCCACCCAGCGCGAGTTCGGATGCTCGTAGAGCTCGGGCGGCGTTGCGACCTGCACCAGCGCGCCGCGATCCATCACGGCGATACGGTGTGCGACCGTCATCGCCTCCTCCTGGTCATGGGTGACGATCACGAAGGTGGTGCCGAGCCGCGCCTGCACATCCATCAGCTCGAACCGGGTTTCCTCGCGCAGCTTCTTGTCGAGCGCGGCGAGCGGCTCGTCGAGGAGCAGCACCTTCGGGCGCTTGGCCAGCGAGCGGACGAGCGCGACACGCTGGCGCTGGCCGCCCGAAAGCTGATGCGGCTTTCGCCCGGCCAGGCCCTCGAGCCGCGCCAGCGCCAGCATCTCGGCGACACGGGTCTCGATCTCGCCGCGCGGCAGCCGGTCCTGCTTGAGCCCGAACGCGATATTGCCGGCGACCGTGAGGTGGGGAAACAGAGCATAGCTCTGAAACATCATGTTGACGGGGCGGCGATAGGGCGGCACGCCGGCGATATCGTCGCCCGCCAGGCGGATGCGGCCCTGGTCGGGGATCTCGAACCCGGCGAGCATGCGCAGCAGCGTGGTCTTGCCGCAGCCCGACGGACCGAGCAGCGCGAAGAATTCACGCTCGTAGATGTCGAGGCTGAGCCGATCCACGGCGACCACGCCGTCGAAACGCTTGCTCACCGCCTCGAACCGGACCAGGGGCCGAACGCCCGGCTCGCTCCATGGCGCGAAGCCCGCTCGCATGAACTCCCTCGCCCGATCAGTCGCCGCGCCCTTGATGGAGAGCGGCGGGCGATTGATCAACCGGTATTTTGTCGCCCATCACAAATCTTCGTGGCGCCGATCGGCGCCTGGGCCTTGCCAAGCTGCGCCTGCCGCCTCACGCTGCCGACGTTCGCGCGCAGCGCCGCATCATTCGACAATCCGGATTTCGTCGCGGTGAGGATCCAGTCGTGCCGACATCGCTTCGGCTATGCGCCAGGCGACCCGGCGCTCGACGAGATCGAGCGCCGCCTCGCGGCCCGGCCAAAGATCGCGGTGCCGACGATTGCGCTGCAAGGCGAGACTGACGGGGTCGGGCCGCCCGAGTTGTCGGAGCAGCACGGCCAATTCTTCACCGGCCCTTAGTCAGCGGCGTGTGCTGCCGGACGTCGGCCACAACCCACCGCAGGAAGCGCCGCGCATGTTCGCCGAGGCGATCCTCGAGCTGCTGCGCGCGACAAAAGGCTGATTGCCGCTCTACTTCGTGGTCTCGAAATGCTTTTGCCGCATCGGCTTGAGCACCACGATGGCGAGCAACGCGGTCAGGGCGTCGAGGCAGGCGACCAGGATGAACACGGCGGTCCAGCTTCCGGTCGCCTGCTTGAGATAGGCCGCCGCGGGCCCGCCGAGGATCGAGCCGACGCCCTGGGCGATATAGAGGAAACCATAGTTGGTGGCGGCGAATTTCGGCCCGAACGTATCGGTCAGCGTGGCGGGGAACAGCGAGAAGATCTCGCCCCAGCCGAAGAACACGAGACCGGTGAGCACCACGAACATGGCCGGATTGTCGATGAAGGCGAACAGCACCAGGATCGCAAGCGCCTCGAGCGAGAACGCGAGCGCCATCGTGTACTCACGGCCGATGTGGTCGGACACCCAGCCGAAGAACGGCCGGGTGAGCCCGTTCGTCACACGCGACAAGGTCAGCGAGAGCGGCAGCGCCGCCATGCCCAGCACCAGCACCTGGGCCACCTTGAACTCGTTGGCGAAGGGACCGACGTTCGACACCACCATCAGGCCGCTGGTCGACATCATCGCCATCATGACGAACAGGAGATAGAAGATCGGATTGGCCAGCATCTCCTTGGGCGAATAGCTGCGGCGCGACTGCATCTCGATCTGCACCGTCGTCGGATCATAGCCGGGCGGACGATATCCCTCGGCTGGCGTGCGCAGCCCGAGCGCCGCGGCGACGCCGATCACGCCCTGGATGATGCCCCAGACCACGAGCGTGTGGGCGTAACCGGAGCTCTTGATCATGCTGTCGATCGGGAAGCTGGTGAAGAACGCGCCGAAGCCGTAGCCCGCGGCCGCAAGCCCGGTGGCGAGGCCGCGCCGATCGGGAAACCAGCGCACCATCAGGCCGATGATGCCGACATAGATGATGCCGGTGCCGAAGCCGCCGATCACCCCATAAGTCAGGTACAGCGCCGTCAGGCTGTTGGCCTGCGCAGCCAGCACCCAGCTTCCGCCCGACATGATGGCGCCGACCGAGATCAGCAGCTTGGGGCCGAAGCGATCGACCAGATAGGCCTGGAAAGGCGAGAAGAACGTCTGCAGCACGATCAGGAGCGAAAACGTGACCTGAAGCTCCGCCAGCGTCGTTCCGAGCTTCTGATTGAGCGGCCCGGTGAAGAGGGTCCAGACATATTGCGGGCTCGAGATCGCCATCATGGCGATCAGCCCGAGCAGCAGCTGGACCCAACGATTGGTGAGCGCGGCCGAATGTGTCGGCGCCGTTGCCACGGACATGCTTCGATCCCCCAAAAAAACGGTTGCCGGCAAAAACCACCACGCAACCGGCAGGCCCGGTCGGCGCGATAGCAGCACGGGAATCGGCGGAAGTCAAAGCTCCGTTGATCGGCCGGACGCCAGGGTGCGTCGCACTGCATCCTGCCAGCCCGCCCATTTCCTCGCCCGCAGGGCCGGATCCATCCGCGGCTCGAACCGGCGGTCGCGCCGCCACAGGGCGGCGAGACCATCGAGCCCGGGGCACACGCCGGCGGCGAGGCCGGCCAGATAGGCGGCGCCGAGCGCGGTGGTCTCCATCACCGCCGGACGATCGACCGGCGCATCGATGATGTCGGCGAGAAACTGCATCGCGACATCGCTCGCCACCATGCCGCCGTCGACGCGCAGCACGGTGCCGGCGCCTGTCCCGGCAAAGTGGGCACCGGTTTGCCGATCAGGACATGCGCCAACATGAGAGCCCGAGGGCCAATCGGCCCGCATGGCGTCGATCAGGTCGCGGGTCTGGTAGCCGACGGACTCGAGCGCCGCACGCGCGATCTCGGCCGCGCCCGACTTGCGGGTGAGGCCAAAGATCGCGCCGCGCGCGTTCGCGTCCCACCAGGGCGCGCCGAGCCCGACGAAGGCCGGCACGAGATAGACCTGCTCGCCGGGATCGGCTGTCTCGGCGAGCGTGCCGCTCTCCGCCGCGCTGCCGATCACCTTGAGTCCATCGCGCAGCCACTGCACCGCCGCGCCGGCGACGAAGATCGCGCCTTCGAGCGCATACGTGCGGCGGCCGCCGAGCTGATAGGCGATCGTGGTGAGCAGGCGGTTGCGCGAGGTCACCATCTGCGGGCCCGTATTGAGCAGCGCGAAGCATCCGGTCCCATAGGTCGACTTCATCATGCCGGGCGCGATGCATCCCTGGCCCACGGTTGCGGCCTGCTGGTCGCCGGCAATGCCGAGGATGCGGATGGCGCCGCCGAAGAGATCGGTCACGCCGAAGTCGCCGGCGCAGTCGCGAACCTCGGGCAGCAGCGTCATCGGAACGCGAAAGAGCGCTGCGAGCGCCGGATCCCAGGCCGCGTCATGGATATCGAGGAGCAGCGTGCGGGCCGCATTGGTGGCGTCGGTCGCATGCACGCGCCCACCGGTGAGGCGCCAGAGCAGGAAGCTGTCGACGGTGCCGAAAGCGAGCCGCCCCGCCTCCGCGGCGGCGCGCGCGCCCGGGACATTGTCGAGCAGCCAGGCGATCTTGGTGGCGGAGAAGTAGGGATCGAGCAGGAGCCCGGTCTTCTGGGTAATGCCGGGCTCGTGCCCGGCAGCGCGCAGCTGCGCGCATATCGGCGCGGTGCGACGGTCCTGCCACACGATGGCATTGTGGATCGGCTTGCCGGTGGCGCGGTCCCACACCAGCACGGTCTCGCGCTGGTTGGTGATGCCGATCGCCGCGGCGTCGCGGGCGGTCAGGCCGGCCTTCGCCATGGCGGCGCGCACCGTGCCGAGCACGCTCTCCCAGATCTCCTCCGGATCGTGCTCGACCCACCCGTCGGCCGGAAAGTGCTGGGTGAATTCCTGCTGCGCGGCGGCGACCGGCGCGAGCGCGGCGTCGAAAACGATCGCGCGTGAGGACGTCGTGCCCTGGTCGATGGCGATCAGATGGGCCGGCATGCATGCGCTTCCCGAACAGTCAGAGCGCGATCATGCCGAACTTACGGGCCGATGGCGAGCGCAGGGCAACGATCCCGGGCAGGCGCATCCGCGCCGGCGGGGAAGAAGCGATCAGTTCACCAGCACGAGCGTGCTGTAATCCTGATCGCTGTCGGTCTTGAGGGCCGAGGCCTTGCGCGGCTCGGGGCCGTAGTAGTCGCCCTTGTGGATCATCGGACGCGGATGGAGGAGCACCGAGAGCAGGCGGGCCTGCAGCGCCTGGCTCGACACCGGCTTGAGCAGATATTCGTTCACGCCGAGCCGCGCCGCCTCGATCACCTTCGAGCGCTCGCTGTGGGCGGTGAGCATGATGAGCGGGATGTCCGCATAGGGAAACGTGCCGGGCGAGCGCACCGCACGGACGAATCCGGGGCCGTCGAGCCCCGGCATCTCGTAATCGACCAGGACGACGTGCGGCGTGTAGGTGCAGATGGCGTCGAGGCCGGCGTGACCGTCGCCGACCTCGTACACGGTCTTCACGCCAAGCGTCTGCAGCAAGGTCCGGACGACCTTGCGGGTATAGTGCTCATCGTCGACGATGAGCACCTTCTTGGTCCCCAGGAGCTGGATGACCCTGTCGTCTACCGCGAGCATCGCGCGTCCCGCCGATCGATAAAATTAGAGATGGAAATTAGACACAGGCCGTTTAACACCGCCTTGCGGCAATCGATAAAATGCGACCTAACCGGCGCGGCACGCGGCCCGTCGGAGCCGGCCGCCGCTGACGCGCCTTTTATCAAGCGCGCTGGCGCTGGTCCTAGAGCGTGCCCAGGGCGCCGATCATGAAAAGGTCGACAGCCGAGCGTTCGTCGCCGGCCAGGCCGAGGCCGACCTTGGTGCGCCGCCACAGCACGTCGTCCGCCGTCTGCGCCCATTCGTGCCGCATCAGGTAGCGGATCTCCGCGCCGGTGAGGTCGGCGCCGAAGCGCGGCCCGAGATCGGCTGCCGACGCGACACCCTCGAGCACGAGCCCGATGCGGGTGCCATAGGCCGCGATCAGCCGGCGGGCATGGCTCTCGGCGAGGAACGGCCAGGTCCGGCGCGCCTTCGCCACGAGGGCCTCGTCACGGCCGGGCGCGAACTCGCCGCCCGGCAGCGCCTTCCGCGCGGTCCAGGATCGCCGGATCGAGAGGATGCCATCGAGCTTGGCGAGCGCCGCTTCGGCGAGGCGCCGGTAGGTGGTGATCTTGCCGCCATAGACGGTGAGGAGCGGTGCGCGGGCCGGCTCCTGATCGAGGGTGAGCACGTATTCGCGCGTGGTCTCGGTGGCGCTGCCCGAGCCGTCGTCATAGAGCGCGCGCACGCCCGCGAAGGCCCAGACGACGCTGTCCGGATGGATGGCACGGCGGAAATAGTCGCCGATCACCGCGCACAAGTAGTCGATCTCGTGCGGCTCGACGCTGAGCACGGCCGGATCGCCGACAAAATCCTCCTCCGTCGTCCCGATCAGGGTGAAGTTGGATCCGAACGGACGCGCGAACACCACCCGGCCATCGCCGGTCGGCAGGATGTAGGCGCGGTCGTGCTCGAACATCCGCTTCACCACGATGTGACTGCCCTTGACGAGCCGCACCGGCAACGCCGGCTCTTGCCGCAGCACACCTTCGGCGACGCTCGCGAGCCACGGACCGGCGGCGTTGACCAGAACCCGCGCGGTGGCCACATCGCGCCGGCCGCGCGCGTCGAGCATCAGCCTCCATTCCGAGGTGCGCTCGGCGCGGAGGCAGCGGGTCCGGGTGCGGATGCTGGCGCCGCGTGCCGCGGCATCGACGGCGTTCAGGACAACCAGGCGGGAATCGTCGACGGTGCAGTCGGAGTATTCGAAGCCATACGACAGATGCGGCTTGAGCGGCGTGCCGACCGGGTCGCGGCCGAAGTCGACGATGCGCCGCGGCGCGAGCGTCCGCCGGCCGCCGATCCAGTCATAAAGGAAGAGTCCGAGGCGCAGCATCCAGGCCGGGCGCTCCGCCGCCTCGGCGGGCAGCACGAAACGCATCGGATGCACCAGATGCGGGGCGATCCGCAGCAGCACCTCGCGCTCGGCCAGGGCCTCGCGCAC
Source organism: Xanthobacteraceae bacterium (assembly GCA_035764045.1). Classification (GTDB taxonomy): domain Bacteria; phylum Pseudomonadota; class Alphaproteobacteria; order Rhizobiales; family Xanthobacteraceae; genus JAVDCA01. The sequence goes on along the minus strand of DASTZX010000218.1, from coordinate 16,852 downwards.
CAGCCGCAGCGCGCCTTGCTCGAGATAGCGCAGGCCGCCGTGGATCAGCTTGGTGGAGGCCGAGGAGGTGCCGGAGGCGAGATCGTTCTGTTCGACCAGAAGGACCTTGAGCCCGCGCCCGGCCGCATCGCGCGCTATCCCCGCCCCGTTGATGCCGCCGCCGATGATGGCCAGATCGAAGTCCGCCATGCTGCCTCTGTGATTCGCGCTTTCCGCAGCATGGGGCCGAGGCGGGGCTGCGCTCAAGCCGCACGGCCGCGGTTGTCAGCGTTTCCCAATCAGAAGACAATTCGCGGATAGACCTGCTGACGAGGGATGAACCATGGCCGACCAGCCCTTTCACGACCGGCACGTCGTCGTGACCGGCGGCACCGGCGCGCTGGGCATCGCGGTGGTGGGCGCGCTTTTGGAGGCAGGTGCGTCCTGCCACGTGCCATACATCCATCCCGCCGAGGCGAGCCGATTTCCGCATCGCGAGGATGCCCGCGTGACCCTGGTGGCCGACCTGGACCTGAGCGACGAAAGGTCGGTCACGCGTCTCTATGCGGGCGTGCCGAAACTCTGGGCGTCGATCCACCTCGCCGGCGGCTTCGCCTATGCGCCGATCGGCGAGACCTCGCCCGCCGATCTGCGCCGCCAGGTGGACATGAATTTCACCACCTGCTTCCTGTGCTGCCGCGCCGCCATCGCCGCCCTCGGGGCCGGCGGCGGGCGGATCGTCAATGTCGCGGCGAGGCCCGCGCTCGAAAGCCGGCTGGGCGCCAACATGACCGCCTATACGGCGAGCAAGGCCGCGGTCGCGGCGCTGACGATCGCCCTCGCCGAGGAGGTCGCCGGGAAAGACATCCTGGTCAATGCGATCGCGCCATCGATCCTCGACACGCCGGCAAACCGGCAGGCGATGCCGAAGGCGGATCACGCGACGTGGCCGAAAGTCGAGGAGGTCGCCCGCACGATCCTCTTTCTCGCTTCGCCCGACAACAAGGTGACGCGCGGCGCCATCGTGCCGGTGTACGGGAAGGCGTGAGCGAAAAGCGCGGTTTACTCCGTCGCGGGCACCAGATCGCGGGCCGGGCGGGCGAGGCGCTTGACCGAGCCCGAAGCCACGATGGTGCGGCTGCCCGCGTAGGCCTCGTGGTTCTGCTCGATGTCCTCGAGGTCGTAGAGATAATTGACCATGATCCCGAACGACTGCGCCATTCCCTTGGGCGAGGGATCGCCGAGCCAGTCGATGCGCTCGAGCCGCGCGCCATTGCCGAGATGGAAGCGGGCAACCGGATCGACCGGCGCGCGGGTGCGGGTGCGGGCGGTGAGGAAATAGGTCGCGGCGGCGCGCATCGTCGGCTCGCGCAGGCGCTCGGCCGCGGCCTGATCGGCCGCCCAGCCCGGCTGCTCGAGCCGCGCCAGCGCGGCGCGGTCATCCGCGGAAAGCGCCGGCGACGGCTCCTGGGCGAGCTGACGCTTGAGCCAGGCGGCGAAGCCGGGCGCGGGCGAGAGCGTCGCAAAGGTGGTGAGCCGCGGCAACTCGCGCGAGATCTCCGCCGCCACCTGCTTGATCAGGAAGCTGCCGAATGAGACGCCGGCGAGCCCGCGCTGGCAGTTCGAGATCGAGTAGAAGATCGCCGTGTTGGCGCGCTCGGCCGGAATCGTCTCGCGCTGTGCCGCGAGAATGGGCGGGATCGCCTCGGCGATCTCGCGGGTGAGCGCGACCTCGACGAAGATCAGCGGCTCGTCCACCAGCGCCGGATGGAAGAAGGCATAGCAGCGCCGGTCCGGCGGATCGATGCGGGCGCGCAGATCCCGCCAGTCGTGGATCTCGTGCACCGCCTCGTAATGGATGATCTTTTCCAGGATGTTGGCGGGGGTGGACCAGTCGATCCGGCGCAGCACCAGGAAGCCGCGGTTGAACCAGGAGGAAAAGAGGTGGACGAAGTCGGCGTCGACCGCCGCGAGATCGTCGCGATGGTCCATGGCATCCATCAGCTTCTCGCGCATGGCGACCAGGGCCTTGGTGCCGCCGGGGGCGAGATTGAGCCGGCGGAAGAGCTCCTGGCGGCGCGGCTCGGCGGCGCGGTTGAGCTCGGCCGCTGCGCTGTCCGAAGGCGCCGTGCGCCAAGCCTCGACGGCGCGCCCGATCCGCTCGGTGTCGGGCCCGAATCGATGTGCCAGCGCCTCGAAGAAGGCGATGCGCGGCCCGGTGGTGAGCTCGGCGAAATCGGCCAGGATGTCGCGCGCGAGCGCAGTCCCGGACGCCTCGCCGCGCACCGAGACGAGTTCCTCGCACATGTCGATCAGGCTCTGCGAGCGCTCGGCGCCGGAGCCCCGGCGGCCGCGGGTGCGTTCGACAAGCGCCCGCCCGCGGTCGGAGATGGCCTGCAGCAGCTCGCCGAAGAAGAAGGTGTTCATTCGCGGTGATCTCTCCGTTCGAACGGACAGCCCGGCCGGCCCCAGAAACGCATGCACTGGAATTCTCCAAGGTATAGACAAAATCGACCCCGCGCGCCACAGAGACAGGCGGTTAACCCTTATCCCTGGAGCGTGTTCCGACCCGCGCTCCAGATCGCGGAGGAACTCGATCGATGCCTGGTCCCCTCTCCGGCCTGCGGGTCCTCGAGCTCGCTCGCATCCTGGCAGGGCCGTGGGCCGGCCAGGTGCTCGCTGATCTCGGCGCCGACGTCATCAAGGTGGAGCGCAGCAAGACCGGGGACGACACCCGCGCCTGGGGTCCTCCGTTCGTGGAGGCCAAGGACGGCAGCCATCTGAGCTCGGCCTATTTCCACGCCACCAATCGCGGCAAGCGCTCGATCGAGGCCGACTTCGAGACCGAAGCGGGCAAGCGCATCGTCAAGAAGCTCGCTGCGCGCTCGGACGTGCTGATCGAGAACTTCAAGGTCGGCGGCCTCGCCAAGTTCGGGCTCGACTACAAGAGCCTCGCGCCCGACTGTCCGCGGCTGATCTACTGCTCGGTCACGGGCTTCGGTCAGAACGGGCCCTACGCGACCCGCGCCGGCTACGACCTGATGGCGCAGGGCATGGGCGGTTTCATGAGCCTGACCGGCATGGCCGACGGGGAGCCGACCCGGTCCGGCGTCCCGGTCTCGGACATCTTCACCGGCGTCTACTCGGTGATCGGCATCCTCGCGGCCTTGGCGCAGCGCGAGCGCACCGGCCGCGGCTGCTACGTGGACACCGCGCTGGTCGACTCGACGGTCGGCGTGCTGGCGAACCAGGGCCTCAACTATCTCGTCTCCGGCAAGGTGCCGGAGCGCCTCGGCAATGCGCATCCCAACATCGTGCCGTACCAGGTGTTCCCGGTCGCCGACGGCTACATCATCATCGCCACCGGCAACGACAGCCAGTACCAGAAGCTATGCACCGTGCTGGGCGAGCCGGCGCTCGCCCAGCATCCCAACTTCATCGACAACAAGGCGCGGCTGGCGCATCGCGCCGACCTGATCGACCTGCTGTCGGGGCTCACCGGCAAGCTCAAGAGCGCCGATCTCCTGGCGAAGCTCGAGGCCGTCGGCGTACCGGCCGGCCCGATCAACACGCTCGACCAGGTGTTTGCCGACCCGCATGTGGTGCATCGCGGCATGAAGCTCGACCTGCCGAGCGAGCAGGCCAAGGGCGGAACGATCCCGGGCATCCGCTCGCCGATCATGCTCGACGGCCAGCCGATGGCGGCACCGCGCCCCTCGCCCCGGCTCGGCGAGCATACGGCCGAGATCATGCGCGAGATCGGCGAAGCGTAGGCGCACCGCCGCGAGGCAGGTCAATCGGCGGACGGGGTGAAGCCGGCCTCCTTCCAGACCGAGCGGTTCTCCGGCGCGGCCATGAATCTGACGAACGCCGCCGCCGCATCCGGCGCCGCGCTGGCGGCCGTCGCAGCCGCGCCGTAGACGATCGCAAGGTCGATCCCGGGAGGGAGTGAGCCGACGACGGTCAGACCCTTCACGGCGGCGACCTCGCTCGCCGGATATATGCCGATATCAGCCTCCCCCGCCGCGACGAGTTGCACGCCGCCGTCGAGCGCCGGCTTCAGGATCGTCTTCGTCGCCATCGCGTCGGCGATGCCGAGTTGTTCCATCACGCGGCCCAGATGCGTGCCGCTCGGCGTCTTCCCCGGGGTGGAATGAACCACCGCGCGGGCGGCGAGCATCACGTCGCGGAATTTGTCCTGGCTGGAGATATCCGGGCGCGGCGCGCCTTCCCTGACGACGACGCTGATGCCGACGGTGCCGAAGCTGGCGCGGCTGTCAGGCCGCAGCTTGCCGTGGCGGGCGAGATCATCGAGCACCGGCGCCGGCAGCACCAGCACGTCGGCGGTCTCGCCGGCGGCGAGCTTCTCCTGCAACGCCGTGATGACCGCATAGGCGAACCGCACCTTGTGGCCGCTCTCGCGTGCGAATCGCGGAGTGAGCAGCGCGAAGACCTCCTTCGGCGCGCCACCGCTCATGACGTGGATTTCGCTGGATGCGGACATGCTGATCACCATGACGGCAGGCGTTGCGACCGAGATTAGTCCTGTTTCAGGTCGCCTGTCTGGTCCGGATTTGCGGGCCCGCGGGCGGCGCCCGCGACCTGGAACGACGCCGCAGGGATCCGGTCCATTTCGCCGGAATTTGCGCTAGCATCGTGCCGACACCACCAACCCGTGAGACAAGCCATGGCCGCCAAGCTGCCGTCCCTGTTGATCGCCCTCGCGCTGGCTTTCGCGGCCGCAACCGGCGCAGCCGCGCAGAGCGCCAAACCCCACCGCGTCGCCATCCAGGTCGACCAGAACGACGAGGCGGTGATGGCCATGGCGCTCAACAATGCCAAGAACGTGCTCGAGCACTACCGCGCCAAGCACGAGGATGCCGAGGTCGAGATCGTCGCCTACGGGCCGGGCCTGCACATGCTGCGCCAGGACACCTCGCCGGTGAAGGACCGCATCCGCCGGATGGCGGAGGTGGACTATCGCTCGAAGATTTCGTTTTCGGCTTGCAACAACACGAAGACCGGGATGGAAAAGCGCGAGGGCCATCCGATCGCGATCATCCCGCAGGCGACGGTCGTGCCGTCCGGCGTGGTGCGGCTGATGGAGCTGCAGGAGCAGGGCTGGAGCTACGTGCGGCCGTGAGCGGGCGATGAGCGGCGGCGCGACCCTGTATTGCATCTGCGGCAAGATCGCATCGGGCAAGACGACGCTGGCGCGCAAGCTCGCGGCGGAGCATGGCGCCGTGCTCATTTGCGAAGACGAGTGGCTGGTGCGGCTCGAGGCCGAGATCGAAACGTTCGACGACTTCCTGACGCATGCGCGCCGGCTGCGCGCGGCCATCGGGCCGCATGTCGTCCAGCTTCTGTCGCTCGGCACCTCAGTGGTGCTCGACGTTCCGACCGCATCGAACACGCCAAAGGGCCGCGCCTGGATCCGCTCGCTGTTCGAAGCCGCGGGCGCCGCGCACGAGCTGCACGTCATCGAGGCGGATGACGACGTCTGCAAGGCGCGCCTGCGCGCACGCAACGAGACAAAGCCCGAGGGCGTCTATTTCGGCCATGTGCCGGAAGACATGTTCGATCCGGTCACGAGCCTCTTGGTGCCGCCCGCAGCAGCTGAAGGGTTCAACGTCATTCGCCATGATACGGCGTCGGACGAGCGAACCTGATCGTCGACGAAGTTAGTGCTTCATCCCACCCATGAGATGGTCCGGCAGCCAGGTCGCGATCTCAGGAAAGATGCAGAGGATCACGATCGCGAGCATCATGCAGAGGACGTAGGGAATCGTGCCGAGCATGACCTTGACCACCGGCACGTCGGGCGCGATCGACTGGACGATGTAGATGTTCAGTCCGACCGGCGGGTGTATCAGGCCGATCTCCATGTTTATCGTGAGGATCACGCCAAACCAGACCGGGTCGAAGCCGGCAGCAGTGATGATCGGCAGCAGGATCGGCGAAGTCATCAGGATGATTGCGGCCGGCGGAATGAAGAAGCCGCACACCAGCAGGAAGATGTTGATGAGGAACATCAGCACCCATTTGTTGGCGTGCAGGTCTGCGATGCCCTGCGCCAGCGTCTGAGTGAGATAGAGCGAGGTGAGCATGTAGCCGAACAGGACGGCGGCCGCGATGATGGTGAGGATCATCACCGATTCGCGCATGGTGTCTCGCAGGATCTGCCAGATGGCTTTCGGCTGCCACAGGCGGTAGATCGCGACCGCAAGCAGGAGACAGAGCGCCGCGCCAACGCCGGCAGCCTCGGATGGCGTCGCGACGCCGCCATAGAGCGCGTACATGACGCCCGCGATAATGAATATGAAAGGCGCGATCTTCGGGACTGAGGAGAACTTCTCCTTCCAGGAATAGCGGAAATCCGCCGCGTGCGAGCGGAAGCCGCTGCGCCAGATCGCGAAGATCGACCACAGCATGAACAGGCCGGTGAGCATCAGGCCCGGCAGCACGCCGGCGATGAACAGGCGTCCGATGGAGGTCTCGGTGGCGATGCCGTAGAGGATGAAGGTGACCGAGGGCGGAATGAGGATGCCGAGCGTGCCGCCGGCGCAGATCGAGCCGGTTGCGATCTCGTCCGGATAGCCGCGGCGGCGCATCTCCGGAATGCCCATCTTGCCGATGGCGGCGCAACAGGCGGGCGAGGATCCGGTGAGCGCCGCAAAAATGGCGCAGGCGCCCAGATTCGAGATCACCAGCCCGCCCGGCAGGCGATAGAGCCAGCGATCGAGAGCCTCGTAGAGATCCTTGCCGGCCGGCGAAGAGCCAATCGCGGCGCCCATCATGACGAACATCGGGATCGACACCAGCGTAAAGTCGTTGAGCCCCGAATAGAAGGTCTCGGCGACGACATGCATGCTGTCGATGCCCTGGAAGATCAGCAAGAATATGATCGAGATCGCGCCGAGCCCGAACGCGACGGGCACGCCGGAGAGCAGCATCAGCAGCGTGACGACCAGGACGATCAGGCCTTGCGTGGTGGGGCTCATGCGTGGCCCCGCCTCGCCGCGCCGATCCCGAACGGCGGCGCACGTCCAGTGACGAGGCAGATCAGCTCGGCGACGTATTGCAGCACGAGGAGGGCGAGCCCGATCGGCATCGAGAGATACGGGATCCACAGCCGCGCGCGCCAGACCGTCTCCGAATGCCAATTCTCGCTCCAAGCCTCGTACCAATAGGCAGTGCAAACGAGGAACAGCACCACCACGAATCCGAGCGCCAGAAGGATCGTGAACAGCGCGAGCCACCAGCGGGGACGTTCGGACAGATAGAGCGGCAGCACGTCGACGTTCACATGGCCGCGCGTCATCAACACGTAGGCACTCCCGACGAAGGTGGCCGCGACCACCAAGTAGGTGACGACGTCGATCTGCCAGACTGTGGTGAGATTCAAGGCGTAGCGCTCGACGACCATGTCGCAGATCACGAGCACCGCAAGACCGATGAAGAGGGCGGCCGCCACGCCTGCGACGCGCGACAGGAGCGTGACAGCCCGGATGTAAGCGTCCATGGACACGGTTTCGGGAGCCGTTGCGGGTAATGCGGGTGGCCCGGCCGCGCGCCCCCTATGGCGCGGCCGCTCCCTTCTCGGTTCTTACTTGACTGCCAGGGCCTCGTCGATCAGCTTCTGGCCGTTCGGAACATCCTTGGCGAAGGTGGCGTAGGAAGTCTTCTTCGCAAGATCGATCCACACGTTGTACTCGTCGTCGCCCAGCGTCACGACCTTGACATTGTGATCCCTGAACACCTTGAGCGCATCCTCGTTCACCTCGTCGGCCTTCTTCTCATAATAGGCCTGGGCGCTCTTGCCGGCCTTGATCAGTGCGTCCTGCTGCTGCTTCGTGAGTCGCGCGAAATTCCTCTTCGACATCAGCGCTGGCTCGTACATGAACCAAAGCGCATTGTTGCCCGGCGCGGTGAGGCATTTCGTGACCTCGTAGAGCCGCGTCGATGCGAAGGTGCCGAGGCTCGTGTCGGTGGCGGTGACGACACCGGTCTGGAACGCGTTGTAGATCTCGTTCGACGGCGGGCTGACGATGCTCGCGCCGGCAGCCTGCCACATGGCCGCGAAGGTCGGACCGGCCGCGCGGAATTTGGCGCCCTGCAGATCGGCGGGCTTGGTGATGCAGCTGTCCTTGCTGGCCATGCCGCCCGCGAACCAGGCATCGGAGAGGACAATGACGCCGCGCTTTTCGATCTCTGCGCGGATGTCCTTCATGAACTCGGAATCGTTGACGCGCTTGGCCCGATCCTGGCTGCGGATCAGGCCCGGCATCAGGGTGGCGCTGAAGGTCGGCACCTTGCCGCTCGCGTAGTCGAGTGGGAAGAGCGAGATGTCGAGCTGTCCGTTGACCATGGCGTTCCACTGGTCGTTGGGCTTGAACAGCGAGGCGCCCGGATAGACCTGGATGTCGAGGCCGACATTTGCAGCCTTCGCGTCGCGGGCGATCATCTGGACCATGTCATCGCGTACATCGCCCTTGCCGCCGGGAAACTGGTGGGAGGCCTTCAGAACGGATTGCGCGCAAGCGGCGCTCGACAGCATGGCCGCTATCGCGGCGCTCGCGATGCCGACGGCAAATCTGGTCATTGACGCTTCTCCCGGCCGTTAAGCCTTCAAAAAAGGGCTTATTCGGCCGCATGGAACGGCAAATCGCCCGCTTTGTCAAAGACGAGAACCCTCCGTATGGCGCTTTCGGCGTGAGGCCAGCTGCGGCGTCCGGTCGCGCATCGCCAATCCGTCGCACATAGTGGCGCGCGGGGCCAAAACGCCCTAACGTCCCGGCCGCGTGCATCCTTCATTGCACGTTTCATAAGGAGATTCCGCACATGCCTGCCCGGCGCCTTCGCCGTGTTCTGCTCGCCTTGGCGACGCTCGTCGCCCCCGTGTCGCTTGCCGCCGCGCAGGGCTATCCCGACCACGTCGTGCACATCATCGATCCGTTCCCGCCGGGGGGCTCGGTCGACGTGATGGCGCGCCTGCTGGCGCAGCAATTGACGGTGCAGCTCGGCTCGCAATTCATCGTCGAGACCCGCACCGGAGCCGGCGGCAATACGGGCTCCGAGGCGGTGGCGCGCTCGGAGCCGGATGGCTACACGCTCCTGTTCACCGCGCCCGGACCACTCGTGGTCAACCCGACGCTCTACGTGAACGGCATCGGCTTCGACCCGGTCAAGGATTTCGCGCCGATCGCGCTGTTCGCGACGACCCCGCTGGTGCTGATGGTCAACAACGACGTCCCGGCGAAGAACGTGCAAGAGCTGATCGCGCTCGCGAAGGCGAAGCCCGGCAGCATCAATTTCGGATCGGCCGGCATCGGCTCGACACCGCATCTCTCCGGCGAGCTGTTCAAGCACATGGCCGGAATCGACATCACGCATGTGCCCTATCGCGGCACGGCTCCCGCAATGGCCGATCTGCTCGGCGGCCATATCCAGATGTTCTTCGATCTGCTGCCCTCGAGCCTGCCGCAGATCCAGGCCGGCAAGGTGCGCGCGATCGCCAATGCGAGCGCCAAACGGCCGGCGAGCCTGCCGGACTTGCCGACCATTGCGGAGCAGGGTTTGGCCGGTTTCGACTCCACGTCCTGGTTCGGCGTGGTTGCGCCCGCGAAGATGCCGGAAGCCGCAAAGGCCAAGCTGATCGCGGCCATCCAGAAGGTGCTCGCCACGCCCGAAGTGGTGAAGCGCCTCCGCGAGCTCGGCGCCGAGCCGGGCACCGCGTTCGGCAAGGACTTCGGCACGTTCATGGCGGCGGAAGCCAAGAAATGGGGCGAGGTCGTGCGCATCTCCGGCGCCCGGGCGGAGTAATGCAGGACGCGGCGGGCGGATCTGCAATGCGCCAGTGTTCCGATTCCGAAGTTCGCATATCGTTGCGGCGACCTCTGGGGCGAACTTCGGAATCGCACTAGCAACTCTATGATCCCAGTGCCGCTTTTGAACCCGAAGTTCGCAACCGCGTTTGCCGCAGATGATGTTCGAACTTCGGGTTCGCGGCACTGGCGAGGTTTCGCATGACGCCGATCCGCCTGCTTTCCACGCTTGGCCTGCGCGGGGTCATGACGGAGATTACGCCGCTGCTGGCGCAGAAAGGGCTCGACTTCACGGCGACATACGGGGCCACCCAGCTGCTGATCCGGCAAATGGCCGAAGGGCCGATCCGCGACGTCGCGATCCTCACCGATACGGCGATGGAAGAGCTCACCCGAACCGGCACCATCGCGGCCGGCTCGCGGCGCGATCTCGCGCGTTCCCCCATCGGGATTGCGGTCAAGGCCGGCGCCCCCAAGCCCTCGTTCGGCACGGTCGAGGCGTTCAAGCAGGCGGTGCTCACGGCGCGCTCCATCGGCTATTCCAAAAGCGGTGCGAGCGGGCTGCATTTCGCGGAGCTCATCAAGCGGCTCGGCATCGCCGACGAGGTGACCCGAAAGTCCAAGGTGCAGGATGGGGTGGTGGGCGAGCTCGCAGCGCGCGGCGAGGTCGAGCTCGCGGTGCAGCAGATCAGCGAGCTCAAGCTCGTTGCCGGCATCGACATCGTGGGCCCCCTGCCCGACGAGCTGCAGAAGGTCACCACGTTCTCGGCCGGCGTGTTCGCGGCGAGCCCACGCCCGGCCGCCGCCGGGCTCCTGATCGCGGCACTCGTGACCCCGGAGGTCGCGGCTGTCATGCGCAAACAGGGGATGGAGCCGGTCGGCGCGGTCCGGTAAACGGGCAGCCGCCCTCACCTTGCCGGGACCCGCTCATGGAGGCGCCTCATTCCGCCGCTTCGGCCGCGCGCATAGCGACACACGAGCGGTTCTTCACCTGCGTGGCGATGCTGTGGATCGCGGGCGTCGGGCTGCGGGTCACGATCCTGGCGGTGCCGCCGCTGATCCGGCTGATCCACGAGGATCTCGGCATCTCGGAAACCCAGGTCGGCATCCTGTCCGGCCTCCCGCCGGTGCTGTTCGTGCTGGCGGCCGTGCCGGGCTCGCTGTTGATCGCCCGCTTCGGTGCGCGCAGGACGCTGATCGCCGGACTTTTTGCCAGCGCGATCGGCTGCGCGCTGCGCGGGGCGGCGCCCGACTTTCTGCTGCTGTGCGCCGCGACGGTGCTCACCGGTCTCGGCGTCGCCGTCATGCAGCCCGCGCTGCCGCCGCTGGTGCGCGCCTGGCTGCCGGATCGGATCGGGTTCGGCACGGCGGTCTATACCAACGGCCTGCTGGTCGGCGAAATCATCCCGGTCTGGCTGACGATCCCGCTGCTCCTGCCGCTGGTCGGGCAAAGCTGGCGGCTCGCCTTCGTGGCCTGGGCCCTCCCGTGCGTCGCCATTCCGGCCGCGATCCTCTTATTCACGTCGCGCGCACGCCGCCCCGAGCGGCCGGCCGTCCCGCGCCGCTGGTGGCCGGACTGGAACAGCGGGCTGATCTGGCGGCTGGGTCTGATGTTCGGCGCCAACAACGCCACCTATTTCTCCACCAACGCCTTCATTCCCGATTATCTCCACCAGCTCGGGCGGCCCGACCTGATCGGCCCCGCGCTGACCGCGCTCAATATCGGCCAGCTTCCCGCCTCGCTGCTGCTGCTCGCCTCTGCGGGCCGCCTCGTCGGCCGCGCCTGGCCCTACATGGCCTGCGGAGCGCTCTCGCTCCTCTGCGTCGCCGGGATCCTGCTCGGAAACGGCTGGGTGATCATCACCGCAGCGGCGGCGCTCGGGTTTTCCGGCGCCGCGACGCTCACGCTCTTGCTGACGCTGCCGCCGCTCCTCAGCCCGCCCGATGATGTCCACCGCATGACCGCCGCGATGTTCACGATCAGCTATTCCTGCGCGGTCATCGTCCCGATCGTCAGCGGGCTCGGATGGGATGCGACCGGCTGGCCGGCGGCCGCGTTCATCCCGATCGGCTTGTGCAACTTCCTGCTGATCGGCCTCGCGCCGACCATCCCGCGCCGCGCCAGTGCCTCGCAAAGCTGAGCGGCGTGGTCTAATGTGCGCCCCTCCGCGCCGTTGCGCGACCAGACCCGAGAGTCCCGTCCATGCTCGATACGACCAAGCCGGCCCGCTACAACGCCTATGACCGCCCGCACGAGGACGTGCGGGAATTCATCGCGCGCGCCGAGGAGCAGGGCGAGATCCTGCGCGTGACGGGCGCCGACTGGGACCTGGAGATCGGCTCGCTCGGCGAGATCGTCAACCACGCGCGCCCCGAGCCGCCGGCGCTCCTGTTCGAGGACGTGCCGGGCTACCCGAAGGGCATGCGGCTCCTCTCCGGCGCGACCAACTCGTCGAAGCGGCTCGCCATCACCATGGGCCTGCCGGTCCCCGAGAAGCCGCTCGACGTGGTGCGCGCCTATCGCGATCGCATGAAGACGCACCGGCCGATCCCGCCGCGCGTGGTGACCAAGGGGCCCGTGCTGGAGAACGTCGACCGCGACGACAAGGTCGACCTGTGGAAGTTTCCGGTCCCCAAGCTGCACGAGCGCGACGGCGGGCGCTACATCGGCACGGACGACCTGGTGATCATGCGCGATCCGGAGGAGAACTGGATCAATGCGGCGACCTACCGCAGCATGGTGCAGGACAAGAACCGCGCCTCCTTGTGGATCTCGCCCGGCAAGCATGGTCGGCAGATCCGGGAGAAGTATTTCCGCGCCGGCAAGCCGTGCCCGGTGCTGATCAGCTGCGGGCACGACCCGCTGCTCTTTCTCGCCGGCGGCAACGAGCTCAAGTTCGGGCTGTCCGAATTCGACTATGCGGCCGGGCACCGCGGCGCGCCCTATGACGTGATCCTGAGCGAAGTGCACGGCTTGCCGATGCCGGCGCACGCGGAGATCGTCATCGAGGGCGAGATGGTGGAGGGCGACACCGCGCGGGAAGGCCCGTTCGGCGAGTTCACCGGCTACTATGCGTCGAGCCCGAGCGAGCAGCCGGTCGTGCGGGTGCGCCGCGTCTACTACCGCAACGACCCGATCCTCTCCATCGCCTCGCCGATGCGGCCGCCGTCCGACTTCTCGTTCTCGAAATGCGTGATGAAGGCGGGCATGATCTGGGACGAGGTCGAGCGTGCCGGCCTCTCCGGCGTCAAGGGCGTGTGGGTGCACGAATTCGGCGGCGCCCGCATGTTCAACGTGATCGCGATCAAGCAGGCCTATCCGGGACATGCGCGCCAGGCCGGCATGATGGCGGCGAGCTGCCAGTCGGGGTCGTATCTCGGCCGCTTCGTCATGGTGGTCGACGACGACGTCGACCCGACCGACCTGTTCGACGTGATGTGGGCGATGTGCACGCGTTGCGACCCGGCGCAGGACATCGACTTCATCCGTCGCGCCTGGAGCGGACCGCTCGACCCGATCCTCGACAAGAGCTCGTCGACCAATTCGCGCGCCGTGATCGACGCCTGCCGGCCGTTCGAGCGGCTCAAGGATTTCCCGCCGGTCGCCAAGGCGAGCCCGGAGCTGGTCAAGCAGGTGAGCGAGAAGTTCGCCGCGGTGTTGGCGAAGCTGTAGGCCCGCTGCCCGCATCACCTCGATCCGGGCGACAGTGCCGCGAACCCGAAGTTCGCACATCGTCTGCGGCAATCGTGGTTGCGAACTTCGGGTTCAAAAGCGGCACTGGGAATCATAGTGTTGCTAAATTTAGTGTCCCTAAGATTCCGAAGTTCGCATCAGAGGTCGCCGCAACGATCGGCGAACTTCGGAATCGGGACACGAGCCCGCGGAACCATCGTCCAGCCCGATCATTGCTCTGGCATGGACGATCGGCCCGCTATCCGCAGCCTGACGGCGCTGCGCGACGCCGAAGCGGCGTGCACGCGCTGCGACCTCTATCGCCATGCGACGCAAGTGGTGCCGGGCGAAGGCCCGAAGCATGCCCAGGTCATGATGGTCGGCGAGCAGCCGGGCGACCAGGAGGACCAGCAAGGCCATCCGTTCGTCGGCCCGGCCGGGCGCATCCTCGATCGCGCCATCGTCGAGGCGGGCATCGACCGCAAGGAGGTGTTCGTCACCAATGCGGTCAAGCATTTCAAGTACGAGCAGCGCGGCAAGCGGCGGCTGCACAAGAAGCCGAATGCCTCGGAGATCGAGGCCTGCCGCTGGTGGCTCAAGCTCGAGCGAACGATGATCAAGCCGCAGGTGATCGTCGCCATGGGCGCCACTGCGGCGCGCGGCGTACTCGGGCGCACCATCACCATCGCGAAGGCGCGCGGCGAGGTCCTGTCCGACGAGGACGGGAGCCGCGTCGTCGTGACGATCCACCCGTCGTTCGTGCTGCGGCAGCAGGACGAGGAGTCGCGGGAGCGCGAGTACAAGGGGCTGGTCGCCGACCTGCGGCGCTGCGCCAAGCTGCTCAAGGACGCCGCCTGACGGCATTCTCGGACATAGCCGTGCAAAGAACGGCGTCGCGTCGCTCGCCTATCGCCGCAAGACGTGGATGCCCGCGACAAGCGCGGGCATGACTCCACGTATCAGATCCAGGCCGATGCGCCGCCGTCCACCGGCCAGGCGCAGCCCACCACGTAGCTCGCGCGCTCGGAGGCGAGAAAGGCGACCACGGCGGCGACTTCCGCGGGGTCGGCGAGCCGGCCGAGCGGGAATTTCGCGCCGCGCTCCTTGAGGACCTCGGCTACGGTCTTTCCGCTCTGCGCCGCAACCTTGCGGATCGCCTCTTCCAGGCGCTCGGTCAAGGTCGAGGTCGGAACGACGGCGTTGAGCAGGATGCCGTCCTTGGCGAGGTCGTTCGCCATCGCCTTGGTGAGATTGAGGATTGCGGCGTTGTTCATGCCGGTCGCAACCGCATTCGGCTGCGGCTGGCGGGCCGCCGTGCCGGTGACATTAATGATGCGGCCCCATTTGCGCGTCCGCATCGGCGGGATCGCGTGCCGCATGCAGCGGGCAAACCCGTTGAGCTTCTTCTCGAAGCTCCTCCCCCAGGCCTCGTCGCTGAGCGTATAGAGATCGCCCGGGCTCACCAGGGCGGCGTTGTTCACCAGGATATCGAGGCGGCCGAATTCATCGACGGTGCGCTCGACCATGCGGCGCACCGAATCGTCGCGCTCGATGTCCATCGGTATGCCGAGCACGCGGCCGTCGCGATCCCCGAGCCTGCGGCACGCCTCGGCGTTGCGCGCTTCGTCCTTGCTCGCGACCACCACGCGGGCGCCCTCCGCGAGCAGCTCGGCCGCGCAGGCGTAGCCGATGCCCTGGCTTGCGCCGGTGACGATCGCGACGCGATCCTTGAGGCCGAGATTCAAGACTTCCTCCCGTCAGTCGCATCGTCATGCCCGCGCTTGTCGCGGGCATCCACGTCTTGCGGCCATGGCAGAAAGTAAGACGTGGATGGCCGGGACATAAGCGAGCGAAGCGACGCCGTTCTTCGAACGGCTATGCCCGGCCATGACAAGCCCATCAGCCCGTGTACTCCAGGATATGCATGCCGTTGCCGGCGCGATCGATGAGGTAGAGGAGGCCGTTATCGTCGGTGCCGATGTCGTTCGACTGCACCGCCTGCAGCCCATCGCCGACCTCCGGCACGAAGCAGCCGACCTCCTTCGGGCGCAACGGGTCGCTCACGTCGACCGCGCGCAGGCCGGCGTTGAAGTAGGTGAGGAAGACGATGTTCGCCCATGGGCCCTCGCTGCGGATGTCCTCGAGGATGTTATGGGCGCCGAAGCGGCCGGGGCGGTCGAAATATTTCTCGCGCTCGGGGAAGAAGGTGGCGATCGGAATCGGGTTCGTCTCCTTGCGGATGTCCACCACCCACATGAACTGCGCGTCCCAGTACTTCTGCTTGGCGCGCGCCTCGTCGGTGCAGATGAGATAGGGCCGGTCGCCGACCGGCCACGCGGTGTGGGTCGAGCCCGGGAACGGGGGCGACCATTGCAGGTGCCCGACCAGCTCCATCTTGCTGAGATCGGTGCAGTCGATGATCGCGATGCCGCCGCCCCAGAATGCCGCATACATGCGGTTGCCGCGGATCATCGGCGGCCCATGCAGCGTGATCGCATCCTCGTGCGGCTGCGGATCGTCGCCGCCGCCATCGCCCTCCGCCTTCTGCCACGGCAGGCCCCACACGCTGATCACGTCGGGCTTGAGCGGGTTCTTCACGTCGAGCGTCCAGATCACGCGCTTGTTCCAGCCCGGCGCATCGTTGGGCAGGAAGGCGAGCTGGCGCTTGTTGTCGACGCCGAAGCGATGCGGGCCGGAGCCCGGCGTGTCGTAGAAGCCGACTTCCTTCGGCTGATCAGGCTTGCTGATGTCGAAGATGAAGATGCCGGCGCGCGCATTGCGGCCCTTGTCGCCGACGAGGCGCTCGGAGTTGACCCACAGGATGTGATCGCCGACGACGCGCAGCTTGTGGCAATGCACGCCCGGGGGCGCGCGGAACTCGTAGACCTTCTTGGGGTTCTTGGGGTCGCGCACGTCGTGCGCGGTAAATCCTTCGGGCGCGTGGCCGCTCGAGGTGCCGACCGACCCCACATAGGCGTAGCCCTTGTGCACCTGCACCAGGCTGCCGCACCCCCAGGCGGCCGATGGATCGTGCCCCAACAGGCGGAAGCCTTTGATCTCCTGAGGATAGCGTTCGGCCGTGGTCATCGGGGATCCTCATTCACGTCGCGACGACCGACCGGTCGTCTGTTTGTCGTCGATATCAAATCAGGGCGTGGCGCCGCGGACAATCCGGCTGCCTCGGCGGCGCACCATCAAAGGTCCTCAGAGCTTCTCGGCAAGGAAGCGGATCAGGCGCGGCGCGAGCACGGCGGAGTAGCTCCCCGGCTCGTCGATCGGATCGCTCAGCCAGTAGTGCCCGGCGCCCGGGACGTAGCAGGTCCGGGTGAAGAAGCCGGCCTGCTTGAGGGCGTGCAGAAAGGCATCGCTGTGGCGG
>DASTZX010000217.1:0-21554 GCA_035764045.1 Xanthobacteraceae bacterium | reverse complement strand
GGGCCCGGACGCAAAGGAGATTTCTGATGAAACACTGGATGGCAACAGCGGCGGCTTTTGCGCTGCTCACCGGCGTCACGGCCGCGAACGCGCAGAATGCGCCAGCGGCAAAGACCGACACGACCGTGCAGACGAAGACCGGCACGACCGCGCAGACGCAGTCGTCGGGATCCACCCGCACGTCGATGAAGCACCGCTCGACCAAACATGCCATGAGGACGCACAAGCTGCGGCCTCATGCGTCGCTCAAGTCGCGCTCCACGACCGGATCGGGCGCCCGCACCGGCACGATCGGCGGACCGCGGAACGACCCGAGCATCCATCAGTCGATCCAGCGCGACTCGCGCGGCACGCCGAAAGGTCCCGGCTCGGACCAGAATAAGTAACCGTCCCGACATGGCGAGCTGAGAAGAGGGCGGCCAGACCGCCCTCTTCTCATTCTGGTTGGCTGCGCTGCAGCACGCCGGCCGATGAATACGAATCACCGCGATGCAGCACGCCGCGTGATGAATGCGAATTCACGGGACTGAACGCAGGTTAATCCGACTTCACAACCAAAGTCAGGAAAGGAACGAAGTCGCGAAGCCGCGCGTTGGCTGCGTGAAAAATCATAAGAGCTATGCGACAGAGCCGACAGCCTACAGAACCAATGCCAGGGGGAGCTTCGGAACGTGAACCTACAAGGAGAAATGCAATGAGTAAGAACAAGCTGATGATCGCCGCCGCGGTGGCGGCCCTCACGGCCGGGTCGAGCATGGCCTTCGCCCAGGGCGCGCCTGGGGCGGGCGAGAAGAACAACCCGTCGCAGCACAGTGCTCCCGCTGAGAAGAGTTCGCCGGCGCAGAAGTCCGGTGGCGCGGCCGAGCATAGCCAGGGCCAGATGAACAACCGTGCGCAAGGCCAGATGAACAACAAGGCCGGCGAGACCAAGTCCGGCCAGGCGAACGAGCGCAACAAGAAGGAGACGACCGGCCAGGCGCCGAGCCAGTCCAATCAGCCCTCTGCGCAGCAGAAGGAGAAGGGCAGCAGCAAGAGCAGCTCTGAGCAGAACAAGATGAAGGCCAACGAAAAGTCCGGCCAGAATGAGAAGTCCGGACAGAAGAGCCGCTCCACCACCGGCCAAGGCGCGCCGACCGGCACGACCGAGAAGAACGGCACGACCGAGAAAAGCGGCACGACTGGCAACAAGATGGAGAACCAGAACCGCGGCACCACGATGGAGAACCGCAGTGGGTCCGAGACTCGCAGCGGCTCTGAGACCCGCGGCGGCACGTCGGTCGAGGGTCGCAGCAGCTCCGGCACGAGCGTGAACCTGTCGAGCGAGCAGCGGACGAAGATCCACCAGATCATCGTCTCCAACCACAGCGCCCCGCGCGTCGAGCACGTGGACTTCGACGTTCGCGTCGGCACCGTGATCCCGCGCGGCAAGGTGAAGCTCGTTGCGGTCCCGCGCCAGATCGTCGAGATCGAGCCGTCGTGGCGTGGCTACGAGTACTTCATGGTGGGTGACGAGATCGTGGTTGTCGACCCGTCGACGCTGCGGATCGTCGCGGTCCTCCAGGCCTGATCCGGCGACGGATAACAACGCCTAAACAAAAGAGGGGCGGCTTCGGCCGCCCCTCGTTTTTTTTGCGTCCGGCGCCTGGCGAAAGGTCAGGCCCTCACCTCCTGGCGCTGGAAGACCACATAGCCGGCGACGAACAGCACGATCACTCCGGCGATCAGCGACACCGTCTGCGGCCAGGCGATGGCGAGGCTCTCCTTCAACGGCAGCACCGAGCCCCGGATCGCGCCCTGAAGCTGGGTGAGATAGCCGATGTAGTCCGTCGTGCCGACTGCCCGGGCCTCCGGGGCAAGCAGCGCCGCCGCCGCCTCGCCGTAGAGCTGGTTCGGCGAGATCGAATTGAGCGCCCGTTCCCACGCCGCAGTGTTGGGCGACGGCACGCCCACCAGCAGGTAGCGCACATCCGGCGGCGAGATCACGTTCGCGAATGCCGGCGCCAGCATCGGCCATATCAGGGTGAGGAAGAGCCACAGGCCGAGCGCGACCAGGGCCGCGGTCGCGGCCGACCGGAACACGATGGAAAGCAGGATCGCGAGCGCGAGCCAGATTCCCGCATAGGCGAGCGTGACGAACAGGAACGCGAGCGAACGCACGATCTCCTCCCCGCTCGGCGGCACGCCGAGCAGGATGATGCCGAGCCCGATCACCAGGAGCCACAGGCACACCAGGCTGATGCCGAGCGTCGCCAGCGCGGCGAGGAATTTTCCCGCCAGCAGGGCGTCGCGATAGATCGGCTGCGACAGGATGCGCGAGAGGGTTCGCCGGTTGTGCTCGCCGTTGACCGCGTCGAAGCCGAGCCCGATCGCCACCAGCGGAATCAGGATTCCGAGAATGGCGAGGAGCGAGAGCAGCGACGAACGGCCAGCGGTGAACAGCTTGAGGAGGACGAACGGATCCTCGGCCGTGGTCTGGCGGATCTGGTCGATCGCGAAATAGACCACGACGCATGCGATCAACAGGAACAGGATCTCGAGCACCAGCATACGCGCGCTCGAAATGTGATCGGCCAGCTCCTTCACGAATACCGTGCCGAGTCCTTGCCAGGGAGAACCTTCACGCCGCATCGCGCTTGCCCTCCTCTTGGCTGGCCTGCTTCTGGAAGAAGCGGGTGTAGATCTCGGCAAGGCTGGGATCGTCGACCGACAGCCGGCGCAACGCGCCGTTCGCCGCGACGACGGCACGCGCCGCCTCCGGCCGCACGTCGCGGTCGGCCGTCAGGCGATAGCGGTCGACATCGATCCGCGCGACCGAGCTCACGCCCGGGATCGCGCCGAAGCGTGCCTCGAGATCGGCCGTCGCATCCGCCTCGACCTCGACCACGAAGCCGGCGCCCAGCACCTGGCGGGCGAGCTCGGCCACCGTTCCCATCAGCACGATGCGGCCCGACTGGAAGAGCGCGACCCGGTCGCACACACGCTGCACCTGATCGAGCAGATGCGACGACAGGAGCACGGTCACGCCCGCGCGCTTGAGCTCCTCGATCATCTCCAGGAACTCGACCGTCGCCTGCGGATCGAGACCCGAGGTCGGTTCGTCGAGGATCGCGATGTCGGCGCGCTTCATGACGATCTCGGCAAGGCCGAGCCGCTGCCGCATGCCGCGCGAGAAGGTCGCGACGCGTTTTTCGGCGACGCCGGAAAGCCGCACGCGCGCCAGCGCCTCGTCGATGCGGCTGCCGCGCTCGCGGGCCGAGATGCCCATGAGGCGCGCCGTGTAGGCCAGGTTCTCGAACGCACTCAGGTTGTCGTAGAACCCGACCTGGTCGGGCAGGTAGCCGACCCGCCGCTTGACCCCGAGGGGGTCGCGCACCGGATCGTGATCCAGCACGCGGATTTCGCCGGCCGACACCTCGGTCAGGCCGAGCATCATCAGGATGGTGGTGGTTTTGCCGGCGCCATTCGGACCGAGGAGCCCGAAGATCTCGCCCTTGGCCACGTCGAAGTCGATGCCGTCGACGACGGTCGCCTTGCCGTAGCGCTTGGTGAGGCCGTGCGCCGCGATGACGGGAGCGCTCATCGCCGACCGAACCTCGCGACCGCCGCCGCCATGAACAGCACGGCCACGCCGATGATTCCGGCGCCCGCCATCACCCAGGTCGAGGACGTGGCCACCGCGAGCCGGAACTGCGTCGAGGCGGACTCGCCTTGCGAGGTGGCGCGGATCGTCGCCGCATATTCCCCGGCCAGCGACTTGACCGTCGGGGTCACCAGCGCCTGGACCTCGGCCTCCTTGCCGGGATCGATGCGGTCGACGGTCTTCGGTTCGAATTCGATCTTCCAGCCGCTCGGGGCTGAGCCCGAGAGCTCGACGCCGTCCGCCGGGGCCGTCCCGGTATTGCTGATCACGACCGGGATCGAGCTTTGCGAGCCGGCGACGACGCCCGCGCTCAGGAGCCCGTCGCGGCCGGCGATCTGCAGCTGCGGCTGGCCGACGATCTCGAGCGACAGGTTGGTCTTGGCAGTCGCGCCTTCGGCCGAGACGGTGACCGCGACCGGATACTTGGTGGCGCTCGCCGTCGAGGGCGGCCGCACGTGCAGTTTCACGTCCTTCGACTGGCCGGCATCGATCGGGATCGAGGTGAGCTGCTGGCTGCCGTAGTTCTCGGTGAAGTTGGTCTCGAAGTTCTTCGGCGCATCGGCGACGAAGCTCACCGTGAGATTGCGGCCGCTGTCGTTCTTGAGCGTGAGCTGATAGTCGAAGGTGGACTTCGGCGTGCCGCGCAGCGCGGGCAGCGGCGCCTCGACCTTGAGCTTGGCCGGCAGGTCCTTGGCGAGCGTCACCGCGATCGGCAGCGTCACCGTGTTGCCCTGCCCTTCGGCCTTGACGGTGAGGGTCTGCGTGCCCGTGCCGGCATTGGCCGGTACGTCGAGGCGGAGCTGCAGGCTGACATTGGAATCGGTCGCCGGCATCGCCGCCGCGACCGGCTGACCGCCGCCGAGCAGCGTCGCGGTCCAGCCAGGCGGAACATCGCCGACCGAGAGCTGATAGCGCTCGGGGCTCAGCCCGTAGTTCTGCAGGCGCAGCGCGATGGTCGAGGTGGTCCCGGCCTGCACCGACATGGCCGGATAGTCGGTCATGAGAAAGAGGCCTTTGACGTCTTTCGGCGTGTCGGCCGCGAGGGCCGGGGACACGGCCGGGGCGGCGGCCAGGCAAAGCGCAGTGGTAACAAGGGCGAAGAATGCCCGCATGGCGAGTTCTCCCGTGAAAACGGCTAAATGTTGCTCTTGTAGGCCGCCCCTCCGGCGGGGGTCATGCGACCTGCCGTCGGCCTGGTAGGCTATTTCCTTCCGGATCGAGACGAAATCGGTCCGAAGTTAAGGTTTTTTTGCGGCAAAAGCGCAAGTGCGACTTTGCGCCACCACTCTCCATGGTTAGCGCGAGGGGTGAGCCGGCGCCTTCAGGCCGCCAAATCCTTCATGATGGCGGAGAGCGCGGCCTGCCCCTCGAAGCCGATCCCGGGGCGGTCGGAGAGCGTAATGGCGCCATTCTCCACTTTGGCGTCGTCCGCGAACCCGCCAAAGGCGCCAAACACCCCCGGATAGGATTCCGCCCCGCCGAGGCCGAAGCCGGCCGCGATCGCCAGCGACATCTGGTTCCCGCCGTGCGGAAACAGGGACGCGCGGCTCCACCCTTCCCGCGCGAGCATCTCGATGGTGCGCGCGTATTGCGCGATGCCGTAGGCCTGGGGCGGGTCGACCTGGATGATGTCGCGGTCGGCGCGCAACCCGCCGAAGCGGGCAAAATTCTGCACATCCTCGGTCGAATACAGGTTCTCGCCGGCCGCCAGCGGGCCGTCATAGGCGGCGGCGATCTCGGCGTAGAGCGCGAAATCGAGCGGGTGGCACGGCTCCTCGAACCAGCGCAGGCCGAACGGCGCCAGCGCCTTGGCGTAGGCGAGCGACTCGGCGCGGTCGAACTTGCCGTTGGCGTCGACGGCGAGCTCGGCGTCGCCGAGCACCGATTTGACCGCCTCGATGCGGCGGCAATCCTCGGCGAGCGGCAGGCCGCCCACCTTCATCTTGACCATGGTGTAGCCGGCGTCGAGATGGCGCCGCATCTCGTCCTGCAGGTCCTTGATGGTCTGCCCCGGCCAGTACCAGCCGCCGCCGACGTAGCAGAAGATTCGCGGCGCGACCCTGCCGCCGTTGAAGCGTTCGGCGAGCAGACGATGCAGCGGCTTGTCGGCGATCTTCGCCACCGCGTCCCAGACCGCGACCTCGATGGTGCCGATGCCGATCGAACGCTCGGCGTCGCCGCCGATCTTTTCCCGCCGGCGCATCGCGGCGAGAATCCTTTCCGGATCGAGGTTGTCGCCCGCATCGTCGAGCAGCGACTTCGGATCGGTGGCGAGGATGCGCGGGATGAAGCGCTCGCGCATCGCCTGCCCGCAGGCATAGCGGCCGGTCGAGTTGAAGGCGAAGCCGACGACCGGCTTGCCGCCACGCACCGCGTCGGTGATGACCGCGACCACCGAGGTGGTCATCTCGGAGAAATCGAAGCTCGAGTTTTTCAGGTCCGACTTGAGCGGGATCGCCCGCTCGCGGATGTCGACGATGCGCATTGCGAGGTCCGCGCCCGCGTCACTCGATCTTGAGATGGGCGTCGCGCACGACCTTGCCCCATCGCTCCATCTCGCTCTTGATGCGGGCGCCGAACTCCTGCGGCGTGTCGAGCACCGGATTGAAGCCGATCTTCTCCAGCCGCTCGCGGACCTCCGGCAGCGAGCCGATGCGCACCATCTCCTTGTTGAGCTTGTCGACGATCGCCGGCGGCGTGCCGGCCGGCAGCACGAATCCGGTGACCGTGTCGGCCTCCTGCCCCGGCGCGCCGGCCTCCGCGATCGTCGGCACGTTCGGCAGCAGCGGCGACCGCTTGGTCGCCTCGATCGCGAGGCCGCGCAGCTTGCCCTCGTTGATCAGCCCGATGGTCGGCGGCAGCGCCGTGAAGCCGATCGGCGGCTGGCCGGCGAGCACGCCGTTCACCGCGAGCCCGGCGCTGGTGAACGGCACCATGGTCAGATCGAGGCCATAGGTCTGCTTCAGGAGCTCGGCCGAGAGATGCGGCGTCGAGCCGATCGCCGGCTGCGCGTAGGCGTATTTGCCCGGATTGGCCTTCACGAGGTCGATCAGCTCCTTGAAGGTTTTTGCCGATATCGACGGATTGACGAAGATCACATTGGGCGACACCGCCGCCAGCATGAGCGGGGTGAAATCCTTGATCGGGTCGTACGGCACCTTGGCGTAGAGGCTCGGATTGACCATGAACCCGGTGCTGGTCACCAGCATGGTGTAGCCGTCGGCCGGCGCGCGCGCGGCCTGCGCGGTGCCGATATTGCCGCCGGCGCCCGGCACGTTCTCGACATAGAACGAGTGGCCGAAACTCTCCGACAGCTTCTGGGCGAAGATGCGCGCGATCACGTCGGTCGGACCGCCCTGCCCGAATGGCACCAGCACGCGGACATTGCGGTCCGGATAGGCCTGGGCCCAAGCGCCTGCCGGCAGCAGCACGAAGGTGCAGGCGAGGCAGCAGGCGAGGTATGCGACAAAACGAACGACAGCCCTCATTCGGCGGCACTCCCTTCACTTGTCTTTGATGCTATCATTGCCGTATCCGGCAGCGCAGTAAACCCATCCCGCCTCCTGCGTCGCCATGTCCCCGCCCCGGCCGCTCCCTCACCACAAGGACGTTTCATGCCTGCCAAGAAGCTCACCCGCCAGGACCTGCGCGATGCCGCCGAGAAGTACAAGAACTGGGGCAAGTGGGGGCCGGACGACGAGATCGGCACGCTCAATTACACGACCCCGCAGGACATCATCGCGGCTGTCCGGCTCGTCAAGAAGGGCAAGGTGATCTCGCTTGCGCTCAACTTCGATCATACCGGGCCGCAGGGCGCCAAGAGCAAATATCCGGCGATGGGCCGCACCAATCCGATCCACACCATGCTGCGCACCGGCACCGACGCCTATTCGGGAGTGCTCGACAAGCGCGGCATCCGTGCCGCCGACGATATGGTGACCATGCCGCTGCAATGCGGCACCCAATGGGACGGGCTGGGCCACGTCTTCTACGAGAACTCCATGTGGAACGGCTACGACTGCCGCGAGGTGACGAGCAGCGGCGCGCAGAAGTGCGGCATCGAGAAGACCAAGAACAAGATGGTCGGCCGCGGCGTGCTGCTCGACGTCGCGCGCCACAAGGGCGTCGAGTCGCTCGACGACGGCTACGGCATCACCTGCGCCGACCTCGACGCCACCGCGAAGAAGCAGGGCGTCACGATGAAGCGCGGCGACTACGTGATCGTGCGCACCGGGCAGATGGAGCGCTGCATCAAGGCCGGGAGCTGGGACGGCTATCCGGGCGGAGACGCGCCCGGCTTCGCGTTCGAGACGCTCGAGTGGATCAAGCGGGTCGAGCTCGCCGCGCTCGCCTCGGACACCTGGGGCTGCGAGGTGCGGCCGAACGAGACCGAGCCCGGCATCAACCAGCCGTGGCACTGGATCACGATTCCGATCATGGGCATGACCATGGGCGAGATCTTCAACCTCAAGGAGCTCGCCGACGACTGCGCGGCCGACAAGGTCTACGAGTTCCTGTTCGTTGCGCCCGCCATCCCGATCACCGGCGCCGTGGGGTCGCCGGTGAATCCCTTGGCGATTAAATAGTGCCTTCCGTCATGCCCGGCCTTGTGCCGGGCATCCACGTCTTGGCAACACGGCAGGAAAGACGTGGATGGCCGGGACATAGGCGAGCGAAGCGACGCCGTTCTTCAAACGGCTATGCCCGCCCATGACGAGCAATGTGAACTGAAAGAAGCAACCCATGCAGATCGGACACAACCGCAAGAAGATGACCGGCGCGCAGTGCCTCGCCGACATGCTCAAAGGCTACGGCGTCACCCACGTCTTCCATGTGCCGGCCGTGCTGCGCACGACCTTCGCCGAGATGGAGCGCCGCACCGACATCAAGCGGCTGCACGTGCACGGGGAGAAGTCCGCCGCCTACATGGCGGACGGCTATGCGCGGGCGACCGGCAGGCCCGGCATCTGCATGGCGCAGGTGATCGGCGCCCTCAACCTCGCGGCCGGGCTGCGCGACGCCTGGCTCGCCCATTCGCCGGTGATCGCCTTCACCGGCGGACGCGAGGCGAAGACGAAATTCCGCAAGGTCTACCAGGAGGTCGACGACGTGCCGGCGTTCGAGCCGGTGACCAAGTTCAACGCCACGGTCGACGACGTGGCGCGCTTCCCCGACATGGTGCGCCAGGCGTTCCGCGTTGCCGTCAGCGGCACGCCCGGACCGGTGCATCTCCAGTTTCGCGGCAACGAAGGCCAGATCGACATCGACGAAGCCGAGATGGAGCCGCTGGTCGAGCCGCAATTCGCCCAGGTTCCGCCGTTCCGTCCCCACCCCGACATGGCGAGCGTCCATGCGGCGCTCAAGCATCTGCAGGCGGCCGAGCGGCCGGTGATCGTCGCCGGCGGGGGCGTGCGCGCCTCCGGCGCCGCGCATGAGCTGGTCGCGCTCGCCGAGACGCTGCAGATCCCGGTCGCCACCTCGCTCAACGGCAAGGACACGATCCCCGGCGTCCATCCGCTCTCCGTCGGGGTCGTCGGCACCTATTCGCGCGAGAGCGCGAACCGGGTGGTCAATCGCGCCGACCTCGTCTGCTTCATCGGCACCGAGACCGGCGGCATGACCACGCATTTCTGGGCCGTGCCGGAGATCGGCCGGCCCGCGATCCAGATCGACATCAATCCCGAGGCGCTCGGCCGCAATTATCCGCCGGTCGCCTGCGTCAACGGTGACGCCAAGGTGACGCTCACAAAGATGCGCGAGATCGCCGATGCCGGCAGCGCGCAGAAACGCAAGGCCTGGGTGGCGGAAGCGCAGACGATCTGCGGCGAGTGGCGCGACAAGTACAAGGCGGCGCTCGGCTCCGATGCGGTGCCGATGCGCCCGGAGCGGCTCTGCCACGAGCTTTCGCAGCACGTGCCCGACGATGCCATCGTGGTGGTCGACACCGGCCACGCCGGCATGTGGATGGGCGGCATGTACGATCTGCGCACGCCGCGCCAGAGCTACATGCGCAGCGCCGGCCATCTCGGCTGGGCCTTCCCGGCCGGACTCGGCGCGAAATGCGGCTGCCCCGAGCGCCCGGTCGTGACGTTCACCGGCGACGCCGGATTCTGGTATCACATCGGCGAGATCGAGACCGCAGTGCGCTGGAAGATCAATGCGGTGACGGTGGTCAACAACAACGGCGGCGGCAACCAGAGCAAGCGCGGCTTCGACCGCGTCTACGGCGGAAAGCAGACCGAGCAGGCGCGCGAGCTGTGGACCTTCAACAAGATGAATTTCGCGCGCATCGCCGAGGACATCGGCGCGCTCGGCATCCGCGTCGAGGACGCGAAGGCTTTTCCCTCTGCGCTCGCCCAGGCGCTTGCCGCCAACCGTCCGGCGATCATCGACGTGGTGACCGACATCGAGGCCCTGGCCCCGGTCGCGGTGACGTGACGCCTTTCTTCTCCCTCTCCCCGCTCTGGCGGGGAGAGGGTCGGGGTGAGGGGCGCTGAACTTCAGGAATGGATACGATCGCGGCAACGCCCCTCACCCGCCGCGCTTCGCGCGGCGACCTCTCAGCCGAAGTCGGATTCATCCGACTTCGGCCAAATCATTTAATGCCGAACTCGGGCAAGCCCGAGTTCGGTGCACGCGGGAGAGGTGAAGGATCATCGTCCGACCCGCTTCACCTGCGGCCAATCGACCTCGAAATCCTGAAGCACCCACGGCTCCGCGAGCGCACCCGCCACCCACTCCTTCCAGGCCGGCAGCGCCATGACCGCGTCCATGTAGGCCCGTGCCACCGGGCCGACATCGACCGCATAGGTCTGAAAGCGCGACACCACCGGCGCATACATCGCGTCGGCGGCGGAGAACTTGCCGAACAGGAACGGCCCGCCCTGGCCGAACCGCGCGCGGCAGTCGCTCCACATCGCGTCGATGCGCGTGACGTTGGCCGCCGCCTCGGACGTGAGAGGCCGCATCTGCGCGGGGCGCCAGACATTCATCGGCAGATGGCGTCGAAGCGGCAGGAAACCCGCATGCATCTCATTGGCGATCGCGCGCGCATGCGCCCGCGCCGCCGGCGCCTTCGGCCATAGGGCCGCACCGGGAAAAGTCTCGGCGAGATATTCGAGGATCGCGAGCGACTCCCAGACCCGCACATCCCCGTCGAGCAGGATCGGCACGCGCCCGGCCGGCGAATAGGCCAGCAGCTTGTCCTTGCTGTCCGGTCGGTAGATCGGGATGACGGTCTCGGCGAAGGGAATTTGCGCGACCTTGAGCGCGATCCAGGGCCGCATCGACCAGGACGAGTAGTTCTTGTTTCCGATGACGAGATGAAGGGCCATCCTGCCGGCTCCGGGACGCGTGGTCCCCTGAGATGCGCGCGAGTGCCGGCGCCGCGCAAGCGAATTGTGCTGATGCGCGCGATCGCGCTGGCTCATGCCGGCGCGAAAGAAAAACCGGGCGGCCTTGTGCGAAGGCCGCCCGGCAGGCTGTGGCGCGAGGGGAGAACGCCAGTCAGCCGGAAACGCGGGCGAAGCGTCGGGCCGTTTCGGCGAGCTCGGCCTTGAGCCGGGCCGGATCGACCCGGTCCGCCGCCATCAGGGCGCGGATGAGCGGATCGGCCAGGGCCTCGTTGAGCGACATGTCGCCGCCGACATGGATCGACGAAGTGCGTTCGCAGGTCATGACACCAGCTCCGGATAATCGATGAAGCCCTTGGCCTCGCCCGCATAGAAGGTCGCCTGATCCGCTGCGTTGAGCGCCGCGCCCTGGCGCAAGCGCGCCGGGAGATCGGGGTTCGCCAGGAAAGGAACGCCGAAGGCAACGAGGTCCGCTTCACCGCCGGCAATCGCCGCATTGGCTGCCGCGAGATCGAAGCCGCCATTGACGATGTAGGTGCCGTCGAAAAGCTTGCGCAGGACCGGGGTGAGCCGCTTGGCGCCGTCGGACATCGGATCGACGACGTGCAGATAGCCGATGCCGCGCCGGTTGAGCGCCTCAGTGAGGTACGAGAACGTCCGCGCCGGATCGGAATCCGACATGGAGTTGTACGCGCCGTTGGGCGAGATGCGGTAGCCGACCCGACCGGGCCCCCATACGCCGACCACCGCGTCGGTGACCTCGAGCGGCAAGCGCGCGCGATTCTCCACGCTGCCCCCATATGCGTCGGTCCGCTTGTTGACGCCGTCGCGGGTGAACTGATCGAGCAGGTAGCCGTTCGCGCCATGGATCTCGACGCCGTCGAAACCCGCCGCCTTGGCGTTCTCGGCGCCGGCGCGGAATTGCGCGACGATGCCGGGGATCTCGCTGCGGTCCAGCGCGCGCGGCGTCACCATCGGCTTCGGGCCTTGCTCGGTGAAGACCGTGCCCTGGGCGGCGACC
Source organism: Xanthobacteraceae bacterium (assembly GCA_035764045.1). GTDB lineage: Bacteria > Pseudomonadota > Alphaproteobacteria > Rhizobiales > Xanthobacteraceae > JAVDCA01. The sequence goes on along the minus strand of DASTZX010000217.1, from coordinate 9,541 downwards.
GCCGAGGGCGCGACCGGCAGCGCGCCGCCGTGGAAATCCGGATGCGAGATGCGCCCGACGTGCCAGAGCTGCAGGAAGATCTTTCCGCCCGCCGCATGCACCGCGTCGGTGATCGTCTTCCACGCCGCCACCTGGGCGGCCGAATGGATGCCCGGCGTGCGGACATAGCCGACGCCCTGCGGGCTCACCTGGGTCGCCTCGGTGACGATCAGGCCGGCCGAGGCGCGCTGGGCGTAATAGGTCGCCGCAAGCGGGTTCGGAACGTTGCCGGCGAGCGCGCGGCTGCGGGTCATCGGCGCCATCACCATGCGGTTCTGCAGCGTGAGGCCGCCGAGCTCGTAGGGGAGGAAGACATTGCGCGGATCGCGGTGGGGAGCTCGGCGATCGAGGGTGGCGGCGGCGCTCGCGTGGCTTGTGGACATGGGTCTGATCCTCATTGGCCGGTTCGAATGGCGGGGCGTGACTTTCGGTCCAAACTATGGTACCGATCAGTAACGTCACCATATGGGTACTGACCGGTAACACCCGTGTCAAGAAAAAACGGCAAGAGCCATGAGCACTGCTGCGGAAACGCCGCTAAAGGCCGGCAAGAGCGAGAAAATTCCGCCCCGCCAGCGCATTCTGGCGGCCGCTGGCGAGCTCTTTTATCGCCATGGCATTCGGGCGGTGGGGGTCGAATCGATCGCCGAAGCGGCCGGCACGAACAAGATGACCCTTTACCGGCACTTCGATTCCAAGGATCAGCTGGTTGCTGAATACCTTCGGCAGGAGGCCGGCAAGTCCGACGCCTACTGGACGGAGCTGGCGCGCGCGCACCCCGGCGACCCGCTGGCCCAGATCCGGGCCTGGCTCGCCGGCATGGCGGCGCACGTGGCCGACTGCAACGAGCGCGGATGCGCGCTCGCCAATGCGGCCGTCGAGCTGCCCGAGAAGGACCATCCGGCCCGCGTCGTGATCGAGGACTGCAAGCGCCGCCAGCGCGCCGAGCTCGCCGGGCTGTGCGGCCGCGCCGGGCTGAGCGAGCCCGAGATGCTCGCCGACGAGCTTCTCCTCCTCATCGAGGGCGCGCGCGTCACCGCCCAGAGCATGGGCGCGGACGGGCTCGACGCACGCCTCGTGCGCATGAGCGAGGCGCTGATCGCCGCGCATCGGGGGAATTCGTAAATGCGTAGCCCGGATGGAGCGCAAGCGACATCCGGGACTGCCGCCCCGAATTTCGCTCCGCTCAATGCGCGCTACGAGCCCCCCTCGATCCCGTCGTAGAGCCACGCCAGGCAGCGAAACAGATCCTCGTCGCGCCAGCGCGCGCAGGTGTCGTTGCGCACATCGCGGGCGATTCCCTCGGCGTGATAGAAATCCCACATCGCGCGCGACTCGAGCGCGAGCCGCGCCGTGCGCAGCAGACGCGCCTTCTCGTACTGCGCAAAAGCTCGCGCGAAATCCCCATCCGCATCCGCGACGAGCCCGGCCAGCACCACGCCGTCCTCGATCGCCATGCAGGCGCCTTGCGCGAACGACTGCAGCACCGGATGGGCGGCGTCGCCCAGGAGCGTGACGCGCCCCCGGCCCCAGTGCCGGATCGGGTCGCGGTCGGCGATGATCCAGCGCCGCCCGAGATCCATCATGTCGATGAGCGTCTTCATCGCCGGATGGGCGGCGCGGTACGTCTTGCGCACCTCGGCGGTGTAGGCCGCGAGATCGAGCCGGTCGGCGAAGGTGGCGGTGCGAAATACCGCAACGACGTTGAACAGGGTGCCGTGCCGCAGCGGATAGTGCACGATGTGGAAGCCGGGCCCGCCCCACAGCACCACCTCCTCGCGATATCCCACATCCGCCGGCAGCGCCGTCATCGGCACGATGGTGCGATGCGCCACGTAGCCGATCGGACGCGGCTCGCCCTCGGTCACCAGCTTCGCCCGCACGGCGCTGCGCAGTCCGTCGGCGCCGATCAGCGCTGCCCCTTCCACGGTCCGCCCGTCGGCGAGCGCGACGCGCACGCCCGCCCCGTCTTCGGCGAAATCGAGAACGCTCGCCCCGCCCTCCGTCGCGATCGAGGGCACGGCCGCGCAGGCATCGATCAGCAGGCGATGAATGTCCTCGCGGTGAATGATGATGTAGGGATGCGTGAAGCGGGCGCGAAAGCCCGGTCCGGTCGCAATGTGCGTGACCTCCTCGCCCGACAGCGCATCGAGCATCAGCACGCTTTTCGGGATGGTGGCCTCGCGCATCACCGCGGCGGTGACGCCGAGCCGGTCGAACATCGGAAACACGTTCGGACCGAGCTGGATGCCGTAGCCGATCGGCGCGAATTTCTCCGCCTGCTCGAGCACGCGGACCGCGAAGCCCTTGCGGCCGAGCGCCAGCGCGGCCGCAAGACCGCCGAGCCCGCCGCCGGCGATGAGGATCGGTCGCGCAGCCGCCATCTCGGCGGCCCTACGGGCGCGGCCGGGGCGCGTCCACCGGGCCGCCTGCCGCCTTCCAGGCGCCGAATCCCCCGGCCACGTGGGCGACCGGCTTAAGCCCCATGCGCTGCACCGTCTGCGCCGCCAGCGCCGAGCGAAGGCCGCCGGCACAGAAGAACACGAAGCGCTTGTCTTCGGCAAAGACCGGCTTGTGGTACGGGCTCTGCGGATCGACCCAGAACTCGAGCAGCCCGCGCGGACAATGGAATGCGCCCGGCACCCGGCCCTCGCGGTCGAGCTCGCGCACATCGCGGATGTCGACCAACACCACGTCGGGGCGGCCATGCAGGCTCACGGCCTCGGCGGCGGACAGCGTCTCGATCTCGCGCTCCGCGGCGGCGACCAGCTCGTCGATGTGCACCGTGATGTTCTGCGGCATGGCGCGCCCTCAGCCGTGATGAACCCGGACGATCATCCCACGACTATCGACATTGTCGATGGTCATCGATCCTCGCCGAAATAGCTGCACGCCTCGCCGCAGCTGTCGCGATAGACCGTGACGCGGGCGAGCCGGCCGGCGGCCGGGTGCAGCCGGTCGAAGATATAGCGCGCGAGCGTTTCCAGGGTCGGCCTCTCCAACCCTTCGACCTGGTTGAGCATGCGGTGATCGAGGGTGCGCCGGATTGCCGCCAGCTCGGCGTCGAGCGCACCGAAATCCTTCACCATGCCGGTCGTCGGATCGGGCGTGCCGCGCAGCGCCACCTCGGCCCGGAAGGAATGGCCGTGCACCTGCTCGGCGTCGCTGCCGAGCGTCGTCCCGGCCAGGCTGTGCGCCGCCTCGAAACGGAATGATTTCACGATTTCCCACATCAGCGGATTCCCAGCACCTTGTGGGTCTGCAGGCTCAGCCGCCATTGCGGATGCGCAAGACAGTAGGCGATGGCGTTCGCGGTATTTTCTGCCACCGCCGGTCCGTCCATCGGTTGCAACGAGAAGCGCCTGAACGCAAGCGCCGCGAACGCCTCGGGCGGCGCGTCGGCTTGCGGATAGACGAGCTTGAGCTCGTCGCCTTGGCGCGCAGCGAGCGGGACCGCGCCCTTGGGACTGACGCAGATCCAGTCGATGCCGTCGGGCAGGGCGAGGGTGCCGTTGGTCTCGAGGCCGACCTCGAAGCCGCGGCCGTGCAGCTCGGCGATGAGCGGCGCATCGACCTGCAGCAACGGCTCGCCGCCGGTCAGCACCACGTAGCGGCCGGCGCGGCCGGCGCCCCAGGCGCGCTCGATGGCCGAGACCAGCGCACTCGCGTCGGCGAAACGGCCTCCCCCGCCGCCATCGACGCCGACGAAATCGGTGTCGCAGAAATTGCATTGCGCGTCGGCGCGGTCCTCCGCGCGGCCCGACCACAGATTGCAGCCCGAGAACCGGCAAAACACCGAAACCCGGCCCGCGTGGGCGCCCTCGCCCTGCAGCGTCAGAAAGATTTCCTTGACGGCGTAACTCATCGCAGTCCTCAAACTCGATCCCGACTGATTGGGCATGCGGACCCGCAGCGTCAAGACCGCTCGCCGCAAGGGCTTCCTGTTGCGACCTCACCCACCACGTGTCGCAATTCCCACATTTGAGCATCTCGCCGCGCTCGAACCGTTGGTTGAGCGTCGGCGTTACGTCGTGGGGCGATGCCGGCTGACCGGAGAGGAAACAATGCGAAAACTGATTTTGTCCTCGGCTGCGGTCGTCGCGCTCGCTGTCGCGAGCGTTGCGATCAACAGTCCCTCCCAGGCTGCTGCTGTTGCACCGAACGGTTTGCGCGCAGCAGCCGATGAACTCGCCGTCATCGACACGGTTCAGTTCACTTGGCGCGGGCGACCCTACTGCTGGTACCCGACCGGCTGGCGAGGTCCCGGGTGGTACCGGTGTGGCTTCCGCTGGCGCCGCGGGTTCGGGTGGGGCGGCCCGCTCGGGTGGCACGGTTGGCGTCGACCTGGACCGGCATTTCGACCGGGACGGCCCGGCCGCCCGGGCTTCAATCGCCCCGAAGGCAGTCGCCCCGGAGCCAGCCGCCCCGGAGGTGGAGGTAACCGCCCAGGAGGCGGAGGTGGGGGCGGAGGTGGAGGCGGAGGCAATCGCCCCGGAGGCGGCAGCAGTACCTGACGCAAGCGGCCCGCGACGGCTTCTGCAATCGTGAGCTCGTCGCGAAACCCTGGAGGCTCGCGACCGCGGTCAAGCCGACGGCCGCGTTCCTCCCCGATTCCAGCCGCGTCCGCCCTCGCCGAAGATCTCGAAGCCCTTGTCGGTCACGATGACCGTGTCCTCGAGCTTGATGAAGCCGCGCTTGGGATGCTGCAGCGTGGTCTCGACCGAGATCACCATGCCTTGCTCGAGCGGACGGCTCGCGTCGTAGGCGTCGTAGGGCACCGGCCCCGACGCGGTGAGCCGCGGCGCCTCATGGCTCACCAGCCCCATGCCGTGGGCGAGGAAGTGCATGTGATTGTGCTGCCTCGATTTGCGCACCAGCGGATCCGCGGCAGCGTAGATCTCACCCCCTGGCACGCCGGGCTTGATCGGCTTCATGCAGGCGCGCTGGATCATTTCGATCTCGCCCAGGAGATCCTCGAGCTCGCCGTCCGGCTCGCCCTGGATCGCCATCCGGCAGACGTCGCCGATGTAGCCGTGGTAGTTGCCGCCGGAGTCGAGCGAGAGGATGTCCCCCTTTTCCCAGCGCTGCTCGGACGGCGCGCGGTTGAGGCTCGTGCCGGCGGTGATCAGGCAGTACTCGAACACGAGCCCGCGGTTCGTCTCCTCCCGGCGCAACGCCTCGGTGAGCTCGCGCTTGGTCACGCCCGGTCCATGGCCGGCGATCACGGCCAGCATCGACCCGACCACCGCCTCGGAGGCGACCTTGAGCTTCGCGAGCTCGTCCGCGCTCTTGATCGCGCGCAGCCGCTCGAGCACGAACAGCGCGTCCGAGATCTCGCTGTCGGGGAATGCGTTGCGCAGGGCGGCGCCGGAATCGACCGGCAGGAAGGCGAGTTCGGCGCCGATCCGGCGCGCCGGTATGCCGGACTTGCGGATATAGGCGGCCGCCTTCTCCATCACGTCGACGGATCCCGACGAGGTCGTCTGCGCCTCGCCGACCCAGAACGGCTCGTTCTCCTTCTGAAAGCCTTCGAGCCGATGGCCGAAGAACGCCGCTTTGTCGGGCGCGCCTTTCGGATAGACGAAGACCGGCAGATAACGGCTCAGCCCCATCGCATCCATGTAGTCGAAGAAGAACGCGCGGTGGCCGCCGGTGAGATACTGCACATTGTGCTTCGACGTAGCGAGCAGCACGTCGATGCCGGCCTCCTCCATCGCGCGGTCGAGCCGGCTCGCATCGAACGGAATCCGCGTTCGCGCGGGTTTGGTGATATCGAGCATGATCATGTCTCCTGCTGCGTCATGGCCGGGCCATAGCCGTTCGAAGGACGACGTCGCTTCGCTCGCCTATGTCCCCGGCCATCCACGTCTGTCCTACCGACAATGCGATAAGACGTGGATGCCCGCGACAAGCGCGGGCATGACGGATTGAGCCTGCCTCAGGTGCGATAGCTCGGATCGAGCCCGTCGAGGATGCGCAGGTAGCCCGGCCAATCGGCCGAGCCGCGGCCGCTGTCGTGCTTGACGTATTGCGCCGCCGTCTTCCTGCAGATCTCGTCCGGGATCTCGATCAGCTCCGCGCCCGTCGCCATCATCTTGAGCTGGATCTCGGCGGCTTCGAGCAGGTACTTCATGAAGACGAAGCCGTCGCGGGCGGTCTTGCCGACCGTGAGCAGGCCGTGGTTCTGCAGCACCAGCGCGCGGTTGTTGCCGAGATGGGCGATGATGCGCTCGCGCTCGGTGAAGTCCTCGGTCAGGCCCTCATAAGGATGGTAGCCGATCGCGCCGTAGAACCGGATCGCCTCCTGCGACAGCATCCGCAGGCCGCCTTTGAGCCCGGCGAGCGCCATGCCGGTCTCGGTGTGGATGTGCACCGCGCAGTTGACGTCCGGCCGTCCGCGCAGCACGCCGCCGTGCAGGGTGAAGCCCGGCCGGTTGACGCCCGCGCGCTCGTCGAGGTCGTCATTCATGTCAACCTTGACCAGGTTCGACGCCGTCACTTCGGTCCACAGAAGCTCGTGCTGCTTCATCAGGAGCTTGGACGGCTCGCCGGGCACACGCATCGAGCAGTGATTGTAGATCACATCGTCCCAGCCGTGATGCGCGACCAGCCGATAGACGGCGGCAAGATCGATACGCGCCTGCCATTCCGCATCCGACATGCCCTTGGGGGCTTTGGTGGGCGCCGGCGTATGGATGTTCATGGGGATTGTCTCCGCTTGTTGGCGAATGGCGAATGACGATCAGCCAGGGGACGCCACGTCTCCTGAGCACTCGCTCTGCCCAACTCGACCGTTCGCACTTGCCGGCATTCTACCCGACCGTCAGGGCGCAGGAAACAGGTCCGAGCTGCGGCCGGTCAGCCAGTAAGCGGCGAGACCGATCCATTCATGGATGGCGGTGTCGGTCCGGGCGAGGCCGGCGGCCACCGTATCGAAGGGACGCGCGAGATCGATCGGCCCGCGCGTGCGCCAGTCGACCGGGCAGGCTTCGACCGCAAAGCCGGCGCGGCGAAACGCTCCGATGGCGCGCGGCATGTGATAGGCCGAGGTGACGAGCAGCCAGCGCTCGCCCGGCCTGGGCGTCGCCATGGCCTTGCTGAATTCGGCGTTCTCGATGGTGTTGCGGGAGCGGCGCTCGATCTCGACGCGGGCGCGCGGGATGCCGAGGCTCTCGAACAGGTCGGCCGCATGATCGGCCTCGATCCCGCCGGCGAGCACGAGGCTCGCATTGCCGCCGCTGTAGATGATGCGCGCGGCGGGATATCGGCGCGCCAGCGCCGTCGCCGTGGTGATGCGCTCCGCCGCCTCGTTGAGGGCGGGCGTGCCGCGCGCGGCCGAAACCTCGGGATCGATCGCGCCGCCCAGCACGATCACTCCGTTCGGCGCGCCATGCGCGGCATCCCAGGGCGGGAAGCGCTGCTCGAGCGGCAATATCAGCGCGTTGCCGAGCGGCGTGAGCCCGGCGACGATCAGCAGCACGACCCCGATGGCCGCGAGCGCGCGTCCGATTCGCTTGAAGCGGGTGAACAGCAGCACGACGCCGAGCGCGGCCAATGTCGCCGCGATATCCGAGGGTAGCGCGAAGAAGCCGATAATCTTGGAGAGGATGAAGAACATCGGCTATCCGCTCCGTCATGCGCGGGCTTGTCCCGCGCATCTCGCTCAGGTGAGCAGTGTGCCTGCCTTATTGAGATGGCCGGGACAAGCCCGGCCATGACGGTTTGCATTATTTCCCCTTCTTCCACGCCTCGTAGCGTTTCTTCGCCTCCTCGTTGGGCGGATAGAGGCCCGGCAGCTTGACGCCCTTCTCGACCTCGCTCACGACCCAGCTCTCGTAGCGCTCGTGCTCCTCGCCTTCGGCGACCACGAAGTCGATCAGGTTCTGCGGAACCACCACCGCGCCGTCGTCGTCGGCGACGATGAGGTCGCCCGGGAAGATCGCGCAGCCGCCGCACGCGATCGGCTCGTTCCAGCCCACGAAGGTGAGCCCGTTGACCGACGCGGGCGCCGCCGTTCCGGCGCACCACACCGGCAGTTGGGTCGCAAGCACGCCGGCCTTGTCGCGGATCACGCCATCGGTCACGAGCGCGGTGACGCCGCGCCGCGCCATCCGCATCACCAGGATGTCGCCGAAGATGCCCGCGGTCTTCAGCCCCATGGCGTCGGCGACCGCGATGGCGCCCTCCGGCATGTCCTCGATCGCGGCGCGGGTGGAGATCGGCTTGCCCCAGCTTTCCGGGGTGGCGAGATCCTCGCGCACCGGCACGAAGCGCAGCGTGAAGGCGGGCCCGATCAGGCGTCGCCCGCTGTGGCCGAGCGGCATCGGGCCGTCCATCCAGCAGCGGCGGATGCCCTTCTTGAGCAGCATGGTGGTGATCGTCGCGGTGGTGACGTCACGCAGCTTGTCGTAGGCGGCAGGGCTCATGGGCGCCTCTCGGTCACGTTGAGGTGTTCAGGCCGAGCCGCTCGTCGCGCCGGCGCAGCCAGGCAACGAATGGAATCGACAACAGCACCATCCAGGCCTTGCCGACCACCTGGCCGGCGAGAAAATCGAGCGAGCCGAACGCGAGCCACAGGAAGACGATCGAGTCGATCACCAGTCCGACCAGGCTCGACGCGACGACCGCGACCACGAGGCGCCGTCGCGCGAGCGGCGTGTAGACTGCGAGGTCCGCGCCCTCGGACAACAGGAAGGCGGCGGCCGATGCGATCACGAGCGCGGGCGGCGCGAGCAGCGCCGAGAGCGCCGCCCCGGCGAGGACGGCCAGCGCCGAGACGCGGGTGCCGAGCCGGCGCTGCGTCAGGTCGCGCAGCACCAGCGCGACGCCGATCATGGTCACGCCGGAGGGCGCCATCAGGCCGGGCAGCACCGGCACCAGGCACGGCCCCTGCGGCACGCAGGTCGTGCCGGCGTGCCCGATCAGCCAGTTGGCGAGCGGAATGGTGAGGCCGAACAGCACAAGAAAAATCAGGCCCTCGCGCCGCCGCCGCTGCTCCGTCTCCATCATCCTCGCGAGGCCTTCCATCGGGCGAATCCTTGCGCCCGCAGCTTGCAGGCTGGGCACGCGCCGCAGCCAAACCCCCAGTCATGCCGGTGCGAGCGGTCGCCGAGATAGCAGGTGTGGGTTTGCTCCACCAGCAGGGCGATCAACGCATCACCGCCGATCGCCTCCGCGAGCGCGAAGGTCGCCGCCTTGTCGATCCACATCAGCGGCGTATGGATGACGAAGCGCCGGTCCATGCCGAGCCCGAGCGCCACCTGCATCGCCTTGACCGTGTCGTCGCGGCAGTCCGGATAGCCGGAAAAATCGGTCTCGCACATGCCGGCGACAAGGTGCTTCGCGCCCCGCCGGTAGGCGAGCGCGCCGGCGAGCGAGAAGAACACCAGGTTGCGCCCCGGCACGAAGGTGGTCGGCAGGCCGCTCGCCGCGATCTCGATCGCGGTGTCGCTGGTGAGCGCACTGTCCGAGATCGCCGCCAGCGCGTCGATCGCGACCATGT
>DASTZX010000216.1:0-6538 GCA_035764045.1 Xanthobacteraceae bacterium | reverse complement strand
CAAGATCGCCATGATGGCGGTCGAGATCATGATCGCGCGCCAGATCACCTATTATGCGGCGCGTGAGAAGGACAAGGGCCGGCGCTCCGATCTCGAGGCCGGCATGGCCAAGCTTCTCGCCGCTCGGGTCGCCTGGGCGGCTGCCGACAACGCGGTTCAGATCCACGGCGGCAACGGATTCGCGCTCGAATATCCGGTGTCGCGCATTCTCTGCGATGCCCGCATCCTGTCGATCTTCGAGGGCGCCGCCGAGATCCAGGCGCAAGTCATTGCCCGACGATTGCTCGATGGCGCGAACTGAACGGCATTGCTCGATGGCGCGAACTGAACGGCAATGAGCCGTAGCCCGGGTTGAGCGAAAGCGAAACCCGGGAATGTTTCGTCGCGGACTCGGCTAAGGAGTCTGCGGTTTGGGTATGACCATTCCGCGCTTTTGAATTTCTTCTACTCCGACACGTAACGCGTGTTGTACCGTGGCCGTCGCAAAAAGACGTACCGTAAGCGTTGCTAGGCCGTCGTTCAGCAACGAGCCTTTGCTGGCAAACTTTTTGCCGGTCGGTGTAGAGAAGAACGAGTTCAGCTCTTTCAGCTCCAATATGGAAAAATTGTCGTCATAGTATTTGGCAATCATGTTCTTGACCGGCTCGGCTGTGAACACCAGCATGGCCTGGGGCATGACCATTTTGTCGAAAACCTCGAATACCTCTTGCTCCCGGCTTTTGTTCACCGCCTGCAATGGCCTCATGAAGGTCAGCATGGACCGATGCATCGGAAACGTCATGATGTTTTCTATGCCGATTTGGTCCACCAGCTCGCGGCCAGGCGTTTGCGCTGCTGACTGTGTGCGTGCGGCGCCGCTGATGGCGATTGTCAGCACAATGAATCCGAAAAGTCGGAGTGCGACACCTCTGCCAGTCCCCAATCTCCCCAGCATGGCCCCCTCTCGTTGCAAAGTTCGCCTAAAGCGGATCGAAGCACGTTTCGGCTGGTGATTCGTCGCGCCGTGAAGAATATCACAGGCACGCGCAGAGCGTGTCGGGGGAAGTCGGGCGTGTGAGTACGAGGATTTAAAGATTCCGCGCGACCTCCAGAGCCGAGGTCGCACGAATGCGCGAACCTGGACGCGCCGCGATCAGCCCTTGCCAGAGCCCCGCGGCTTGCCGGCGTCCGCCATGGCCTTCTCGATGTCGTCGCGCGAATACGGCTTGCGCATGAACGCGACGCCGCCATCGCCGCCGAACCGCGGGATGCGCGGCTCGTCGTAGCCGCTGGTGATCACGACCGGCAGGTGCGGGTAGAGCGCGCGCAGCTCGCTCACCAGCACGTCGCCCTTGCGGTCGGGCAGGCCGATGTCGACGATGGCGAGATCGATCTGGCCGTTGAGCAGCTTGGCCTTGTTGATCGCTTCCGTGGCCGAGGCGGCGGCCTCGGCCCGATAGCCGAGCTCTTCGAGATATTCGGTCGCCAGGAGCTGGACGAGCGGCTCGTCCTCGACCAGCAGGATGCGCCCCTGTTGCGCTTGCGCGTCGAGCGCGTCGCTGAGCTTCGCGGCCAGCGCCGCGTAGGTGAACGGCTTGGTGATCAGCAGGACGCCCGGGTCGAGGCGCCCATCGTGCACGATGGCGTTGCGCGCATAGCCGGTGGTGAACAGGATCTTGAGATCGGGCCGCACCTTGCGCGCCGCATCCGCGAGCTGGCGGCCGTTCATGCCGCCGGGCAGCCCGACGTCGGTGAACAGAAGCGCGATCTCAGGGTTCTGGTTGAGCGCCTGGAGGGCCGTCGCACCGGTCGCCGCTTCCAGCACCTGATAGCCCAGTTCGCGCACGATGGCGGTCGTGTAGGCGCGTACATCCTCCTCGTCCTCGACGACCAGGATGATCTGTCCGCGCGAGCTCTTCGGCGCGCTTGCCTCTGCTTGCGGCGCCGCCAGCGCGTCGTCGCCGGAGAGCAGGCGCGGAAGATAGATCTTCACCGTCGTGCCGTGGCCCGCCTCGCTGTAGATTTTGACGTTGCCGCCCGACTGCTTCACGAATCCGTAGACCTGCGAGAGGCCGAGGCCGGTGCCCTGTCCGATGTCCTTGGTGGTATAGAACGGCTCGAATGCGCGCGACAGCACCTCGCGCGACATGCCCGTCCCGGTGTCGGTCACGCTGAGCACCACGTATTGCCCCGGCACCACCTCGGCCTGCGCCGCCGCATAGGTCTCGTCGAGATAGACATTGGCGGTCTCGATCGTCAGCTTTCCGCCGCTCGGCATTGCGTCCCGCGCATTCACCGCCAGGTTGAGAATGCTGACCTCGAGCTGGGTCGGGTCGGCGTGAACGCGCCATAGGCCGCCGGCAAGCACGGTTTCGATCGCGATCTGCTCGCCCAGCGTGCGGCGCAGGAGCTCGGACATCGCGGACACGAGGCGGCTGATCTCGACCGGTTTCGGCTCGAGCGGCGAGCGCCGGGAAAAGGCCAGCAGGCGCTGGGTCAGCGACGCCGCCCGTTGCGCGCCGCGCATCGCGTTGTCGACCGAGCGGGCGATCCGTTCGGCGTCCGCCGTGGTCGGTCGCAGGTTGCGTTGCACCGACTCGAGATTGCCCATGATCACGGTGAGCAGGTTGTTGAAGTCGTGCGCGACGCCGCCGGTCAATTGGCCGATGCCCTCCATCTTCTGCGCCTGCACCAGCTGCTCCTCCGCACGCTGCAGCGCCGCCTGCGCTTCCCGCCGCTCGGTGACGTCGCGGGTCATCTTGGCGAAGCCGATCAGCTGACCGGTCCGGTCGCGGATCGGATGGATGGCGACGCTGGCCCAGAACTTCGTGCCGTCCTTGCGAACCCGTAGTCCCTCGGCTTCGAACTTTCCTTGGGTCCTCGCGGTTTCGAGCGCCCGCGCCGGCGCGCCGGCGGCGCGATCCTCGGCCGTGTAGAAGGTCTCGAAGTGACGTCCGACGATCTCGTCGGCGCGATAGCCCTTGATGCGTTCGGCGCCGGCATTCCAGTTGCTCACGATGCCATCCGGGTCCAGCATGTAAAGGGCGTAGTCGGTCACGCCCTGCACCATGAGCTGGAAGCGTCCCTCGGCGCGCTCCCGGCTCTCGGCCTCGCGGATGAGCCTCGCATTCGCGGCCGCGAGCTCCGCGGTGCGCACCTTCACCCTCGTCTCCAGTTGCTGCTCGCTGTCGCGCAACGCCGCCTCGACCCGCTTGCGGCGTTCGATCTCGTCCTGTGCCGCGCGGTACAGTCTCGCCTTGTCGATCGCGATCGCGGCCTGCACCGCGATCGCGCCGACGATCCGCTCCGCGCGGGCATCGAACCGGTCCGGCTCCGGATGGCCGAAGAACAACCCGCCCAGCACCTCGCCGCCGCGCGAGACGACCGGGGCGGCGAGATAGCTGCACACCGGCAGATGCCCCTTCGGCATGCCGTAATGGGGAGCATTCTTGCCGAAGCGCGGATCCTTGGTGATGTCGGGCGAGCGGATGATGCCTTCGCCGCGGAACGTCGGCGCGAACACCCCGGTATTCCTCGGCATCGGAAACTTGGCGAATGCCTCGCGCGGAGCGCCGGACAGCGCGTAGAGCATGTAGGATTCGCCCTTCGCGTCGACGACGTTGTAGAAGAACGACCCGAACGCGGCGCCGGACAGCTGCGTCGCCGTGTCGGTGACCACCTGCACGGCTTTCTCGAGGTCGATCTCGGCTGCCACCGCGGCGCCGACCCGATTGAGGAGCTCGAGCGTCTGCGCCTCCTCGTGCAGCGTGCGCGCCGTCTCCCGCCGCATCTTGGCGAGCCGAAGGTTCGTCTCGACCCGCGCGGTGAGCTCGCGGGCGGAGAACGGTTTGGTCAGATAGTCGTCGGCGCCGGCCTCCAGGCCCTCCACCTTGGCCTCCTCGCCGGCCCGCGCCGAGAGCAGGATCACCGGCGTGTCCTGCAGCTCTGCGTCGTGGCGTATGGCCGTCAGCAGCGCGAAGCCGTCGAGCTTCGGCATCATGACGTCGGAGAGGACCAGCGCCGGCTTGAGGTCGTGCGCGGCGTGCAGCGCGGCCTCGCCGTCCGCGACCGCTTCGACGCGATACCCGGCCGACGTGAGCAGTCGCTCGAGGTAGCGGCGCATGTCGCTGTTGTCGTCCGCAAGCAGCACGAGGTCCTGCACCCCGTCTTGTGCGATCGGCGCTCCGCCCACGTCGTGCGGCCCGGACGCCGCAAGACTGTCCGCCGTCTCGTCGTGCCCGAGCCAGCTCGCCGCCTCCTGCAGATAGGCTTGTGCGCGCACCGCCGTCGACATGGCCTGCGGGTGGGCGTCGATGCTGTCCGCGCGCAGGTGTTCGCGTCCGAACGGCAGGGTGATCGTGAAGGCGGTCCCCTTGCCCAGTTCGCTCTCGACGGCGATCCGTCCGCCGTGCAGCTTGACCAGCTCCTGCACGAGCGCGAGCCCGATGCCGCTGCCTTCGATGCTGCGGCTGCGCGCCCCTTCGATGCGATGGAAGCGCTCGAACAGCCGCGGCAGATCCGCCGGCGCGATGCCGATGCCGGTGTCGTGCACGACGAGCTCGGCCGAATGTCCGTCCCGGCTCGGCCGCACGCTCACCGAGATTTCGCCCTCGAACGTGAACTTGAAGGCATTGGAGACGAGATTGAGGACGATCTTCTCCCACATGTCGCGATCGACGTAGACCGGCTGCGGCAACGCCGGGCAATCGAGCCGAAGCCGCAGACCGGCGCGCTCCAGGGTCGATGCGAAGGTGGAAGCGACCTCGGCGGTAGTCCGTGCGAGGTCGGCTCGTTCGAAGCTCGCCCGCGCCCGCCCGGCTTCGATGCGCGAGAAGTCGAGCAGCGAGTTGACCAGCTTGAGAAGGCGGGTGCCGTTGCGGTGGGCGACCGCGATGAGCGCGCGGTTTGCCGGAAGGATCTGGTCTGGCGGCTTGGTCAGCGCCTCCTCGAGCGGGCTGAGCATGAGCGTCAGGGGCGTGCGGAATTCGTGGCTCACATTGGAGAAGAATGCGGTCTTCGCCCGGTCGATCTCGGCCAAGGCCTCGGCGCGCCGGCGTTCCTGCTCGTACGCTTCGGCGTTGGCGATCGCCGCCGCGATCTGCCCGGCGACCAGCGTCATGAAGCCCGCATAGGTGCCGTCGAACAACCGGTACGGATTGAGGCCGGCGATCAGGAAGCCGGCCCTGCCGGTTTCGCCGCTCGGCAGGATCGGCAGGACCACCGCCTTCATCGGGGCGAGCGGCCAGGCGCCGGTCGGAAAGCGCGCCTGGAACATCGTGTCGAGATCGGAGACGACACGCGGCCGCAGATCCGCATGCACCTCCGCCAACGGCCAGATCCGCTGGCCATCGAGCGACAAGGTGGGCACGACCGCGGGGTGATCGCTCTCAAATCCCGTCGTGCTGGCGAGCACGGCGTTTCGGCCGTCCGGCTCGAGGATGTAGATTATGGCAAACGGCAGATCGCGGGCATTGGTCGCCAGCGCGCGCGCGCTTCGCTCGCACGCCTGCTCCCATGTGCGCGCCTCGGCGGTCGTCGCTGCCAGCTCGCGCAAGAGCGCGAGCTGGCGCTCTCCGATCACGCCCTGGGTGTCGTCCGTGTTGGCGCAGAAGATGCCGCCGACGCTGCCGTCGTCCGCCGGGATCGGGCTGTACGAGAAGGTGTAGTAGGTCTCTTCCGGATATCCGTTGCGCTCCATGATCAGGAGCTGCGACTCCACATAGGTGCCCTCGCTGCCGCCCATCGCCTGGGACAGCATCGGGCCGATCTCCTGCCAGATCTCGCGCCACACCACCGAGGTGGGCTGGCCCAGCGCCCAGGGATGCTTGCCGCCGATGATCGATTTGTACGGATCGTTGTAGAGATAGATCAGGTCGGGGCCCCAGCCGATCCAGATCGGCTGGCGCGATGTCAGCATGATGCCGACCGCGGTTTTCAAACTTTTTTGCCAGCTTTCCGGGGGCCCGAGGGGCGTGCTGGCCCAGTCGAACGCGCGCATGAGCTGGGCGAGCTCGCTGTTGCCGGGAATCGGCCGCTCGCTCTCGCCAGCTCGATTGACTGCCGTCCCGTTGCCGGGTTGAGCAGGTGGCCGATTCATGTCCTCCCCCAACCGTTGCTCGGACCCGCCCGCGCTACTTCCCAAAACTTCTGAGAACGCCTGGAAGCTGAGTTAGGTTCCTGACGGTGTGGGAGCGCCCGGGACCTGCGCGGGGAACACGCAAGCCACTCGGCGGTTGGCCTGATCTCGGCGCTCGAGGATTCGGCCATGGCACGCAGACGATCGGTTGCCGGAATTTTGCTGGCGGCGGCCACAACGCTCGTTATTCCGTCTCATGCGGCCCCGGCGGACCCCGGCTGGCGCGCGTTCTCCGACCCGAGCTCCGGAACCCGGGTGGACTATCCGGCGAATATTTTTTCGGTCGAGGAGGGGCCGTTTGGGACAGCGCCGGGGCAGCGTTTTGGAACCCCGGATGGCCGCGCCCATTTCGTGGTCTTCACCATGACGGCGGCAAAGAGCGGCTCACCCGCCGCGTTCGTCGCCCGCAATCTGCAGGTCCCC
>DASTZX010000215.1:0-5875 GCA_035764045.1 Xanthobacteraceae bacterium | reverse complement strand
AGGGTGACGCCGAGCCGTCCGGCGAGGTCCTGCACGTATTGCCACGCGACGCGGCCCGAGCGCGAGCCGCGCGTGGTCGCCCATTCGAGCGCCTCGCGGCGCAGCGTCTCGTCATCGACCGGGATGCGAAAATGGGCCACGTAGCCTTCCACCATTTCGAGGAACTCATCCTGGCTGCAGCGGTGGAAGCCCAGCCACAGGCCGAAGCGATCCGACAGCGACACTTTCTCCTCGACCGTCTCGCCCGGATTGATCGCGGTCGAGCGCTCGTTTTCCAGCATGTCGCGCGACATCAGGTGACGGCGGTTCGATGTCGCGTAGAGGATCACGTTCTCCGGCCGTCCCTCGATGCCGCCCTCCAGCACGCCCTTGAGCGACTTGTAGGACGTATCCTCGACGTCGAACGACAGATCATCGCAGAACACGATGAAGCGATAGGGCTGCGCGCGCAGAAGCGTCATCAGCTCGGGCAGGCTCTCGATGTCCTCGCGATGGATCTCGACCAGCTTGAGGAGGCCGGCTTTGGCACCAAGCCCGGCGTTCACGCCGGCATGCGCCGCCTTGACCAGGGACGACTTGCCCATGCCGCGCGCGCCCCAGAGGAGCGCGTTGTTGGCCGGCAGCCCGCGCGCGAAGCGCTCGGTGTTCTCGACCAGAATATCGCGCATGCGATCGATGCCCTTGAGCAGGGACATGTCGACGCGGTTGACGCGCGGCACGGAGGCGAGCCCGCGTCCGGGATGCCAGACGAAGGCGTCGGCTGACTTGATCTCGGAGGCCGGGCGCAGCGGCGGGGCGAGCCGGTCGAGGGCGTCGGCAATGCGCCGCAGCAGATCGGATTCGGGCTGCGTGGAGGCGATTTTGTGCTTGTCGGCCATGATCTTGCGTTTGCGCTCGTGTCTCAATTCCGACGTCCGCAAAACCTGGCGGGACCTGACGCGAACGTTGTAATCGAAGGGACACCAGCAACTGGATGGTCCTGGCGCCGTCTTTTAACCTGAGCTTCGCGACCCCTCGGCAGCAGGCACCGCGCGAGCTTCGGGTCCGCGCGCCAAGCGGGGTTCCCTTAGCCGGGCGAGGCGCACGCCGCAAGGCGTTCGCGGGCCCGCGCCGCGGCGTTATTCCGCTCGGCGCGGCGTTGCAATCGCACGTACGGTCATTATATTTCGCCGCGAGCACGGGGTCGGGCCGAATTCTCGGATTCCGGCCCCGTTTTGTCCCACCCGGGGAGGGAGATCACCCATGTGGATTACGCCCGCCTACGCCCAGGGCACAGGGTCCGGCGGACTTGAAGGCTATTTCGGGCTCCTGCCGTTCGTCGCCATTTTCGTCATCATGTATTTTCTCATCCTGCGGCCGCAGCAGAAGCGCGTGAAGCAGCACCAGGAGATGGTGAAGAAGCTGCGCCGCGGCGACAGCGTCATCACCAGCGGCGGCACGGTGGGCAAGGTGACCAAGGTGGTCGACGACGATCAGATCGAGATAGAGATTGCCGACGGCGTGCGGGTGCGGCAGATGAGGAACATGGTCTCCGAGGTGCGGGCGAAGGGCGAGCCGGTGCAGGACGACGCCGCCGCGAGCTGACGGCGGAATTCGGACGGACACGAGGATCATGCTTCATTTCACGCGATGGAAGGCGATCGCCATTCTGCTGACGGCGGCGATCGTGTGCGGCTTCGCGGTTCCGAACTTCATTTCGCCCCAGACGGTGAAGCGCTGGCCGGAATGGGCGCAGCGCTATGTGGTGCTCGGCCTCGATCTGCAGGGCGGCTCGCATATCCTCCTCGAGGTGGACCGGAACGACGTGCTCAAGCAGCGGCTCGACACGCTGCGCGGTGACGCGATCAAGACGCTGCGCGAGGCCAAGATCACCTGGGCCAATGCGCCGACGGTGCGCAACGGCAGCGTCGAGGTGCGCCTGCGCGAAGGCCCGACCTTCGACACGGCGCTGTCCAAGCTGCGCGAGCTGTCGCAGCCGATCACCAACAACATCATCGGCGTCACCGGCCAGCGTACGCTCGACGTGACGAACGTCGGCGGCGGCCTGATCCGCCTCACGCCGACCGAGGCGGCGTCGAATGAGCGCATTCGCCAGACCATCGATCAGGCGATCCCGATCATCGAGAAGCGCGTCAACGGACTTGGCCTGGTCGAACCGACGATCCAGCGCCAGGGCATCGATCGCATCCTGGTCCAGGTCCCCGGACTGGGCGATCCCCGCCAGCTGATCGATATTCTCGGCCGTACCGCGAAGCTCGAGTTCCGTCTCGTCGACATGTCCATGCCGGCGCAGCAGGCGCTGCAGACCGGCGTGCCGCCCGACTCGGAGATCCTGTACGAGACCAAGGGGAACCAGAAGATTCCCTATCTGGTCTACAAGCAGGTGATGGTCGAAGGCGCCGACCTGACCGACGCCCGCACCGGGTTCGACCAGAACGGCCGCCCGGACGTCGAGTTCACCTTCAATGCGACCGGCGCCCGCAAGTTCGGCCAGGTCACCCAGGAGAACATCGGCCGCCCGTTCGCGATCGTGCTCGACAACGAGGTGGTCTCCGCGCCGGTGATCCAATCGGCGATCCTGGGCGGCCGCGGACAGATCACCGGCAGCTTCACCGTCGAGCAGGCGAACAGCCTGGCGATCGTGCTGCGCGCCGGCGCGTTGCCGGCCAGGCTCACGCCGATCGAGCAGCGGGTGGTCGGCCCCGGTCTCGGCCAGGATTCGATCACCAAGGGCAAATACGCCTCCGTCGTGGGCGCCGCCCTGGTGATCCTGTTCATGCTGGCGACCTACGGCCTGTTCGGCCTGTTCGCCAACATCGCCGTCGCCGTCAACGTCGGAATGATCTTCGGCATCCTGTCGCTGCTCAACGCGACGCTTACGCTTCCCGGCATCGCCGGCATCGTGCTCACGGTCGGCATCGCGGTCGATTCGAACGTTCTGATCTACGAACGCATCCGCGAGGAGGTGCGCCACGGTCGCAGCGCCATCGCGGCGATCGATGCCGGGTTCTCCCGCGCGCTCGCCACGATCCTGGATTCCAACATCACCACCTTCATCGCGGCCGCCGTGCTGTTTTTCATCGGCACCGGTCCCGTGAAAGGGTTCGCGGTGACGCTCGGCGTCGGCATTCTCACGACCCTGTTCACCGCCTTCACCCTGACCCGGCTGATCGTCGCCTATTGGGTGCGCATGATCCGCCCGCAGCACGTGCCGATCTGAGGCGCGCGGAACAAGAAGAGAGAACCTGCCGTGCGCATCCCGCTCCTCCGCATCGTTCCCGACGACACCACGTTCGATTTCATCCGCTTCCGCCGGATCAGCTTCCCGATCTCGGCGTTGATGTCGATCCTCGCCATCGTGCTGTACTTCACCCACGGGCTGAATTTCGGCATCGACTTCAAGGGCGGCACCCTGATGGAGGTGCGCGAAAAAGTGGGCGCGGCCAATCTCGCGCAGATGCGCACCACCATCGAGGGCCTGAAGCTCGGCGACTTCCAGCTCCAGCAGTTCGGCGGCCCGGACGAGGTGCTGATCCGCATCGCCGAGCAGCCGGGCGGCGAAAAGGAGCAGCAGGCCGCGGTCGAGAAGGTGCGCCAGGCGTTCGGCGATACGCTCGACTACCGCCGGGTCGAGGTGGTCGGCCCGCGTGTCTCGGGCGAGCTCCTCTACACCGGCATTCTCGGCATGTTCGCCGCGATCGCGGCGATCCTCTGTTATCTCTGGTTCCGCTTCGAGTGGCAGTTCGCGCTCGGCGCCATGATCGCGAACGTGCACGACATCGTGCTCACGCTGGGCTTCATGTCGCTCACGCAGGTCGATTTCGACCTCACCAGCATCGCGGCGCTGCTCACCATCCTGGGCTACTCGCTCAACGATACGGTCGTGATCTACGACCGTATCCGCGAGATGCTGCGGCGCTACAAGAAGATGCCGATGCCCGAGCTGCTCAACGTCTCGATCAACTCGACGCTGTCGCGCTCGGTCATCACCCACGTGACGGTCGCGATGTCGCTGCTCGCGCTGCTTCTGTTCGGCGGACAGGCGATCCACAGCTTCACCGCCACGATGATGTTCGGCGTGGTCCTGGTCGGCACCTACACGTCAGTGTTCATCGCCTCGCCGATCCTGATCTATCTCGGCGTCCGCACCGCCCGCACGGTCGCGCAGGAAGAAGCGCGGGACGAGACGCCCGCCAAGCCCGCTGCGAAACCATCCGTCAAGTCGCCCAGCCCGGCGCGCCGGTGATCGCACGGTGGATCGCGACAGCCCGCACCTGCCATATGCGGCCGAGATCGAGGCCTACGGCAAGGGCGGGTTTCGCTTCGCCGGCATGTCCCACCGCGGCTCGCTCCTGTGCCTGCCCGACGGCATCTGGCCGAGTCCCGTCCACCGGCCGCAGGAGATCGGAGAACCGGCGTTCGCGCTGGTCTTTGCCGCCACGCCGCCGCTCGAGCTCTGCCTCATCGGCACCGGCCGCGATCCCTGGGCGCTGCCGCGCGAGCTCAAGGCGCAGTTCACCGAGCGCGGCATCGCGGTCGAATCGATGACCACAGGTTCGGCCGTGATGACCTACAACATCCTGATGGGGGAGCGCCGGCGCGTCGCCGCGCTGCTTCTCGCGGTCGATTAGCGTCCCGCAGACTGGACGGCGGTTTTTTGAAGGGATCATGGTCCCGGCACAGATCGGCGGGCGCCAATTTCATCCGCTCGCAGATCATGATCGAACGGCAGCGCGATGCAGGAAGCCTATCGCCATTGCGAGGCGCTGGTGCGGGAGGCCGACCATGACCGGTTTCTCGCCGATCTGTTCGCGCCCGCGGAGCGGCGGCCTCATCTGCATGCGCTGCAGGCCTTCAACATCGAGATCGCGCGCGTGGGCGAGATCGCGCGTGAGGCGCTTACCGGCGAGATCCGGCTGCAATGGTGGCGCGACGCATTGGCCGGCCGGGCGCACGGGGAGGTGAGGGCCCATCCGGTGGCCGCCGCGCTGATCGACACCATCGCGCGCTGCGCGCTGCCGGGCGAGCCGCTGCAGATGCTGATCGACGCCCGCGGCCGCGATCTCTACCGCGAGCCCGTCCGCACGCTCGCCGAGCTCGAAACCTATGGCCGGCAGACCGCGTCAACGTTGTTCGAGCTTGCCGGGCGGATTCTCGATCCCGGCGCGCGCGTGAGCGACGTCGCTGGCGCGGGCGGCGCGGCGTATGCGCTGGCCGCCCTGATGCGCGCGCTGCCGGCGCACGCCGTGCATGGCCGGATCTTCATTCCCCTCGACCTCTTGCAACGCCACGGCGTGCAGCCCGACGAGGTGACGAGCGGCACGGCCGGAGCGGGGCTCAAGGCTGCCATTGCGGAGCTCGCCAAGGTGGCGCGCGAGCGTCTCGCCGAGGCACGCCGCGGCTGGGGGAGCGTTGCGTCCTCCGCGCGGCCGGCGTTTCTGCCGCTCGCCTTGGTCGCTCCGCTGCTCGACCGCATCGAGCGCAACCCCGATCCGTTCCGGCCGATCGAGCTCGCCCCGTGGCGCCGCCAATGGATCCTGTGGCGCGCCGCGCGGCGCGGCAGCTTCTAGCCTAGAGAGTCACTCCGAAAGTGGGTCGACGTCTATTCGGCCGCAGCCACGTGCTCGCCGTCGATCCAGCGCGCGAGATCGTCGAGCGCGCGGGCGGTGAGCGCCTGCTTCTTGGCCACCGACTTCGCCGGCCCGCGCAACCGCCCGCCGTCCGGCGTGCGGATTGGCGAGCGCATGAGCGGCGGAAACAGGCCGAAATTCACGTTCATGGGCTGGAACGAGCGCGGGCCCGCATCGATGGTCTCGACATGGCCGCCGGTGATGTGGGCGAGCAGGGCGCCGTGCGCCGATGTCGCCGGCGGCAG
>DASTZX010000214.1:0-16447 GCA_035764045.1 Xanthobacteraceae bacterium | reverse complement strand
TGGCGCCGGATCACCTCGCGCAGCGGCGGCAGGTCGTCGATCGCGGCCATCATCGGTGCGGTTCCGTGGCGGCGAGGGGGCCTCTCGCTCGCTGTCGCATGAGCTAGGCTGCGGCGTCGGCGGGAGCGCGCGCGGCGAGCCGCGCCGCCAGCCGGATCGCCGCGATCAGCGAGGATGGATCGGCGCGGCCGGTCCCCGCGATATCGAAGGCGGTGCCGTGATCGGGCGACGTTCGCACGAAGGGCAGGCCGAGCGTGACGTTGACGGCGTGATCGAACGCGAGCGTCTTGATCGGGATCAGCGCCTGATCGTGATACATTGCCAGCGCGGCGTCGTAGGACGCGCGCGCGGCAGCGTGAAACATGGTGTCGGCCGGCAGCGGTCCGCGCGCGTCGATGCCTTCGGCCCGCAGGCGATCGACGGCCGGCTTGACGACGGCGAGATCCTCGGGCCCGAGCGCGCCTTCCTCGCCCGCATGGGGGTTAAGGCCGGCGACGGCAAGCCGGGGCCGCGCGATGCCGAAGCGATCGCGCAGGTCGCGGTCGACGATCCGTCCGGTGGTGACGATGAGATCGCGATCGAGCGTGCCCGGCACCTGGGCGAGGGGCAGGTGGATGGTGACCGGAACGACCGCGAGCTCGGGCGACCACAGCATCATGACGGGATGCAGCGCGGTGCCGGTCGCCTCGGCCGCGAGCCGGGCGAGGAACTCGGTGTGGCCCGGTTCGGCGAAGCCGGATTTGTAGAGCACGTTCTTGGCGACCGGATTGGTCACGATCGCGCTCGCCTCGCCCGCCATGACGTCCGCCACGGCGCGCCGGATGGCGGCGATTGCGGCGGGCGCGCTCGAGGCGTCGGGTCGGCCCGGCGCGGCATCGACCGCGACCTCGAGATCGACCACCGGCAGGGCCGTCGCGAAGGCGGCCGCCGCCGCAGCCGGCGTGACCGACCGCAGCGGAACGGGCACACCGAGCTGCTCGGCGCGCCGCGCCAGGTGGTCGGGATCGGCAATGAGATAGAACGCAGGCAGGTCGAGCGCAGCGCGGTTCCACCATGCTGCGATCGCGATGTCCGGCCCGATGCCCGCCGGCTCGCCGAGCGTGAGCGCCAAAGGAAGCGTGGGACGGCGAACGGAAGCTCGCGGCACGGCGCGTCACTTCACCTCGATCATCGCGCTCTTGCGCAGGACCTCGAGGTAGCGCTTGGATTTGGCCTGGAACTGCTCGGCGAACATCTGATCCCGCACTTCCTTGGTGCCGGCGGCGTCGAGCTTGTTCTCCTTGCGCGCGCACAGCGCGAACATCTGCACGCCCTGCGGCGTGACTTCGGGGCTGGTCAGCTTGCCGACCTCGATCCCATCGAGGATCTTGCGCAGCTCGGGCCCGAGATCGGCGGATGACTTGACGATCGGGTCGCGCACGGCGACGTCGCGCAAGGCGTGCGCGAAGGTGAGGCCGCTGTTGCAATTCTCGAATCGCCCGCGCAGGGCCTCCGCCTCGCGCTTGCGGCCGTCGATCGCCGCCTCGGACGATCCGGCCTGCACGATGAACAGGATCGGCCGCAGCGTGTATTCGTACCCGGTGTCCTTCTTCTTCTCGTCGGGGTTGGCAGCGAGCTTCGCGAACACGTCCTTCTCGCGGACCTGCAGGCTCGACTGGAACTTGCCGCGCACGATCTGCTGCCAGGCGATGTCGGAGCGGATCTTGGACTTGAGCGTCTGAGCGTCGACGCCGTTGCGCGCCAGCTCCGCCGTGAGCTGCTGCGGGGTCATGCGCATGCGCTGGCCGATGCTGGCAAACGAGGCGTTGACCTCGGTATCGGAGACTTCGAGCTTGTAGCGCTCGCCGATCTGCACCTTGAGCTTCTCGTCGATCAGGTCCTGGATGACCTCCTGGCGCGACGGGGTCTTGTGGGTCGCCAGCGCGGTGAACCTGATGCGTTGTTCGATGTCATAGGTGGTGATCGGAGCGCCGTTGACGATCACGGCGACGTGCTGGGCAGAGGCCGCCTGCGGGAAAGCCACGACCGCCGCGACGATCGCCACCGCCGCGAGGCGCGCGGCGATTGCGGGTCGTTTCATCATGTCTCGCATCCAGGTGCTCATCGTAACTGGCTCTATTGTATCATTGTATCGCCATGCCGACCGCCGTCCGGCGCCGCCGCCCGCCCTTAGGCGAGCATGGTGGCAAGATTATTGCTTCCGAGGGCCCTCCACCGGGGCCCTACCGGGGCCCTAGTGCTGGCCGCCGTCCGTGCCGCCGAGGGTCCGCAGGCTCATCTGCAACATGACCGTGTTGTTGGCCTGAACATTGCCGCTGGCCGTGAAGTCGCCGATGTAGACGAGGCTCAGCATGTAGCAGTCGTCGATATAGCCGACGCTGAACCGCGTCTGATCGAATTTGCCGGCTTCGATGTCGTAGCGCAATGCCGTGGAGACCGACCAGTTCGGGTTGATCTTGTACGACGTCATGGCCAGCACGCCTTCGCGCCGGTTGAGGAACCCGAGCTCGGGCTGGGCCGCATAGTCGCCATAGAGCATGGTCAGCCGCCACCGGTCGAAGTTGGCCGCGCCCTCGACCTCCAGCCGTTTCAGCGTGAAGTCGTTCTCGTCGAAACGGAAGCGGGACGTGAACTGGTAGATGCGGTTGGGCTGGTATTGCAGCCGGGCGACATAGTCCGAGCGGTTGGTGTCGAGGCCGCTGTTGACGCCGGTGTTGGTCGGATCGCTGACCGCGAACGAATTGGTGCCGAACAGCTGGTACGACTCGCCGAACAGGGCGTTGAAGTTGCCGAAACGGTTGAATTGCGCGGTGTACTGGATGCCCACGTTCGAGCGGCCACCGCCCTCGACCCGGTCGTAGCCCGAGAATTTGTCGATCTTGAACAGATTGGTGTCGTCGTAGACGAGGCTCTGGGCGTCCTCGTTCGGCAGGCGGCCGATATTCGGCTCGTTCGGCCGGGCGATGACCTGGGCGATCGGCTCGATCGTCTGCGTTCCCCACGGTTGCACGTTGATGAACGGGTAGCGGTACTCGAAACCGACGGTCGGCATCACGCGCGCGAGGTCGGTGTTTCCGGTCTCGATGTAGTTCGAGACGCCGACCTGCTGGTCGATCGAGGCGGTCGCGAGATCGACGCGCAGCGATGCGAAGGGGGTGAACACCTGACCGAACGGATCGACGAACTGGCGCCGCCACGAGGCTTCGGAGGTCCAGCGCGTGTATTCGCCCGGAATGCCGCGCAGCAGGCAGTTCGCCGGCACTTTCACCGCCGGATCGGCGCTCGCCTGGCTGCACAGGCCATTGTTGACCGCGTTGGCGCTGATCGCATCGAAGCTCGCGAGATCGCGTTGCAGGCTGGTGAAGTTGCTGGTGAAGCTCACTTCGCCGCCGAACACCGGCTGGCCGAAGGTCTTGTTGTAGTCGATCACCGGCAGGATGTTGGGCAGCTCGCCCTGCACGTCGGAGGTCGAGAAGCCGGTGTAGTGCATGGTGCGCGCTTCGAAATAGCTGCGCTCGCCGCGCCCGGTCAGCCAGAGCTGAGACGTGCCCTCGGTGAGCGAAGCGCCGAACGGATCGGGATTGCGCGCCTGCAGTGAGGTGATCTTGTAGTCCTGCAGGAAGGTGATGTCGGTGACGGCGATCGCATCCCAGCCCCAGGTCCAGTTGGAGGTGAGATTGAACTTGCCCGACGTCTCCACGCTGCCGCGGAAGTCGCGGAAGCCCGGGGTCGGGTTGTCGCCGCCGAAATAATCCTTGTCGAGCTGCCAGATGCCGGCGGCGCGGATGGTGTACGAGCCGTCCTCCAGCCGATGGCGGAACTCACCCTGGAGAAGGGGACCTTGCCGGGTGGTGAAGCGCGGCGAAATCGTCAGATCGTAATTCGGCGCCAGCGCGAAGTAGTACGGAATCTCGACGCCGAACCCGTAGACCGTCGAGGAGGACAGGATCGGCATCAGCACGCCGGTCTTGCGCTTCACCGTCGGGTCGGGCTCGGCCAGGTAAGGGAAGTAGCCGACCGGAACGCCGAAGAATTCGAGGCTCGCGTCCTCGAAATACATCATGCGCTCGGCTTGATTGTGGATGATGCGCGCCGCCTTGACCTGCCACAGCGGCGGCTTCTTGGGATCGTCGGCGCAGGGCTTACAGGCGGTGTAGACGCCGTTCTCGAACACGGTGACGTTGCCTTCGCTGCGGTTGGCGCGCAGCGCCGCCATGCGCGTGTCGTCGGCGGTCTCCACCCGCAGCGAATCGACGAAGCCGTCGCGGTAGTCGTCGGTGAGATCGATGATCTCGCCGTGCGTGACCTTGCCGTCGGCTTCCGTCAGCTGGGCGTTGCCCTCGGCGCGCAGCCGCTTGGTCTTCTGGTCGTAGACGATCCGATCGGCCTCGATCGTGGCCCCATTGTAGTAGATCTGCACGTTGCCGACCGCGGCGACGCGACTGTTGGCGTAGTCGTAGTCGATCTCGTTCGCCTTCACGAGCATCGGCTGGTCGCCATTGCCCTTCTTGAGGAGCGATGGCCCGTTCGGCGGGGTCGGCCGGACCTGCTGGCGGAAGTTGAGGAACGGATCGGTCTGCGCAGCGGCCGGCGCGATCGCCGCAACCCACGACAATGCAAAAATGGTCGCGGCCGCGATGGCGGGCGCCGCGTTCCATTTGCGAATCCATCTGGGCGGACGAGGGGTGGTCGAAACGGCCATCACCCGTCCTCCTGGTACAGTAACGCCACGACCCCCGTCAGCCCCCCGACAAAGACCGGCAGCCAAGCCGCTGCCGTCGGATGCATCAGCTCAGCCTTGCTCAAATCGTCGGTAACCTTGGAGAGAACATAAAGCAGAAAGCCGGCGGCGGCGCCACTCAAAATCATTCTCTGCACGCCGCCGAAGCGAAAGAAGCGCAAAGAAACGGCGCCTGCCAGCAACACCATGGAGGCCAGTACAAAGGGCCGGGCGATGAGCTTCTGGTACTGTAATCGATAGCCGGCCGCCCCAAGTCCGGAGTGCTCCGCGATCTCGATATACAGAGGCAATTGCCAGAATGGCACGGTCTCGGGGGTGGCAAAGCTTTCGCGGACCTGTTCCGGGGTCAGACTAGTCTTGAGAAGATACTCGCTGCGCTCGGTCGGCGGCGCATTGTTGGAATAGAGCCGGGCCTCGCTCAGCCGCCAGACGCCGCGCCCCAGCTCGGCGGTCTTGGCCTCGATTCGCTCCAGGAAACGACCCGAGGTATCGTACGTAAATACCGTCACCCCGCCGAGCCGCACCCCCTGCTCGGTGCTGGTCTGGGCATTGACGATCGACTCGCCGTCGGCGTTGCGCTGGCGAACCCAGAACGCATTGCCGGCGGCCTGCAGGGTGGCTTCCGTATTCTCCCCGAGGAACTCCACCTCGAGGCGTTTCGAGCGCTCCTGCAGGGCCGCCGCCAAGGGGTTGTAGGCCAAGGTCGCGAGCACGCCGAGGACGAGCGCCACCACCAGCGCGGGCGAGATGAACTGCCAGGCGGACATGCCGGCGGCGCGCGCCACCACGAGCTCGAGCCGGCGCGACAGGTTGAGGTAGCAGGACATCCCCGCGATCAGGATCGAGAACGGCATGATGCTTTCGGCGATCTGCGGGACCCGGAACAGCGACGTCTTCGCCACCACCATGGCGGGCACATTGGGCATGCCCGCGGTCTTGCGCATCATCTCGATGTAGTCGACCAGCGCGATCAGCGAGAGCAGGCCGACGAACACCAGAATCGCGGTCACCAGGAAGCGCAGCGCGAAATACCGCGACAGCGTGCGGGTGCGCAGGAAGGGCAGGGGGACGTATTGAAACAGCGTGCCCGCGGTCATGCTGCCCTCACGTGGTCGCGAATCGGCGCGTGAGGCGCTCGGTCGCGGCGGCGACGGCGCGCACCATGAAGGCGGGCGGCTCGATGATCACAGCCTGCGATATCGCCACCAGGCCGAGCGCAGCCGCGGCGAGCACCGCCACGTACTGGAACGAGAGCGCGACCGGGTTCTTGATGCCGAACACCATGCTGGCGAAGCCGATCAGGCGCAGTGCGACGACGCCGCCGACCGCGGAGACCAGCGACCAGGTTCGACTCTGCCGCGTCGTGCGCGGCGCACCGAGATAGGCATAGGCGACGATCATGAAGGCGAGAGGATAGAACGGCGTAACGATTCGGTCATGCAGCTCGGCGCGGAACTGGCCGGGTTGTTTGAGCAGTTCCGGGTCGGACGGATTCGGTCGTGCGAGGTCCCACGTGAAGCGCTCGCGCACCGAATAGCTCGGCGGACCGGCCTGCGCGCCGCCGGCGAGCCGCGACAGGTCGAAGGCATAGCTCTCGAAGCGCACGATCGTGGGATCGCGCTCCTCGCTTTCGTGACGCTGGATGTTGCCGTTCTGCAGAAACAGATACGTGCCCTGCTGGTTCTGCACGATCTCGCCCTGCTCGGCCAGAATGGTGGATTGCTGCCTGGGATCGCGCCGGTCGTCGAGGAAGATTCCGAGCAGCAGGCCGTCCGGCTGGCGTTCGCGGATGTGGAACGTCAGTCCGCGCTCGAGCGGGATGAAGCGCCCCGGCTGCACGATGTGGGCGACGAAATCCGCGCGCACCGCGGCGGCGAGCCGGCGCAGCTCGCGCAGGCATTGGGGCGACACATAGGTGCTGAGCGCGAGCACCAGGATGGTCACGACCATGGCCGATGCCATGAAGGCGCGAAACAGCATCCACGGCGACATGCCGGCGGCGTTCATGACGATGAGCTCGGAATCGGTCGCGAGCTTGTTGAGGACGTGGGCGGCCGCGATCACGAGCGCGATCGGCGCGATGACGAGGATCAACTGAGGGATGACGAGCGACGTGATGCCGATGAAGGCGAGCAGGGTCTGGCCCTGGCTGGTGATCAGGTCGAGGTCACGCAGCGCGGTCGCCAGCCAGACGACGCCGGTGAGGCTGACCAGAATCAGCAGGAATGCGCCCAGCGCGGTGCGGAAGATGTACCAGCCGATCGACCCCATGGCGCAACGCTTCCCCCGTTGCCGCTTGGCGCGACGGCAACCCCGACCGAACGCGGCGCGCACCCCTGGCTACGCCGTCCGTCCCGGATCGGCCAAGGTCGCCCGACAAAGTGGCCGCCACAAGGCAAACCCGTTGAGATTCCACAGCTAATAGTCTGAAACCTGACAAGTGTTGCAGAACTGCCATGGCGGCTGGTGGCCCGCTAGCGAAGTTCGCAAGTATTCGCGGCGAGCTCTGAGGGTCGGAATTGAAAGGGCGGCAGCAACTCCATGACTCTCGTGCGGCTTTTGCCCGCGACGTTCGCCAACGTACCGGCGAAATCATAGGACCTTCGCATCCGCGCTACTAGGCGGCATGCCCCATCCGGGCCATAACAAGGTCCGGACGCCGCCCGATTTCCCGCCTGTGCCGAACCCCGGAGAGGACCCCTGTCATGGCCGACGGCCCGACCATTGGATTTTCCCCGTTCGCGATGCCGGCCGCCGGTGTTCTCGTGGTGTTCTGCGACGATACCCTGAAGCTCGGTCCGGCGACGCGTCGGGTGCTCGGGGCGGCCGGTGCCGGCCTGGTGGCGCGTGCGGCGGCTGCCGAGCGCTTCAAGGGCAAGAGCGGCAGCTCGCTCGACCTGGTCGCTCCGGGGAACCTCAAGGTCGCGCGTCTCGTGGTCATCGGCTGCGGCAAGCCGGCCGACCTGACGCGCAAGGACTTCATCAAGCTCGGCGGCATCGCCATGGGCAAGGTGCCGGCCTCGGCCGCCACCGCGACCGTCGTGGGTGAGCTCCCCAACAAGGCGATGACGCCGGAGCAGGCCTGCGCGGTCGCCCTCGGGGCGCGCCTGCGGGGCTACACGTTCGATCGCTACAAGACCAAGAAGGAGGAGGACGACAAGCCGCGTGCCGTCAAGGTCGACATCGGCGTCTCCGATCCGGCCCGCACCCGCGCCGCCTGGGCCGCCAAGGGCGGCCTCGCCGACGCCGTCGTGCTCGCCCGCGACCTGATCAACGAGCCCGCCAACGTGCTTTATCCGGCCGAGTTCGCCCGCCGCGCCGGCGCGCTCAAGCGCCTGGGCGTCGCGGTCGACGTGCTCGACGAGCCGGCGATGCGCAGGCTCGGCATGAATGCGCTGCTCGGGGTGGGCCAGGGCTCGGCCCATGACAGCCGGGTCGTGGTGATGCGCTGGAACGGCGGCAAGCGCGGCGCACCGCCGGTCGCCTTCATCGGCAAGGGCGTGTGCTTCGACACCGGCGGCATCTCGATCAAGCCGGCCGCCAGCATGGAGGACATGAAGGGCGACATGGCGGGCGCCGCCTGCGTGGTCGGCGTCATGCACGCGCTTGCCGCCCGCAAGGCCAAGGTCAACGCGGTCGGCGCGGTCGGCCTCGTGGAGAACATGCCGGACGGCAACGCGCAGCGCCCCGGCGACATCGTCAAGACCATGTCGGGGCAGACGATCGAGATCATCAACACCGACGCCGAGGGGCGATTGGTGCTCGCCGACGTGCTTCATTATGTGAACACCAAGTACAAGCCCCGCTTCATGATCGATCTCGCCACGCTCACCGGCGCCATCATGGTGGCGCTCGGGCAGCAATATGCCGGCATGTTCGCCAATGACGATGACCTGGCGCAGCGGCTCACCAAGTCCGGCGAGGCGTCCGGCGAGCCGGTCTGGCGCATGCCGCTCGGGCCCGAATACGACAAGATGATCGATTCCAGATTCGCCGACATGAAGAACACCGGCGGCCGCTGGGGCGGCGCGATCACCGCCGCGCAACTGCTGCAGCGCTTCGTCGGCAAGACGCCGTGGGCGCATCTCGATATCGCCGGCACCGCGCTCGGCTCGCCGCAGACGGACATCAACAAGAGTTGGAGCGCGGGCTGGGGCGTCCAACTGCTCGACCGTCTGGTGGAGGACAATTACGAGCGCTGAGCCGATCCTGGGCGGGCCGGCGGACGCGGGATGCGCCGATGACCGAAGTGCTGTTCTATCATCTGCAAGGCCAGCCGCTCGAACGGGTGCTGCCGACGCTGATCGAACGATCGCTCGAGCGCGGCTGGCGGGTGGTCGTGCAATCCTCGTCGGAAGAGCGGGTCGAAGCGCTCGACGCGCAACTGTGGACCTACCGCGACGACAGCTTCCTTCCGCACGGCACGCATCGCGAGGCGACCGCAGCCGAGCAGCCGGTGCTGCTCACCGTCGACGATCACAATCCGAACGCGGCCGCGGTGCGCTTTCTAATCGACGGCGCACCCGTCCCGCCGGACGCGCCGTCGTACGAGCGTATCGTGCTGATGTTCGACGGCACGGACGATGACGCGGTGGCCGATGCCCGCACGCGCTGGACCGCCGCCAAGGCCGCCGGCTTCGCGGTGACCTACTGGCAGGCGGACGACAGCGGGCGGTGGGTGAAGAAGGCCTGACGGCCGCTTCCGGCGCGCCGGTGAGCCGGGATAGGAACCGCGAGCGCCGCAGCGCCGTAAATTTCGCGCAATTTCGCCCGCATGCGGCTCCATGCTAGGGTGGCAGCGAGCGGGAGCGGGGAGACGGATGCGTCGGAGGTCCAACCAACTGTCAGGCGTGGCGGCGCTCGTTGCGGCGGGCGCGCTTGCGGCTTGCACCTCCTCGGTTCCCGACTTCACGCAGTTCAAGCTGCCCCAGCCGCGCTCTTTCCTCCCGTCGAATTCGGGGACCTATGTGCCGCCATCCTCGGCGGCCGCATTCAAGCCGGTGTCACCGGCCGACCTCGTGGACGCCCAGGGGATGTGCGCCGCGCCGGCGGAAGCGCCGGCCGCGCAAGCATCCGACGCCGCGGCCCCAGCCCCGGCCGCAGCCCCCGCTTCCGCCCCGGCCGCGCCGGCCTCAGGCGCCGCGGCACCCGCGCCGGCCGCGCAACCGGCTCCGTCCGCCGCCGTCGGCCTCGACATGAGCGAGTGCCAGGTTGTTCGCGCGCTTGGCTCGCCGCAATCGGTCAATATCGCCGCCAACGAACGCGGCGACCGCAAGGTCGTGATGGTCTACGCCGGCAATGAGCGCGCCGGCACCTATGAGTTCGTCGCCGGCCGGCTCACCTCGCTCGAGCGCGGGCCCGAGCCGCCGCCGCCCGAAAAGCCGGCCAAGACCAAGAAAAAGCCCGCGACGGCCACGAAGGGCAGCCGGAAGGCGCCCTCGACCTGACAACCGCGTACGTTCCGCGCGCTCAGGCCGTCTGCGCGCCCATGGCGCACCGGCCCCTGCGGCGCCATATTCGTTTTCGATCATTGGGATAGGGCGGCTTCGGCTCGCGGAACCTGGCGCATGAACAATTCCAGCTTTGATCCTTCCCGCCGCTTGCTGCGCCTCCTGCGCCGCGGCGCGCTCGCCGCCGCGCTGCTCGCCGGCCTCGGCATCGCGGCCGTCGACGTCGCGGGTGCGCCGCCAGCTTGGGCGCAACGCGCGCCGCATGCCGAGGCGCAACGCGCGCCGCATGGGGAGGCTGCGCCAAGCGGCACCCCCAATGCCTCGCCCTCGCGCGGCGCCGGACAGAGCGCGCAACGCCAGCTGCCCGCCGACTCGACCACCGACCAGTCGATCGAGCTGCCCGGGCGCACGCTGCGCTTCAAGGCGACGGCCGGATCGATCCCGCTCAACAACGCGGAGGACGGATCGCTCCTGGCCGAAGTCGCCTACGTCTCGTACACGATGGACGGCGACGCGCGCCGGCCGGTCACCTTCGTGTTCAACGGCGGACCGGGTGCGGCGTCCGCCTATCTCGATCTCGGCGCGATCGGTCCGTGGCGCCTGCCGCTCGATCGGCTGGCAATATCCAGCCCCCCGGCGCTGCGTCCCAATGCCGAAACCTGGCTCGATTTCTCCGACCTCGTGTTCATCGATCCTCCCGGCACCGGCTATAGCCGGATCGCAGGGAGCGGCGACGACGCGCGCCGCCGCTTCTGGTCGGTCGACGGCGACGCCGATGCGCTGGCCGTCTTCATCCGCAAATGGGTCGAGCAGGCGGGCCGCCAGCAATCGGTCAAGTTCATCGCCGGCGAGAGCTACGGCGGCTTCCGTGCCCCGAAGGTCGCCCGCAAGCTGCAGGACCAGGGCGTCGGCATTCGCGGCCTGGTGATGATCTCGCCGGTGATCGATTTCGCGAGCTTCGGCGCGCGTCGGCAATCGGCGATGTCGTGGGTCGTGCATCTGCCCTCGATGGCCGCGGCCGCCATGGACGCCAAGGGTCAGGATGGCGCCAAGGGTCAGTTCGATCGCGAAGCCCTGCGCGACGTCGAGCGCTACGCCGCCGGCGACTACCTGCTCGACCTGCTCAAGGGCGAGCGCGACGCGGCCGCGGTGGCGCGCATCTCGTCGCGCGTCGCGGCCTTCACGGGCCTCGATCCGGCGCTGGTGAAGCGGCTCGCCGGCCGCGTCGACAGCTCGACGTTCCGGCGCGAGCTTCACCGTGCGCAGGGACTGGTGGGCAGCGCCTATGACCCGAATGTCACCGCCTACGATCCCTATCCGCATTCGGAGAACTCGCAGTATTCCGATCCGGTGCTCGACGACACGCGGGCGCCGATCACCGGCGCGATGACCGATCTCTATCAGCACGTGCTTCACTGGCGGGTTGATCGGCCCTACCAGCTGCTCAATCACGAGGTGAGCTCGCACTGGGACTGGGGACGGGGCCGGGGAGCGCCGCAAGTCTTCGACGATATGCGCCACGAGCTTGCCGGCGATCCGCTGGTGCGGGTGCTCGTTGCGCACGGAGCCAACGACCTGGTCGCCCCGTATTTTGCCGACCAGCTTCTGCTCGATCAGCTGCCGGTGTTCGGCTCGCCGGATCGGGTGAAGCTCGCCGTCTATGGCGGCGGCCACATGTTCTATAACCGCGACGCTTCGCGCCGGGCGCTGCGCGACGATGTCGAGGCCATGCTCCGAGCCGCGACGAAAGCGCCAGCCAGCGAGTGATCAGCCGCCGGCGCTCTCGTACTCTCCGCTCAGCGCCAGCCACTGCTCTTCTGCCGCCGCGAGCGCGTCCGCGGCGTCGGCCCGTTCCTTGGCGAGCGTTGCGACCCGGGCGGGATCGCGGGCGTACAGCGCCGGATCGGCCAGCGTCGCATCGATCTCGCCAATGCGGCGGCCAAGCTTGCCGATCTCCGTTTCGAGGCCGGTAATGCGGCGCTTGAGCGGGGCGAGCTCGGCGCGCCGCTCGGCCGCATCCCGACGGGCCTCGGCGCGCGAGCGCGCGCGCTCCGGGCGGCCGGCGGCGTCCTTGTCGTCCTGCCGCGCCTGCGAGAGCACGACCGCACGATAGTCGTCGAGGTCGCCCTCGAACGGCGCGACGGTGCCGTTCGCCACCAGCATGAGCCGGTCGGCGCAGGCTTCGAGCAGATAGCGGTCGTGGGAGACCAGGATCACGGCGCCGGCAAAGCCGTTGATCGCCTCGATCAGGGCGGCCCGGCTGTCGATATCGAGGTGGTTGGTCGGTTCGTCGAGAACGATGACGTGCGGGGCGTCGAAGCAGGCGAGCCCGAGCAGCAGGCGCGATTTCTCGCCGCCCGAGAGGGTCGCGACCGCCGTGTCGGCGGCTTCGCCGGGAAATCCCATTGCGCCGGCGCGGGCGCGCACCTTGGCTTCCGGCGCCTCCGGCATCAATGCGCGCACATGATCATAGGCGCTTGCCGCCGGATCGAGCTCTTCGAGCTGATGCTGGGCGAAATAGGCGACCTTGAGCCGGTCTGCGCGGGTGACGCGGCCCTCGCTCGGGGAGAGGCGGCCCGCGATCAGCTTGACCAGCGTCGACTTGCCGTTGCCGTTCGCGCCCAGGAGCGCGATGCGATCCTCGCTGTCGATCCGCAGCGTCACCCGGCGCAGCACCGGCTTGCCCGGCTCATAGCCGGCGGCGACGGCATCGAATGCGACGATCGGCGGTGACGGCAGCCGCTCGGGGTCCGGGATCGCGATCTCGCGCACCTCGTCCGCGACCACGGCGGGCGGCGGTTCGAGCTTCGCGAGCAGCTTGAGGCGCGACTGCGCCTGACGCGCCTTGCTCGCCTTGGCGCGGAAGCGATCGACGAAGGCGATGATGCGCTTGCGCTCGGCCTCCTGCTTTTTGACGAGCTTCTGGTCGAGCGCCTGGCGTTCGCGGCGCTGGCGGTCGAACGCCGTGTAGCCGCCGCGATAGAGGGTGAGCCGGCCGCCATCGAGATGCAGGATGGAGTCGACCGCCCGATCGAGCAGGTCGCGGTCATGGCTGATCACGATCGCGGTGTGCGGATAGCGGGCAAGGTGCTCCTCGAGCCAGAGCGTGCCCTCGAGATCGAGATAGTTGGTCGGCTCATCGAGCAGCAGGAGGTCGGGCTCGGCGAACAGGACGGCGGCCAGCGCGACGCGCATGCGCCAGCCGCCGGAGAATTCCTGCACCGCGCGCTCCTGATCG
This sequence comes from Xanthobacteraceae bacterium, assembly GCA_035764045.1. GTDB lineage: Bacteria > Pseudomonadota > Alphaproteobacteria > Rhizobiales > Xanthobacteraceae > JAVDCA01. Next base: position 3,018 of record DASTZX010000214.1, on the reverse strand, counting down.
CGTTGCGGAAATCCCAGTCCGGCGAGGATCGCGGCCGCGCGAGCGGGCGCCGCATGGGCGCCGATGTCGGCGAGGCGGGTCTGGATCTCGGCGATGCGGTGGGGATCGCGGGCAGCGTCGGCCTCGGCGAGCAGGGCGCTGCGCTCGCGATCGGCGGCGAGCACCAGGTCGACCAGGCGTTCCGGTCCATCCGGCGCCTCCTGCGGCAGGCGGCCGATGCGCGCGCGAGCGGGCAGGGCGATGCCGCCGTGCTCGGGCGCGAGATCGCCGGCGATGACGCGAAACAGCGTCGACTTGCCGGTGCCGTTGCGGCCGACGAGCCCGACGCGGGCGCCGGCCGGCACTTGCGCCGAAGCCCCTTCCAGAAGGGTGCGGCCGGCAATGCGCACGGTGAGATCGTCGATCACGAGCATGCGCCGGGTATTGGCGGCGCAGGTGCGCCAATGCAAGCCCCGATCGCGCTAGTGTCCGGATTCCGAAGTTCGCACATCCTTGCGGCGATCTCTGATGCGAACTTCGGAATCTCGGGGACACTAGCAACTCTATGATCCTAGTGCCGCTTTTGAACCCGAAGTTCGCAACCACACTTGCCGCAGATAATGTGCGAACTTCGGGTTCGCGGCACTAGCGAGCCCGCGTCGGCATGAATGCACGAGGCGCCCAAAAGGAGGGCGGCGTCTCAAGCTCCGTCGAGACGCCGCCCCGATGCTTTCGCAGGAATTCTCAGGCTGCTTTCTGCTGCGATGCAGACAGGTCGAACCGATCGGCGTTCATCACCTTGGCCCAGGCCGCCACGAAGTCCTTCACGAAATGCCCCTTCGCGTCCCCGGATCCATAGACTTCCGCGAGAGCGCGCAGCTCCGAGTGCGAACCGAAGATCAGGTCGACCCGGGTGCCGGTCCACTTGACCTGCTTCGTCTTGCGGTCGCGTCCTTCGTACACGCCGTCGGAGCCGTCGGCCGGCTGCCATTCCGTGCCCATGTCGAGCAGGTTGACGAAGAAGTCGTTCGTCAGCGTTTCCGGCCGCTTGGTGAACACGCCGTGCTTGGACTTGCCGGCATTGGCGCCGAGCACCCGCAGGCCGCCGACCAGCACCGTCATCTCGGGTGCGGTGAGCCGCAGCAATTGCGCCCGATCCACCAAGGCTTCCTCCGGCGCCATGAGCTGCTCGCCGGTGAAATAGTTGCGGAAGCCGTCAGCCGTCAGCTCCAACGGCGCGAACGACTCGACGTCGGTCTGCTCCTGCGCGGCATCCATGCGGCCCGGCGTGAAGGGGACCTTCACGTCCTGCCCGCCGTCCTTTGCGGCCTTCTCGATTGCCGCGCCGCCGGCGAGTACGATCAGGTCGGCAAGCGAGACTTTCTTGCCGCCGGACTGCGACTCGTTGAACTCCTTCTGGATCGCTTCCAGCTTCTGCAGGACCGTCTTGAGCTGAGCCGGCTGGTTGACCGCCCAGTCCTTTTGCGGGGCGAGACGGATGCGCGCGCCGTTCGCGCCGCCACGCTTGTCGGAGCCGCGGAACGTCGCGGCCGAGGCCCAGGCCGTCGAGACGAGCTGGGACACCGACAGGCCGGACGCGAGGATCTTGGCCTTGAGCGCGGCAATCTCCGGCTCGCCGATCAGCGGATGATTCACAGCCGGGATCGGATCCTGCCAGATCAGCGTCTCCTTCGGCACGAGCGGGCCGAGGTAGCGCTGGATCGGGCCCATGTCGCGGTGCGTGAGCTTGAACCACGCGCGCGCGAACGCGTCCGCGAACTGCTCCGGATGCTCGTAGAAGCGCCGCGAGATCTTCTCATAAGCCGGGTCGAACCGCAGGGAGAGGTCCGTGGTCAGCATGGTCGGCACATGCTTCTTCGACTTGTCGTGCGCGTCCGGGATCGTGGCAGCGGCGCCTTTCGCCTTCCACTGCTGCGCGCCGGCCGGGCTCTTCGTGAGCTCCCATTCGTTGTTGAACAGGTTCTCGAAGAAGCGGTTGCTCCACTGCGTCGGCGTCTGCGACCAGGTGACTTCCGGGCCGCCCGTGATGGCGTCGGCGCCGAAGCCCGTGCCATGCCGGCTCTTCCAGCCGAGGCCCTGATGCTCGATGGCGGCGCCTTCCGGCTCCGCGCCGATCAGTGACGGGTCGCCCGCGCCGTGCGTCTTGCCGAAGGTGTGGCCGCCGGCAATCAGCGCGACCGTCTCCTCGTCGTTCATCGCCATGCGGAAAAAGGTTTCGCGGATGTCCTTGGCCGCCGCGACCGGGTCAGGCTTGCCGTTCGGCCCTTCCGGATTGACGTAGATCAGGCCCATCTGCACCGCGCCGAGCGGCTTCTGAAGCTGGCGCTCGCCGCTGTAGCGTTCGTCGCCGAGCCAAGTCCCCTCGGGACCCCAGTACAGCTCTTCGGCCTCCCAGACGTCGGCGCGGCCGCCGGCGAAACCGAACGTCTTGAAGCCCATCGACTCCAGGGCGACGTTGCCGGCGAGGACCATCAGATCGGCCCAGGAGAGCTTCCGGCCGTACTTCTGCTTGATCGGCCACAGCAGCCGGCGCGCCTTGTCGAGGTTCGCGTTGTCCGGCCAGCTGTTGAGCGGCGCGAAGCGCTGCTGGCCGGCGCCGGCGCCGCCGCGGCCGTCAGCGATGCGGTACGTGCCGGCGCTGTGCCACGCCATGCGGATCATCAAGCCGCCGTAGTGACCGAAATCGGCCGGCCACCACTCCTGCGAGTCCGTCATCAGAGCTTGCAGGTCCTTGATCACGGCGTTGAGGTCAAGGGTCTGGAACTCCTTGGCGTAGTCGAACTCCTTGCCCATGGGATCGGCCAGCGCGGAGTTCTTGTGCAGAACCGTCAAGTTCAACTGGTTGGGCCACCAGTCGCGGTTCAGCCGTGCGCGGGTTCCAAGCGTGAACGGGCACTTGCCGGTGCCCTCGTCGGTCTTTGCGTCCATCTTCGTCTCCGATCGTGTTCTGTAATCGTCGTCGTTGTCCCGTCGGGAGGTCTTATGATTTTTCAGGGTTGCCGCCGGCCGGTCAGCCCA
>DASTZX010000213.1:0-17004 GCA_035764045.1 Xanthobacteraceae bacterium | reverse complement strand
CAGCACGGGGGCAACCTGGGGCAGATCGGCCGCGGCGACACGGTGCCCGAGTTCGAGAAGGCGATCTTCCGATTGGGACCGACCGGCCTGCTGCGGGAGCTGGTCAAGACCCGCCACGGCTTCCACATCGTGGCTGTCGATCAGCGCATTCCGGGGCAGCGGCTGCCGTTCGACATGGTGCGGGACGACATCGCCGACCGCCTCCGAACCATGGTCGAGGAGAAGGCGCTGCGGCAATACATCAGCGTTCTCGCAGGACAGGCCGACATTCAGGGCGCCGATCTCAACGGAACGGCGATACCTCTCGTGCAATGAAGCGTTGCCGTCTGGCCCGGCAGGTTTCCGGCCATCGAGAAAGTTGGTGCGCCATGCTTGGAGAACTGGTCGCGGACCTTGATCGTCCTGATGTCGCGAACAGCGTTATGACGACGCTGCGTTTCGATATCGCGCAACAGATCGAGCGTCGCGCAGCGGCAGCGTCCATGCCGATCGCGGGCTTTGTGGCGGGTGCGGTTCGCGAATTTCTCGAAAACGCCGACGATGATCTGTGGTTTCAGTTGCTCACGATCGTTCGAAAGTCCGACGACCCGGGGCTCGCCGCAGTGCAGACGATTCTGACCTGGACGGTTACGGATCATCCGTCGGAGTGAGCGGCGGATCGGTCGATCACGCCTTCAGCTGCTTCGCCACGAACGCCTTCACCGTGTCGCGCGCCTTGTCGGTCTGCGGGCCGGGCTCGGCCACCCATTCGTGCACCGAATTCTCGAACAGGTGATACTCGACGTCGCCGCCGGCGGCCTTGTAGGTCTTGACGAACTTTTCCTGCGCCTCGGGCAGCACGTTGTCGTCGAGCGCGCCCTGCATGACGAGGAGCGGCACCAGCGTGACCTTCTCCTCGCGCTCGAGGATCTCCTGCGGATTGCTTTCGTGGATGGTCTCCCACGGCTTGAAGAACGTTGTGTTGTTCTTGACCATGTTGGCGTTGTGGCGGTTCTCCGCGTTCTGGAAGCGCGCAAAGGTGTTGCTGATCGGCGAGCGGGTCGCGACCCAGGCGACGGTGGCGTCGACGTTCGGCGCCTCGGTGAGCGGGATCGCGTTGTAGCGCGGATCGCGCGGCCGCAGCCCCAACAGCTCCGCGACATGGCCGCCGCTCGACGAGCCGTAGATGCCGAGCTTGGCGACGTCGCCGTTCCAGGTCGCGGCCTTGGTCTTGAGCCAGCGCACCGCGTAGTTCGCGTCCTGTACGCAGGCCGGGTAGGGCGCTTCCGGCGCGAGCGTCATGTCCACCGCGACGACCAGGAGGCCGCTCGCGGCGAGCGCGCGGTCCATCGGCTCCTCGGCCTTGCGGTCCTTCCGGTTCCACGCGCCGCCGTGCAGATCGAGCACGGTCGGAAACGGTCCCGGACCCTTCGGCTTGTAGATCCGCGCCATCAGCATGCGGCCGGCGGCGTTGCGGCGGAACTCGACTTCGCTGACGTCGAGATCGAAGTGCGCCGCGGGATCGTATGTGGCCGCACCGGCCGCACGCGCGGCATGGGGCGACAAGGTCTGCGCCGTGACGCCGGTCGCGCCGGCGGCGGCCATGAGCTTCACCACGTCACGCCGGTCGAAGGTCCGGTCCGTCATCGTTGCCTCCCGTCGAATGGGTTTGATTGGGCCCAGGATAGCCGAGATCGTAGGGTGGGCAAAGGCGCGGAACGCGCCATGCCCACGCGCCGTGGGCACGCTCCGCTGCGCTTCGCTTTGCCCACCCTTGACCTACGCTACGACTCTCGCACTCAACCCAGCCTACGCTTGGCGCAACTCCGCGCTTCGCCGCGTGCGAGCGGCCGCGCGCGGCCGCCGTCGCGCCTCATCGGCGCGAGCTCGGGCTTTGTCGGCCGCGCCCGCGTGCGCCTTCACGTGATCGATGAAGGCGCGCAGCTTCGGCGTCATCTGATGGCGGCTCGGATAATAGAGGAACACGCCCGGCGCCATCGGCGCGAACGGCTCGAGCACGCGCACGAGCTTTCCGGCCGGTACGGCGGCGGCGGCGACCGGCTCGGGCGCCTGCACCAGCCCCACGCCTTCGATGGCCCCGCCGAGCAGGGTGGGAAAGTCGTTGGCGATCAGCGGCCCCGACACGGCAACCTCGATCGCGCGGCCCTTGTCGGCGAGCGACCAGTGCGCGAGCGCGCCGTTCGACCGGCGCATCCGCAGGCAAGCGTGCCGGCGCAGATCGTCAGGACGCTCGGGCGTGCCGCGGCGGGCGAGGTAGGCCGGGCTGCCGACGATGACGAAGCGAAACGGCCGGGTGAGCCGCACCGCGACCATGTCGGCGGCGATGAACTGGCCGAGCCGGATGCCGGCGTCGTAGCCTTCGGCCGCGAGGTCGATGAGCTCCGCGCTGGCGGCGATCTCCACCTCGACCTCGGGATAGCGCGCGCAGAACGATGCGATCAGCGGCTGCAGCAGGATCGGCACGACCGCGCGCGGCACCGAGAGGCGCAGCAAGCCGGCCGGGCGCTGGCCGAGATCGCGCGCGACCTCGGCGGCGGCGACGAGCTCCGCGAAGGCGGGCTTGGCGCGCGAGAGGAATCGCGCGCCGGCCTCGGTCAGGCCCACGCTGCGCGTCGTGCGGATGAACAGTGCCGCACCGACGCGCGCCTCGAGCGCGCGCACCGCCTGGCTCATCGCCGACGGCGTCACGCCGAGCGCGGCGGCCGCGCGGCGAAAGCTGCGGTGCTGCGCCACGCTCAAAAAGGCCTCCACGCCGTCGAGGGCGTGCTGCCGGACTGTGAAGCTCTGCTTCATGGCCCACCGAGATTATCGCAGATAGTCGCTCAAGGGAAGCCGAGGTACGGTCCGGTCGCAAATCGGCAAGGACAACGGTGGCGAGACCTTACGACGTCATTGCCCGCGAAAAGCGGGCAATCCAGGCCTGACGAGCGTGGATGGCACGGCCGCAGCGTCCACGGATGCGCTGCGGAGTACTGGATCGTCCGCTTTCGCGGACCATGACGCCGAGGCCGCGTCAACAACACCTGACAGGAGGTCTCATGTCGCCCGCAACGATCTTCGATATCCAACTCGTCCTGGGTTACGTCCCGTGGCTGCTGTTCTTTTCGGCCTATGGCTGGCCGAGGCTCAAGTCGATGGACCCGGTCGAAGCGCAGCGCGCCATCGCCACGCTGCACAGCTTCCGCTTCTTCGGACTGGTCTTCCTCGTTCCGGGCGTCGTCGGCCCCAATCTGCCCGCCGGCTTCGCCACGTTCGCCGCATACGGCGACTTCGCCACCGGGGTGCTGGCGATGCTGGCGCTGCTCACCGTGTGGACCCGTGCGCTCTTCTGGCCGCTCGCCGTTGCCTTCAATGTCGTGGGCGCGATCGATATCTTCGTCGACTACTATCATGGCGCGACGCTCGGCCTCGGCGCGCTCGCGGGCGAGCTGGGTGCCACCTACGCGATCCCGATCATCTATGTTCCGGCGCTGATGATCACGCACGGCGCCGCCTTCGCCCTGATGGCGCGTAATCGGTTCGCCGCGATGCGACCGCTCGCGGCTGCCTAGCTGTTGTTCGCCGTCATTGCCCGCACCCGGATCGGCGCTTCGCGCCGTCCGAGTGCAGGCTCCAGCGGGCAATCCAGTACTCATGACACCGCGTGGAACGCCGGCAGTGCGGCATCGATTGGCTGCGGAGTACTGGATCGTCCGCATTGCGCGGACGATGAGGGCGGCGGTGGTCAAACCAGGCTACGTCAGCTTCCTTCGCCGCTCCAACTCCGCCGCGCTCGGCTCGGCCAATTGGAAATCGCCCGTCTTCACCGCGCCGTCGGGCGCGTAGTTCGCGACGATCACGCCGGTCGGAAAAACCTTCGCCTTGATGAGCTTCAGCCCCGTCGGCGTCGTGCCGCTCCCGAACAGGCGTTTGCCCTTGCCGAGGACGACCGGGAAGGTGAGCACGCTGAACTCATCGACGAGCGCGTTCTGCCACAGCGTCTGCAACAGCTCGCTCGAGCCTTGCACCAAGAGGTCGGGGCCGTCTTCGCCTTTCAACTTTCTCAGCGCCGCGACGGTGTCCGCGCCGAGCCACTGGCTGTTCTGCCAGGCGAATGTCGGACGCGCGCGCGAGGCGACGTATTTGGTCACCCGGTTGAACAGGCCGGCGATCGGGTCGTTCGGATCGGTGACGAACGGCCAGTGCGCGGCGAAGATGTCGTAGGTCTTGCGGCCGAGCAGCAGGTCGAAGGGGCGGCCGAAGATTTCGCCCATGGCGGCGCCGAGCTCCTGGTCGAAGTGGGGAAACGTCCAGCCGCCGAACGCGAAGCCGCCGGTCGGATCTTCCGCCGGGCCGCCCGGCGCCTGCATGACGCCGTCGAGGCTGGTGAAGGTGGCAACGACGATTCTGCGCATGGGCGTCGCTCGCGGTTTCGATCCCAACGGATCGGGGGCGCCGACAGGCCCGACAAATGTGGTGGGAGCGAGACTGGGGGAGCAGACACGCCGTCATCGTCCGCACCCGGATCGGCGCTTCGCGCCGCCCGAGTGCAGGCTCCAGCGGACGATCCAGTACTCCGCAGCCGTTCGATGGGACCCCGCCGGCGTTCCAGGAAGCGTAGTGAGTACTGGATTGCCCGCCGGAGCCGTTTCCGGGCTCCGCGCGCCGGTGACGGACGAAGCGCTCGACAGGCTACGGGCCTCTTTTCCGCGGCGGCCGGCCGCAGGCGGCGAGGACGCGATTGCCAAGAGGGGTTCGGGCGGGCAACCTGCGACGGCTCTGCCGGCGCAAGCTTCCCCGGGTCCCGGTTGGTATGCTTCCCCGAACGGATTAACGTGAACAGGACGGCTCGCCCGCAGGGACCGAGCCGAAGAGTGCCATGGGAGGTCACATGCGTTTGCGGTTGCGGGTCCAGGCGATGGCCGCGCTCATCTTCGCATGCGCCGCGTTCGGGTCGATGCACCCGGCGGGCGCGCAGGAGGTCAAGCTCAACGAGGTGCTGCGCAGCCTGTTCTATGCGCCGGAGTACGTGGCGCTCAGGATCGGCGCGTTCGACCAGGAAGGGCTCAAGATCGCCGGGCCCAAGACCACCTGGGGTACGCAGGCCGCCGTGACCGAGATCGTCAGCGGCAACTCGAACATCGCGCTGATGGGGCCCGAGGCGGCCGCGCTCACCCAGGATGCGAGCCCGGAGCGACGGCTCGTCAACTTCGCGCTGCTCACCAACGGCGACGGCAGCTTCATCCTGTCGAAATCGCCGATGCCGAACTTCACCATCGCCGACCTGAAGGGCAAGACGATCGTGACGTCGGGGAAGGGCTCGACGCCTGCGCTCGTCCTGATCGACTTGATCAAGAAGGCGGGACTGGACCCGAACAAGGACGTGACGGTCCGCAATATCCCGGTCTCGGCCAACGTCATCCCGTCCTATCTCGAGCCGAGCACCAGCTTCGCGCAGGCGTTCGAGCCGATGGTGGTCCAGGCCGTGGCGGAGAACCGGGGGCACCGCGTCGCGTCGGTCGGCGCGCTGGCCGGGCCGATGCCCTATACGGCCTTCATGGCGCCGGCGAGCTACATCGAGAAGAATCCCGCCGTCATCCAGGCCTTCACCAACGCGGTCTACAAGGCGCTGATCTGGACCGATACGCATTCGCCCAAGGAGATCGCAGCGCTCATTGCGCCCGATTTCAAGGATGTGCCGGCGGCGACCGTCGAGGCCGTGATCGCGGAATACAAGAAGGTCAAGATCTGGGCGACCGATCCGCGCATCCCGCGCGACGGCATGGACCGGATGATCGCCCTGATGGCCGACGGCGGGATCATCAAGCAGCGCTTCCCCTACGACCGGGTGGTCGATCCGCGTTTTGCCGAGAAGGCGATGCAAACGATCAAGCGATGAGCGGACGGGAGCGTATTCGCGCCGAAGGCATTTCCTACACCTATCTCACCCGCACGGGCGAGACGATCGCGCTGAAGGATCTCGCTCTCACCATTCTGGACGGCGAGTTCTGCAGCATCGTGGGGCCGAGCGGCTGCGGCAAGTCCACCTTGCTGGGCATCATCTCCGGGCTGCTGAGGCCGACCGAAGGGGAGGTGCTGCTCGACGGCGCCCGCCTGCGCGGCACCAGCGAGCGCGTGGGAATTCTCCTGCAGAAGGACCATCTGTTCGAATGGCGCACGGTGCTGCAGAACGCCGAGCTCGGCCTGGAAATCCGCGGCCGCAGCACGGCGCAGGCGCGGCAGCGCGCCCACAAGCTCTTGGAGGCCTACGGCCTCGCGGGTTTCGACAACGCCTATCCGCACCAGCTCTCCGGCGGCATGCGCCAGCGGGTCGCGCTCATCCGCACGCTGGCGACGGATCCGGACATTCTCCTGCTCGACGAGCCGTTCTCGGCGCTCGACTACCAGACCAAGCTCCTGCTCGAGCGCGACATCCACCGCATCATCCGCGCCAACAAGAAAACGGCGCTGCTCGTCACCCATGACATCGAGGAGGCGGTGTCGATGTCCGACCGCGTCATCGTCCTGAGCGGCCGTCCGGCGCTGGTGAAGAACGTCTACGAAATCGGGCTCACGGTGGACGCCGAGCGCACGCCCATGAACTCGCGCGATGCGCCGGAGTTTCGCACCTATTGCAAGGCCATCTGGGAGGACCTCGATATTGAGCGGCGCACCGTCTAGGGATCTTCTCGCCCGCGGCGCGGTCTCCGAACGCCATGCGCAGTTCCTGCGGGCGATGCGGCTGCGCCAGGCTGCGGTCATCCTCGCGCAGTTCGTGCTGCTGGCGGCGTTCCTCGGGCTATGGCAGCTCGCGGGGACGTGGCGGATCGTCGATCCGTTCATCACCAGCCAGCCTTCCGCCATCATGCAGACCTTGGCGGACCTCGCGAAGGACGGGTCGCTTGGCTACAACCTCGCCGTCACGGTGACCGAGACCTTCGTGGGCTTCGGCATCGGCACCGCGGTCGGCATCGCCATCGCGGGACTCTTCTGGTGGTGGGATTTTCTCAGCGACGTGGCCGACCCCTATGTGGTGGTGCTCAATGCCACGCCGAAGATGGCGCTGGGACCCGTGTTCATCGTCTGGCTGGGGGCGACGCTGACGGCCGTCATCGCGCTCGCGGTTTCGATCTCGCTCTTCGTCACCATCCTGTCGGTCTACAGCGCCTTCCGGCAGGCCGATCCCGAAAAGCTGGTGGTGGTCTCCTCCTTCGGCGCCTCGAAGTGGCAGCAGTTCACCAAGGTGGTGTTTCCCTCGGCGGTGCCGACCATCATCGCGACGCTCAAGGTGAACATCGGCCTGTCGCTGATCGGGGCGATCGTCGGCGAGTTCCTCGCTTCCAATGCCGGCCTCGGCTACCTGATCATCTATGGCCAGAACATCTTCAACATGTCGCTGGTGATGACGAGCCTCGTCATCCTCACCGTCATCGCGGGCGTGATGTACTACATGATCAGCCTGCTGGAGCGCTATCTCGTTCCCTGGCGCCGCGACCAGTAGCCCGGATGCGGGCGCGAAGCGCCGTCATGCGGGAATGCAGGACCCGCATTCCGCGGAGCCTGTCCTCGGGATCGCCGAAGGCGAGACCCGGGGGCTCCATGCGGGCTTACGTTCACTTCACCGGACAATGGTCCGCGCGCTCACTCCGCCGCCTGACGCATCGGTCCGGACAGGCGGGCCACCACCTCGTCGGCGGTCATCACGTCGGCGAACATCGCGAGCATGATACCGAGCGTCGCGTTGTGCTCCTCGTCATTGTAGGTGGCGGTGCCGTCGGCGACGAAGATGACCTTGTAGTTCATCATCATCGCGTCGCGGGCAGTCGACTCGCAGCAGACATTGGTGGCGGTGCCGGTGATGATCACGGTGTCGATATTGCGCGCCTGAAGGACGGCGTGCAGGTCGGACGAGCCCGGCACGAACGCCCCGAAGCGGTTCTTCTTGACGCGGACGTCGCCCGGCAGCACCTCGAGCTCTGGCCAGAGCGCGTGGCCATAGCTGCCGTCCGCAAAGGCGGCGTCCATGCTGTCCTGGCGCCGCTCGCCCGACATGTAGGTGAACCAGTTGGACCACGCCTGCTTCGCGGTGGCGTCGATCGTGTTCTGGATGTAGACGACGAGGCCGCCGGCCTCGCGCAACGCGGCGCTGATCCGATTGACGTTGGGGATGATATCGCGCGCCGCGGGGATTTCCGCAGGCTGCCCCGGCGCCATGAACCCATTCTGCAGGTCGACCACGACGTGCGCCGTGCGCGCGGGATCGATGTCGTTGAACACGTGCACGGAATCGCGACGTTTCAACACGCGGTCGATGGCGGCTTGAGGAATGGCGATCTTGTGCATTGGGGCGTCCTTCGAAGGCTTCATCCAACGGATCGTCATCATGCCATATCGGCGGGGCAAAGCGTAGGGTGTGATGTCTATCCCGGATACGGCGTCATTGCCCGCACCCGGATCGGCGCTTCGCGCCGTCCGAGTGCAGGCTCCAGCGGGCAATCCAGTACTCGCGATTACCGCGTGGAACGCCGGCAGTGCCCCATCGATCGGCTGCGGAGTACCGGGTCGTCCGCTTGCGCTTGCGCGGACGATGACGGCGGTGGGGAGGAAGCGCTCAACGCGGGCTACGATTGGCCCGTTTCGGCCGGCGCACCGCGCGCAGCTTGCCGCTGCTGCCGCCGCCGCAGAAGAAGCGCTCGCCGCCGTCGGACTCGAGCCCCGACACGAAGGTGCCCGCCGGCATCTCGAGCCGCTCCAGGACCTCGCCGCTCTTCGCATCGATCCGCCGCACGTCGCTCTCGTCGCTTTCCCAGGTGCCATGCCAGAGCTCGCCATCCACCCAGGTGACGCCGGTGACGAAGCGCTTCGACTCGATGGTGCGCAGGATCGTTCCGGTCTCGGGATCGATCTGGTGGATTTTTCGCGCCCGATACTGGCCGACCCAGAGCGAGCCTTCGCCCCAGGCGAGGCCGGAGTCGGCGCCGCCACCGGGCGCCGGAATGGTGGCAAGCACACGACCGGTCTCCGGATCGATCTTCTCGATGCGGTCCTCGACGATCTGAAACAGATGCCGGCCGTCGAAGGCGGTTCCGGCATGCGCCGCGACCTCGAGCGAGCGCACCGCCTTGCCGCTCTCCGGCTCGAGCGCCTGCAAGGTGTCACCCGCCGCGATCCAGACGTGCCGCCCGTCATAGGTGACGCCATGCACGTGGTCGACGCCCGGGAACGGGCCATACTCGCGAAGGATTTCGGCGGCTGCTTTTTTCATAGGGCTCATCCTACTCGCGGGACAGCAGGTAGCCCGGATTGAAATCCGGGACCTCTTTGCTTCCGCTTGCGACCCAGCCCCTGGGTTTCGCTCCGCTCAACCCAGGCTACGATTTCTACACTAGATTAGTCGCCGGGGAGCGGCGCCGGGAGTAACAAGGTTGTCGTGAATCCCGGCACCGGCGTGATCCAGCGCCGTGCGCGGGCGCGGCCGAGCGCCTGCACCTTGCCGACGGCGGCGAGCGCATCGAGCGCCCGCTGCACGGTGCGCTGGCTCGCGCCCAACGCCAGCGCGAGCGCCGAGCTCGACCACGACTCGCCGTCGGCGAGGAACGCGAGCACGGCCGCATGCTCTTCCTCGACCGGCCGCGCCAGCACGACCACCTCGCGGGCGCCGCGCGGCTTGAGCGCATAGCCGAGCTTGGTCGCGCTCACGTCGGCGAGGTTGCGGACCGCCCGGCGGAGCCGGCCCACTTCGACGCGCAGGCGCGCACGATGGGATTCATCGGCATGCTTCGCCCCGAAGGCGCGCGCGAGCAGCGTTTCCCGCGGCACGTCGCTGGGCCAGGCTTCGCCGAGCGCGCGCAAAAGCGCGAACAGCACCGGGCGGCGGGCGAGCGAGACGAGCGTTGCGGGGCCGCGCATAGCGTGCCGGCACGCGTCCACGATGAGGGCGTCCGATTGGAACAGCGCCTCGACCTCCTCGAGCCGCAGCGGGCGCTCGGTACCGCGGGCGAAGAGCCGCGCCGCGGGCGCATCGAGCATTGCGGATGCGCTGTCGACCTCCGCGCTCAGCGCCGGGATGCGGGCGAGGCGCGCGGCCTCGGCGGCACGGTCGAGCGCGGCGCGCGCCGGCTCGGTGTGCAGGCGGCGCATCGCGAGGCCGGCGACGGCGAGCTCGTGCACCACCCGCGAGGCGGGGGGCAAGGGCGCGGGGTCGAGCGCGGCGAGCGCGCGCTCGGCCGCGTCGAGGCGGCCGATCAGCAGCAGACGGCGGATCGCGAGATTGCGCGCATGCGCGGCGTTGAGCCGGTCGCCGTGCGCTTCGAGCGTCGCTCGCGCCGCGTCGAGCGATTTTTCCGGCCAGCCGAGGTCGCGCGAGACGAGCGCGATCTCCGCCTCGGCGACGACGCAGCGCGCGCTGGCCACGGCCTCGTGTCCGCTGAAGGCGCGTGCGGCACGCCGCAGCAGCGCCTTGGCGCGTTCAAGATCGCCGAGCCGCGCCATGGCGATGCCGCGCAGCGCCAGCGCCGGCGGGTCGTCGCGCAGCGCGACCCGGTTCAGGGCGCCGAGCGGATCACCCGCCGCGAGCGCCTGCGCCGCCGCGGTGATCAGCGAATCCATCGGAATCCCGCCACACTTGTCACTCTCACCATTCGCGCACCGTCCCTAATCTATCCCATGACAGCTGACGCGCTTCACCCTCCCTGAAGGGGGAGGGTCGGCGAAGCGAACGAAGTGAGCTGAGCCGGGGTGGGGTGGCGGCATCTCCAGCACCCCACCCCGCTTGTCTCCGCTTCGCTGCGGCGAGCGACCCTCCCCCTTCAGGGGAGGGTGAAGGAAGCGCCTAGGACTGCCACGAACAGGACCTACCAAAGGAGAGAATTATGACGACACACACCACCGGCACCCGCAAGGAGTGGCTCGCGGCGCGGCTCAAGCTGCTCGAGGCCGAGAAGGCGCTGACGCATCAAAGCGACGCGCTCGCGCATCAGCGCCAGGCGCTGCCCTGGGTGCGCATCGACAAGGCCTACCGCTTCGACACCGACGCGGGTAGCGCCTCGCTCGCCGACCTCTTCCGCGGGCGCTCGCAGCTTCTCGTCTATCACTTCATGTTCGGGCCCGACTACACCGCGGGCTGTCCGTCCTGCTCGATGATCGCCGATGGCTTCAACGGCTTTGCGACTCACCTCGCCAATCACGACGTGATGCTGTGGGCGGTGTCGCGGGCGCCGCTTGCCAAGCTCCAGGCCTATAAACGGCGCATGGGCTGGACCTTTCCGTGGGCGTCCTCAGGCCCAAGCGACTTCAACGCCGACTTCAGCGTCTTCTTCACCGAGGAACAGCAGCGCGGAGGGCAGATCGACTACAACTACCAGCGCGAGGCGGCGTTCGTGTGGCGTCCCGGCGAGGAAGGCGGCGGCCAGACCGCGCAGGACAAGTTCGCGGAAATGTGCGGCACCGACGCGCCCACCTACACGCGCGACCGGCCGGGCCTGAGCGCCTTCGTGCGCGAGGGCGGCACCGTCTACCACACCTATTCGGCCTATGCGCGCGGCCTCGACAGCCTGTGGGGCGCCTACCAGTGGCTCGACCGCGCCCCGAAGGGACGCAACGAGTCGATGGGCGTGTGGTGGAAGCGCCAGGACGAGTACGGCGCGCCGGCCGCCATATCCGCCTGAAGGAGATGACGCCATGCGCATGGCCGGTTTGCACCTGCGCGACCTTTGCGCAGGAGCCAACACCGACGCCGCGGGTACCGCCCGCGGCACCGCGAGCTGGCTGGCGCTGGCGGCGGCGCCGACCTTCGCGGTCATGGCGCTGCTGACGGCGCTCTTCGCCGGGGAGCCGGACACCCTCTGCGCGGCCCTGCATGGGTCGTTCCCCTTGAGCGGCATGGTGCCGATGTATGTGCTGATGAGCGCGTTCCACGTGGGGCCGTGGCTCAAGCTGATCGCCAGCCGCAACCGTAGCCTGGGTTGAGCGCAGCGCGTAGCCTGGGTTGAGCGCAGCGAAATCCGGGGATTTTTCCAATCGCACCGCCGTCCCGGGTTTCGCTGCGCTCAACCCGGGCTACGACCGCGGATCCGCGGCGGAGATTACGACCGCGGCCGAAACATCCGCGGTTGAATTGGCGGCAAAAGAGGGCATCGTAGGGTAGCAAAGCGAAGCGTGCCCACCCTGTGAGCTTTGCGGGAGCCGTGACATGACCAGACGCGAGACGCCGAAAACCTACGTCTCCAAGACGATGCGCTCTCCGGTCGGCATCCTGACGCTGATCGCGTCGAATGACGGCCTGGCGGCGATACTGTGGGAGAACGACAAGCCGCGGCGCGTCCCGCTCACCGTGGTGGCTGAGGACGCCACGCATCCGGTCCTCCTCGAGGCCGAGCGCCAGCTCGAGGAGTATTTCGCCGGCCGGCGCAAGATCTTCGATCTCGCGCTCGATGTGTCCGGAACGGAATTCCAGAAGAAGGTATGGCGCGCGCTGCTCGCCATTCCGTACGGCGAGACGCGCACCTATGCCGAGATCGCACGCGAGATCGGACACCCAACGGCGGTGCGGGCGGTCGGCGCCGCCAACGGGCGGAATCCGCTGTCGATCGTTGCGCCTTGCCACCGGGTGATCGGATCGAGCGGCGCGCTCACCGGCTTCGCGGGCGGCCTCGCCGTGAAGGCGCAGTTGCTGCGCCTGGAAGGCGTCGCGGCAAAGCCGCTCAGAACGGCGGCGTGAAAATGCGGCAGGCACGCCCGCGGCCCATCCTTCGAGACCCGCGCCTGCGGCGCGCTCCTCAGGATGACGAGTCATTTCTTGGTGACTCAGATCAGCTGAGGAGCCCGCCTTCACCAAGGCTTCGGCCGGCGTCTCGACTGGTCCGCCGTAGCCCGAAGGGCGAAGGCGGAAGGATGAGGGCGGCCCATCTCGCCTGACAACGCAAGCGGGACATTACGATCACGCTCCGATCGGCTTGGGCGCTCAGGTCGCGCCTCAACCCTCTTCGTCGTCAAAAGAGCGACGATTTTCCACGGCCTCCCTCATGTCGCGCAGCACGTAGATGGCAAGGAAGGCCATGCGCCGCTTCTGGTCGGGGTTGAGCGTCTTGTAAAGCGGCTGCCACGCCTCCGCGAGCTTTTTGAGATCAGCCGATCGTTGCGCCAAGGCATCCGCGCGTCGTTGCAGGAAGCTGACCGGATCGCGATCGCGCAACGCCTCGAGAGGACCCTTGTCGCGCAACTCGTCGATCCGCTTGGCGGCGGCCGCGATGCGCGCCTGGCGGTTCTGCGCCCTCTCACGAATGGCATTCTCCACCGCCGGCCAGAGCTTTTCCTGGTCGGGGCTCAGCTGCAATGCAGCCTTGACGATGGCTATTCCGGTGTCCGTGACCGCGCCCGCATCCGGTGCGTTCTTTTGCTCCGACCCTGAAGCGGCGGGAGTCTGGGCATAGGCCGGTAGGACCGTGCCGACGAAGAGTGCCGTGAGGCCGGCAGTGAGGATTTTCGACATGATGATGCTTCCTTTCCTGTCATCACGTTGCGAGAAGGCCCCGTGCATCCGTGTCAGGTTCGGAACTCGCTCGAAATATTGGCACGCAGGATCGTCGACC
This sequence comes from Xanthobacteraceae bacterium, assembly GCA_035764045.1. Classification (GTDB taxonomy): domain Bacteria; phylum Pseudomonadota; class Alphaproteobacteria; order Rhizobiales; family Xanthobacteraceae; genus JAVDCA01. The sequence continues at coordinate 3,436 of DASTZX010000213.1, read as the reverse complement.
GCCGCAACGGCCTCATGACGAGGACGTGGGCTGTTGGTTCATGCCTGCCCATCAAGGTCGCGGACAGCCGGGCCCCCGGCGCTCCGCGTCGGGCGTCGCATTGCTGCTTGTCTGGTTTGCGGTCTCAACCTGATCGCCAGATCGAGCCATCAAGGAATGTAGCCGTCTCGAGCACGCTCGTATTGATCTAGCTCAATACGCAGGTGATGCCGCCCGGCCGCTCACAAGCCCAGCCGGACATGCACGACGCCGGGCTCGTGGCGCAGGGTCACCCGCAGCCCGCTGTTGGCGAACAGCTTCAGCATCGGCACGTTCTCCGGCAGCACATCGGCGATGAATTCCTTGAGGCCGGCATTGCGCGCGATGGTCACGAGATGGCGCATCAGCGCGGCGCTGATCCCGCGCCGCTGGAACGCGTCGATCACCGCGAACGCCACCTCGGCCGTTCCGGGCTGCACCGCCACGTAGCGCGCGCCGCCCACGATCTCGCGCCGGCCGCCGTCATCGACCTCCGCGACCAGGGCGACGTGGCTGACGAAGTCCACGTTGACGAAGAAGTCGATCTCCGTTTCCGTGAAGGTCCGCTTGACCATGAAGAAGCGCCGGTGGAGCGTTTCGGCGCTCACCCGGGCGAGGGCGGCCAGGAGGCCGGCCCGATCGTCCGGCCGCAGCGCGCGGATCTCGATCCGCAGGCCGTCGCGCAGCGTCTCGCAGGCCGAATATCGTGCCGGCTCGATCACGTGCGGTTCAAGCCGATCGGGCGAGAGCACCGGCGGCACGCTCGATCGCGGCGATGTCGATCCGCCTCATCTGCATCATTGCGTCGAAGGCGCGCTTGGCCCGGGCCCGATCGCCATCGGTGATCAGCCGCATGAGCTGGCGCGGAACGATCTGCCACGAGATGCCGTAGCGGTCCTTGACCCAGCCGCATTGCTCGGCCTCGGGCACCGCCGAGAGCGCGTCCGCAAACCGGTCGGCCTCGGCCTGCGTCTCGACTGGAATCTGAAACGAGATGGCTTCGTTGAACGTGAAGTGCGCCCCGCCATTCAGGCCCGTGAACGGCCGGCCCATCAGCGTGAACTCGACGAGCAGGACGTCGCCGGTCTTGCCCGCCGGATAGTCGCCGGGGGCGCGGTGGACCGCATCGACATGGCTGTCGGGAAAGATCGCGGCGTAGAAACGGGCGGCTTCCTCGGCTTTGCCGTCGAACCAGAGGCAGGGGGTGATGGCGGCCATGTGATCATTCTCCCGGATTGTGGGTCTGATGTGCGTCACGGCTTGCGATCGCCGCGCCGCACATCATACTAGCGCTGCTTGTTGAAGCCACGAAGGCATCCGCGACATGGCGTCATCGGTCACGATCTACGGCATCAAGAACTGCGACACCATGAAGAAGGCGCGCGCCTGGCTCGACCAACACGGCGTCGCCTACGGCTTCCATGACTACAAGGCGTCCGGGATCGCCCGCGGCAAGCTGCAGGACTGGGCGCGCGCCGTCGGCTGGGAGACGCTGCTCAACCGCGCCGGCCCGACCTTCCGGGCGCTGCCCGAGGGCGACAAGGCCGGCCTCACCGAGGCCAAGGCGATCGCGCTGATGCTCGCGCAGCCGTCCATGATCAAGCGGCCGGTGCTCGACGTCGGCAGCCGGCTGCTGGTCGGCTTCAAGCCGGATGCGTACGCGCAGGCCTTTGCAAGCGGTCGCCGACGGGAGGGACGGTAAGATCGTCATGGCCCGCGAAAGCGGGCGATCCAGTAACCACCGTCGCTTGCTATCGAGCGCAACGTCTGCACCGTGCCCTTACGGAGTCCTGGATTGCCCGCTTACGCGGGCAATCACGCAGCAGTGCGCGGCCAATGACGCAGCAACAGGCGCTTGGCCGAGCCCCCGGCGGCGCGATAGAACCATTGGGTAGCACTTCGAGTTCGGGGACCCTCATGCAGATCTCACTCACCGGCCGTTCGGCCATCATCACCGGCGGCAGCAAGGGGCTCGGCCTCGCCATGGCGACGGAGTTCGCGGCGTCGGGCGCCGACGTCGTCATGGTGGCGCGCGGGCGGGAGTCGCTCGACGAGGCGGTGGCCGCGGTGCGGCCGAAGGCGAAGGGCAAGGTCGCCGGCGTCGCCGCCGACGTCGCGACCGCGGATGGCGTCAAGCGCGCCTTTGCGGAGGCGATGAGCGCGGTGGGCAAGATCGACATCGTGGTCAACAATGCCGGCACCTCGCAGACGAGCCCGTTCGAGGCGCTCACCGACGAGGTGATGCAGCACGACCTCGACCTCAAGCTGTTCGGCGCCATCCGGCTCACGCGCCTCGCCTGGCCGCAGATGAAGGAGCGGCGCTGGGGACGCGTCATCAACGTGCTCAACATCGGCGCCAAGGCGCCGCGCCCGGCGAGCGCGCCGACCTCGGTCTCGCGCGCGGCCGGCCTCGCGCTCACCAAGGTGCTGGCCGGGGAGGGCGCCCCGCACAACATCCTGGTCAATGCGATGCTGGTCGGCGTGATCGAGAGCGACCAGCACGTACAGCGCGCCAAGCGCAATGGCATCGCGCTGGCCGACTACTACAAGAACCATTCGAAGAACGTTCCGCTCGGCCGCATGGGCAAGGCGGAGGAGTTCGCGAGCCTCGCCTGCCTCCTGGTCTCGGACAACTGCGGTTTCGTCAGCGGCAGCGCGATCAACGTGGACGGCGGCGCGTCGCCGGTGTGGTAGGTCGAAGCGGGAACACGGGAGTAGCGAATAGAGCGGGAACACGGGAGTAGCGAAGAGGGAGTAGCGAATTGGGAATAGGGAGTAGAAAAATCTATTCGCCATTCGCCATTCGCAAGTTCAGTCACGCGATGCCATCCGTCGTGACGACCCTGGCGTCGAGCTCGGCCAGCCGTCGTTGCGTCGCCGCCACCGAGCCGTCGAGATCGATGCCGCGGCAGGCGTCCTCGATCACCACGACCGCGAAGCCGCAGCGATGCGCGTCCTCGGCGGAGAAGCGCACGCAGAAATCCAAGGCGAGCCCGGCGAGGAAGACGCGGCCGAGGGCGCGCTCCCGCAGATACCCGGCGAGGCCGGTCGGCGTCGCGCGGTCGTTCTCGTAGAACGCCGAGTAGGAATCGATCGCGCCGCGAAAGCCCTTGCGCAGGATCAGCGCGGCGCCCGGCGCGACGAGGTCGCGGTGGAAGTCGGCGCCCGGCGTGTTCTGCACGCAGTGATCCGGCCACAGCTCCTGCTGGCCGTAGGGCGCTTCGATGGTCTCGAACGGCTGTCGGCCCGGATGGCTCGACGCGAACGACAGGTGCCCGGGCGGATGCCAGTCCTGCGTCAGGACCACATGCCGGAACCGCTCGCACAGGCGATTGATCGCCGGCACGACCTCGTCGCCGCGCGGCACGGCGAGCCGGCCGCCCGGGCAGAAATCATTCTGCACGTCGACCGCGATCAG
>DASTZX010000212.1:0-21370 GCA_035764045.1 Xanthobacteraceae bacterium | reverse complement strand
TGTGCTCCCGTCGTGGGGCTGGATGGTGTTCGGCGGCGTCGTCAACCTCCTGCTCGCCGCGATCATCCTGTCGGGTTGGCCCGGCACCGCAGAATGGACGCTCGGGCTCCTGTTCGGCATCAACCTGCTGATGTGGGGAATATCGTTGGTGATGACGGCGATCGCCTGCCGCGGAGTGCAAAGGATGCCGCCGCCCGCGGCGCGGCCGGCTTAGGCCCGCCGTCATCCTCCGCGGTCATCGTCCGCACCCGGATCGGCGCTTCGCGCCGTCCGAGTGCAGGCTCCAGCGGACGATCCAGCAACACCGCCGCCGGTGGTGAATGCTGGATTGCCCGCTTGCTCGGGAAATGACCGATTCAGAGTCGCTCAATCCCCGATCGGCTCGGTCGCCACGATCTCGAAAGCTTCACATGCGGACCCGCAACGGGCCTGATCCAACCCGAAAAGCTGAGGCTGCCGTTCAGGTATCGGATGCATACCGAAGAAGTAGATGACCTGAACCGCGCTTGACGCTCACCAGCGAGAACCATGGCGCCGTTTCGGGCAGGAACGTGGTTCCTCCCGCCATACTGAGTCGATGACTTCCATTCCCGCGCCCCGCAATCTGGGGCGCCACTGTCAAGAAAAGCTCGTCGACCTGCTCAGCCGCAATGAACTCGCCAAATACGGTCGGTCCGCCTTCATGCAAGAGCAGCTCTACGCCGAACTGTTGTTTGAGAAGTGAGAGTACCGCTCGCGGGGTCGTCAGACCTGTCTCTCCCGTTGATCGAATGGCAATGGGAGATACATCGCCATGCTCGGAAAGAATCCGGGACGCCCCCTCCTCGGTCGTGATGATCGCGGTGCGTAGATTCTTCGTATGGAACGTCGGCTCGCGCAGGTCCACTCTGCCGCTCGCAGTCAGGATAACGTTGAGCGGCAGCGCTGGCTTGCCGAGCTTTTTTCGAAGAGCGGCGTAGAGCTCCTCGGCATCGGGATAGATGAATTCGGGAATACGCACATGTCCTGGATCGCCATGCAGCGTGCCGGAGCCGATAAGGACGGCGTCAGCGCTGCTACGCAGGAGTCCCATCACGAACCGGTCGTCGGCGCTTTCGCCGCTGATGGGTTCGCCGCCTGACCGCCCGGGTATGCCGAAGGACACGATGCCGTCCATCGTCTGGACGAAGTTGCCGATCACATACGGCCGATCGCCAGGCGACCTGAAGGAGAGACCGCCCCCGTAGAGTTGTTCCAGCTCGGGCGTCAGCAATGACTGCTTCGGCTTTTCTCTCTCGTATAGCGTTACGATTTCCATGGTCTGCTCTTCAGCTCGGCGCTCCGCACGCCCACGTCACGGTCAGACATGACTGTTGCTGGGTTCGCCGAAAACTAGTCCCTGACCTTCACATAGCTTCCTGGCGCATCTTCGAGCGGCTCGAGTTTGCCGCCGCCCGGAGTTCGTGCTGGAACCATGGTCGGGTCCTGGTCTCGGATCCATTGCAGCCAGTGCGGCCACCACGAGCCCGGACGTTCCTCAGCCTTGGCGAGCCACGTCTCGACGTTGCTAACCACCGGGCCATCGATCCAGTGGCTGTATTTGAGCTCATACGGCGGGTTGACCACGCCAGCGATATGACCGGAACCGGCGACGACGAACTTGACCGGACCGCCGAAAAGCTTCGAGCCGAGAAACACCGACTTCGCGGGCGCGATGTGATCCTCGCGTGTTGCCAGGCAGTATACCGGAACGGTGACGTTGCCGAGATCGATAGTCTCGCCGGCAAGCACCATCTCGCCGTTGGCAAGCTTGTTCTCGAGGTAGCAGTTTCGCAGATAGAACGAAAGGCACGCGACCGGCATGCGGGTCCCGTCCGAATTCCAGTGCAACAGATCGAAGCGCCTGGGTGACCTGCCCTTCAGGTAATTGTTGATCACATAGGGCCAAATCAGGTCATTCGACCGCAGCAGGTTGAAGGCCATTGCCATCTTGTGACCGTCGAGAAAACCTGTCTGTGACGTTTCGCGTTCGATCGCCTCGATCTGTTCTTCGTCGATGAATACCTTGACGTCGCCCGCATGGGTAAACTCGACCTGGGCTGTGCACAACGTCCCCGAGTGCGCTCGCGCGTCGCCCTTCGCCGCCATATGCGCCAGCATGGCCGCAAGCAACGTGCCGCCGATGCAGTATCCGAAGATATGAACCTTCTCCTCGCCGGTCACCTGGGCGATGACCTTGAGGGCTTCGAGCGGGCCCTCGCGCATGTAGTCATCGAATCCTTTGCCGGCGAGCTTCGCATCCGGATTGACCCATGAGATGACGAAAACGGTCAGCCCTTGGTCGACACACCATTTGACGAATGACTTCTCCGGGGTGAGGTCGAGGATGTAGTACTTGTTGATCCAGGGCGGAACGATGAGGATCGGCCGCTTCAGCACCGTGCAGGTGGTCGGGATGTATTGAATGAGCTGCATCAGCTCATTCTGATAGATCACCTTGCCCGGAGTGATCGCGAGGTTGCGGCCGACCTCGAACATCGCTGAATCCGACTGACGGATCTTGAGGCGCCCGCGACCCGCCTCAATGTCCCCGGCCAGCATGCGCATGCCGCGCACCAGATTCCCGCCATTCGAAGATAGCGTCTCGCGCAGTAGCTCCGGATTGGTGGGCACGAAGTTCGCCGGCGAAAGCGCGTCGGCAAGCTGACGCACATAGAACTCGGCCTTTCGTCGCGTGTGCGCGTCGATCCCCTTGGTCTCGTCGACAAGGCAATTGGCCCAGTTCGAAGTAAGCAAATAGCCCTGTTTCAAGACATCGAAGAACGGGTTCGACGACCATTCCGGATCCGCAAACCGTCGATCCTTCGGGTCGGACTTCGCAACCGGCCTCGCTGGTTCGCCCAACATGCGTCCGGCAGCCGCGGCCAACAGGTCGACATAGGCCTTGCCAAGCTTCACTTGCGCCTCGATCGCCCGATGCGGATGGGCGAACCAGTATCCTGCAACGTGGCCGAACGTCTTGACGGCGCCCGCGACCCCGCGCCCGACCGTCTCGCCGTCGAGCCGGCCTTCCGCGCGAAGCGTAAGGCACGCGGCCATCGCCTTGGCACCCTGCTCAATGAGGCGCACCAAATTCTTGGAAAATTGCTCGACATCGACCGTGGCGGGATCGATCTCGTCGGGCGGCGCGGCCTTTTCCGGCGCCCGGCGATCCGTCACCATCGCATGTTGCCGGTCCCCGACGTCGGCCATCCATGCGGGGTTGCTCGGCGAATCATTCGCTCGCGCTGCGCGGCGACTGCGCCGCTTCACTGCGCTGGTCTTCGCGTGCAGTCTGCAGGCATTGTCGATTGCGGCGACCAGTGCGAGAGGCCCTTTTTCCAACTCGCCATCCCGATCTGACTCATTGGTTTGCGCGTGATCCTTTCCAAAGGCCGGTTCCCACTTTTCGGGATCACGCGCATTGGTTTGCGCGTGACCTTTTTCGAAAGGCGGCTTCGGATCCAGATCAAGTCCCGGGCAGGCTATTTCGGGATCACACCCTCCTGCGCGATCCGGTGGTATGCTGAACGTGGCCGGCCCCCGATCGTCCGCTCGCCCGTATCGCACCCATTGGTCGAGTTCCGAGCTAGGTGAATATTGGGGCTCAGACTCCACACGCTGCGAAGCAGCGCCGATCTCTTCAACAGAGGGGAGAGCTTGCAACGGGACGGCGCCCCTGTCCTGCATCGGCATTTTGAGCGCGACCGTCTTCCTGCTCACGCGGACCTTCCCTCCTTCTCTATGAGGATCTGCTTCGCGAGGGTGCCCATCTCGCGAGCCGCCTCGCTGTTCGGCGCTGCCTCAATCACAGCGAGTCCCTGCGCGGCGCTCTCCGCATAAATGACGCGTTGGTTGAGGGCCGTCGCGAGGACCGGAAAGTCCGCAAATTGCGCCAATGCAGTCGTCGCCTCGCAGCCGATGACCGTGTTTGCAATCTTACGATTGATGATGAATGCGCCCTTGAGATTTTTCTTGAACTGGCGGGCTTCCCGGATGGATTTGACCGTCTCGGCGGCGGCCCAAATGTCATAGGGTGACGGTTGCACCGGAACCAATACCAAGTCACTGGCCAGGATCGCCGCGCGCCCGAGGTCATTCGCGCCAGGCGCGCCGTCGATCATCACAACATCATACTTCGTCGCTATCGCAGGAAGCTCCCGATGGAGGGTTGGCCTGGCCATGCCCACCACCGCGAACAGCGGGTCTCGCTCTCGCATGCTCGACCACGACAAGGCGCTCCCTTGCGGGTCAGCGTCGACCAGCAGCACGCGCGCGCCGGCGACGGCAAGCATCGCTGCGACATTGATGGCGACGGTAGTCTTGCCAACGCCGCCCTTTCGGTTGAGTACGCCGATTATCATTTCCCTCAATGGATCAGGCGGCACGACCATGTCCTAGCCGTGCGAAGCTCACTGCAGGTGACCGCCTTGGGCGATCGAAGATCAGCGAAGGCAGGACGCGCGTCGTGCCATCGCCGGCGCCGTTACGGACATTCCCAACCGGCCGCTCGCGTCTGAAAGCGTCGCCAGACCTCAACGCGCGGCCCGGACCAGGCCGAACCTGCTGATGGTCGATCGCAATGATGTCGACGTGAGGTCTGCGTCAACGGGCTCGGCACAGCGCAGTCCGTTTCGCTGCGTCGACGAACCCAGATCTCTTTCTTGACCCCATCGCAGAAATCTTCGGCATCACCCCGGGCGACGCCAAGACGCACAACCTTGCGAGTCCCCATCCCGCGTCGCTTCTATCTTCGGATGGATAAACCGATGCCTGGTGCGGTCAGCCATCGCACCCGTCGATTGAGCGCGCGAGCGCAGAAATAACCGATTCGGTCACCGCGCACGACAGCGCGAGAATACCTCGCCAAAGCTGAGGGAGAAAAAACTTCCCTCGAGAAATGTGCCCACGATCATTTTTATCCCCGGGCGCGCCGGTTGGCTCTCAGTAATTCAATCGCACCCGAGACGCGCACAGGATGACCGCCAAGGCTGTTGAAGGCGCGCAGAAGCTTTTGAGAGCTTAGCTCGAGCATATCGCTTTCTTCGGATATGGCGGAGGAGCCTGCAGTGGTGCCGGTCCGCTCGGCTACGCCCCGAGGACCGGGTCGCTAATCCCGGATCGGCTCGGTCGCCACGATCTCGAACGCTTCACATACGGACCCGACCCTTGACGGCATTCGCAAATGACTCGTACGCAATCCGTCCGTCGGAGCCGAGCGGCAATTGCTCGCGGACGCGGGCGCGAAGCCGCTCCCGGGCGGCTGGCGACAGGTCGTGGATCGCTTTGCCCGACGCCCCTGCTGGCGCACTGTTTGCGTCCCAGAAATCATCGAAGTCGGAGTACACGACCGGAATACGGATGACTCGGGTTTCGATCAACTCGAGGCCCGCATCCTCCCACAGCGCCCGCAGAGCATCGCAGCGCGAGGCGGCGGCCGCGGGAGGACGTGGAGCGGCCATGCCCAGCGATTCCATCGCGACGTAGATCGGATGGACGGGTGTTCCGGCGCCCGGAATATCCCAGGTGTACGTGGCGACCCAGCCGCCCGGCCGGACCACGCGGGCCATTTCCGAAACCGCCTTGCCGGGCTCGGAAAGGTACGTGACGACGAGAGCCATGATCGCAATATCGAAACGCTCCTCGCCGAACGGGAGTTCGTGCGCATCGCCGATCCGGAATTTGGCCGACCTTGCTCCAGGGCGCGTTCGGGCAAAGGCCAGTTGGCCCTCCGACGGATCGAGGCCGACAATTTCGACAGGGGCACAGCGCTCGATAAGAGCCTCGGTGAAAGCGCCGTTGCCGCAGCCCACGTCGAGCCACCGACAATTGGCCGGAATGTCGAGCCATTCCAGGAAAATTTCGCCCGCCACGCGACTCCAACGGCCCATGAGCCGCTCGTAAGCTTCTCCATCCGCGAACAGGCGGCTCGTTCGGCTCATCTCGAGGTCAGACGGGAAGAGCATGAGGCCCTCGGATTCACCAGGATGCGGCAAGGCCGAGATGGCCAAGGATGTCGCGCCGAAGCTCCGCCAGATGCGGATCGCCGCGATGACGGGGATATGGCCGGGCATTCACGACCTCGGCCGTGATCCGGGCAGGACGTTCGCTCAGCACGATCACCCGGCTGGCGAGAAATACGGCCTCTTCCACGTCGTGCGTGACCAGAAGCGCGGTGAAGCCCGCGCGCTGCCATAGCGACACGAGCTCTTCCTGCATGGCGATGCGCGTCAAGGAGTCGAGCTGACCCAGCGGCTCGTCGAGAATGAGAAGCTTCGGATCGTTCACCAGCGCCCGCGCAAGCGCGGCGCGTTGCGACATTCCACCCGAAAGCTGGCGGGGATAAGCCGTGGCGAATCCGTCCAGGCCGACCAGGCGCAATACGTCGCTGATGCGTTCGCGATGGCTACGAAGCAGTCCACGCGCTTCCAGCCCGAGCGCGACGTTGCTCCACACCGTGCGCCACGGATAAAGCGTCGGGTCCTGAAAAACGATGATGCGCGACGCGTCGGGGCCGTCGATCGCCTGGCCGTTCATGGAGAGCTTGCCGGTCGCGGGGAAGTCCAGGCCTGCCACCAGTCGCAACAAGGTCGACTTTCCGCAGCCGCTTGGGCCGAGGATGGCGACGAACTCTCCAGGGTCCAGACGCAGGCCGATTCGGTCCAGCACCGGCAGCGGACGTCCTTCCAACTCGAAACAATGGCTCACGTCGTGAATCGAGACAGCGGCTCCCCTCGCCGATGGAATGTCGGCCCGAAGCGCGGCCTCGTTTGCTGCGGTGCCGGCTACCACCGGACCAGCCCCTTCTGCCAGGCCAGAAGCCGGTCGCGCAGGCGAAAGAGCAGCGTGATCAAGCCGGAGAAGATGAGCGCCATGATCAGCAGGGCGGTGTACATGTTGGCGTAGGCGGCCCATCCCTGCGCCCATTGAAGATACCAGCCGAGCCCGGCCTTCACGCCCAACATCTCGGCGACGACGAGGACGGCGAACGAGTTGCCGAGGCCCATGAAGAGCCCGACGAAGACGTGCGGCATCGCCGCCGGAACGGTCACCTTCAGAATGAGGAAGCTTCGATCGGCGCCGAGGGTGCGCGCAACGTCGTAATAGGCCTTGCTCACGCTGGCGACACCCGACCAGGTGAGGACGGTGACGGGAAATCCGGTGGCCAGGGCGATCAGAAAAGTGCTCGCGCTGTAGCTCGACGGGAAAACGAAGAACGCGAGCGGAAGCCATGCCGTCGCCGGGAGCGGGCCGACCAGCCGCAGGATCGGATGGATCCAGTAGCCGACGGCACGCGACCAGCCCATGGCCACGCCGAGCACGAATCCGAACGCGGCGCCGAGAAAATATCCGGCCGCCAGGAGGCGTAGCGAAGCGAGAACGCCTTCGGCGAGGCGGATCCGATCGTCGACCGCGACCTCCAACAAGGCCTGCGGTGGCGGAAAGAACGGCATCGGCAGGAGGCCCAGCTTCGCCGTGATCGTCTCCCAGCCGCCGAGCATCAGCGCGAGCGCAATCAGCCAGGGTGCGATGCGGCGCAGGCGAGGCAAGCAGGCGAGCCAGTGCTCGGCGAGTGCGGCGAGTGCGAGCACGGCCCCGACGGCGCCGAACGCAGCGGCAAGATCGCTGGTGTAGTCCCACTCGGTTTCCGGCTGGTCGGGCCAGAGGCCTGAGAGCAGCGCGATCCCGATCCATGCGGCCGCCGGGAGAGCAAGGATCCATGACCGGCGCGTCGAATCCTGGCGGATGCCGACAGCCGTCATCGATCGAGGAGGCACGTGAGTCATTGCGGAGTCGATCGCCACGGCGGTCGCCCGCTCAGCTCAGGACATCGACGTAGACCCGATCGGCAAACTTCACCGGATCCGTGCTGTGCTTGAGTACATTCACCTGTTTGAGCTCGTTCGCGTACAGCATGATCTGCCGCTTGAGCCCCGCCGCGACCGGATGATTGTGGTGGGTGTGGCTTGCAAGCATGGCGGCGAGATCGTCCAACGGACCCTTGCCGCCGTAGGCCGCGAATACCGCGGCAGCCTCGGCCGGATGATGGGCGACCAGGTCGCCGGCCTCGAGCACGGATCGCGTCATCGCCCTTGCGGCGTCCGGCTCTGCACGGATGAGACTTCCGCGGATGGCGAGCACGCAGCAGACACGGTCGGCGAACTCGCCGGACAGGTTGGTGACGACCTCGTTGAACTTTCCGCTCTTGCGCCAGAGATAGGTGCGCGGGTCGTTGTCGGTCAGCGCCTCCGCCTCGCCCTTCTCGACCGCGAGCGCGAGCAGCTCGCCCGGGTATTGTCGCCACTCGACGTCCTTGACCGGATCGATGCCGTTCTTCGCAAACACGATGGAGCAGAAATTCTTGGCTGGGCTTGCCTGATCGCTGATGGCGATGGTCTTGCCGCGAAGGGATTCGAGGCTGGTGATGTCGGCAGCCTTGGAGCCGAGAAGCCGAATGCAGCCGCCGTGCACGCCGGCGGTGATGCGAACATCGAATCCCTGCTCCAACGGCTTGATCCACCGCAGTGCCATTCCGATGCCCGCGTCCGCCTTGCCGGTGGCGATTGCTTCGAGCAGTTGTTCCGTCGAGCCGCCGAAATTTATGAAATCGACGTCGAGGCCCTGCTTCGCAAAGATGCCCCGTTCCTTTGCGACCGGTGCCGCCACCGTGCAGACCGAGCTCGCGTTCCACGCCAGCGTGAGCCGACGCGGCGCACCCGGCAGCCGTTCCCCGGTCATGGCGGCGCGGCAAACCGGAAACTCTTCGGCCAGCGGTCCGCTCTTCATTGCGGTCCATGCGCGCGCCATGCCGGCCATTGCGACAGGCGCTGCGGCGCCGAAAGCCCCGGCCAGGCCGAGCATCGTGCGACGGGAGAGACCGGGTCGACCCGGATCGCTCGGGCTGGTCGCGAAGGTCGTGCTGCTTTTGCCGTTCGCCATGATGATCCTCCCTTTGGCGGCCATCGCAAAGACGTCACGGAATGAAGCGGTAAACGGGGATCTGCGTGCGCGTGGCTCGGCCGAATTCAAAGGCACGAGCCGATCTCGTCAGTTCACCGGCAAACCTTGCGCTCGCGACCGACTCCTGTCCAATGCATAATTGTTCTGGCATTCCATGCCGACGGGGCATAGGATTGGACGGTGGACACGAGGCGCCTCAAAACCTTCGTTGCCGTCGCTGAATTGGGCAGCGTATCGAAGGCCGCGGTGCGCCTTCGCATTGGACAGCCGGCACTGTCGCGCCAAATCGGCGACCTTCAGCAAGAGTTGGGCCTGACGCTGTTCGACCACGTGGGGCGCGGCCTCGTCCTGACCGGAGAAGGCGAGCAGCTCCTCGCGGACTGCCGCCGCGTATTGACCGATCTCGAGGCCGTCCGCGAACGCGCGGAAGTCCTGCGGGGCGGCGACCGGGGAGTGCTGAAGGTCGCCGCGCCGCCGCACACGATCGAGAGCGTGCTGTCGCGGTTTCTACCTCGATACGCCGAACGCTTTCCGAACGTGCACGTGCACCTCACCGAAGCCCTCGGTCCCGCCCAGACAACCATGCTCGAACGCGGTGAGGTTCATGTGGGCATCAGACTTTATCGAGCCGATCCCAGCTTCGAGAGCCGCCTCCTGCCACCGGCTGATGCCTTGGCCGTCGCTGCCCCGTCCCTCAATCTGGGTCAGGCGGGCGTGATAGATGTGCGCGGACTTGCGGCGTATCCATTGCTACTGCTCGACCCCGGCTATTCGGTCCGGAGGCTGTTCGACGCCGCTTGCCGCCTTGCGGACGTCCGGCCCAACGTCATGCTGGAAAGTCGCGCACCGCACACATTGCTCGCTCTGGCCGAGATCGGCCATGGCGTGGCGATCATCCCGTCCCTTCAACGAACGGACCGATATGACGTGCGGGTCGCCCGTGTAACCCATGGCCGCAAACCGGTTCGAGAACGAGTCGCCATTCAATGGGACAGGCGCCGCCGACTTCCTCCTTACGCCGTTACGTTCTGTGATGCGCTGGCCGACTACATGCATACGATCCTGCCGATCACGTACCCCACCAAAACAAAAGAGACAGGTGGCCGGAGGCAATCGGTCTCGCGAAGTTCGCAACGAGTCAGAAGCTTTTAAGAGCTTCGCTCGAGCATATCGCTTTGTTCGGATATGGCGGAGGAGCTTTCAATGGTGCCGGTCCGCTCGGCTACGCCCCGAGGACCGGGTCGCTAATCCCCGATCGGCTCGGTCGCCACGATCTCGATGCCGAAGCCGGCGAGGCCGACATAACGGTGCTCGGCCGAGGTGAGCAGGCGGATCGACGAGATGCCGAGGTCTTTCAATATCTGCGCGCCGAGCCCGATCTCGCGCCACTGGCGCTGGCGCTCGGCCTCCGAGGCCGGCTCGCCGTTCTTCGGGATCGCCGACACCGGCACGCCGACCGAGCCGTCGCGCAACAGCACCATCACGCCGCGACCCTCGCGCTTGAAGCGGCGCAGCACCTTCTGAATGCTGTTGCCGCCGCCAAAGATGTCGCGGATCAGGTTGGCGCGATGCAGCCGGGTCGGCACGTCGCGGCCGTCGCCGATGCGCCCGTGCACCACCGCCACGTGATGCACCTGGTCGAAATGGGTCATGTAGGCATAGCCCTGCAGCGGCCCGATCTCGGTCTTGACCGAGAACTCGGCGATGCGGTCGACCAGCTTCTCGCGCGCCTGGCGATAGGCGATGAGGTCGGCGATGGTGAGCCGCTTGAGGTTATGACGCGCCGCGAACGCGGCGACGTCCGCCCCGCGCATCACCGTGCCGTCGTCGTTCATGAGCTCGGCCAGCACCCCGACCGTCGCCAGGCCGGCGAGCCGGCAGAGGTCGACGCAGGCTTCCGTATGCCCCGAGCGCATCAGCACGCCGCCGTGTCGGGCGACGAGCGGAAACACGTGGCCGGGGCGGACGAAATCGGCGGCGCCGCTGTTGCCGTTGGCGAGCGCGCGCACCGTGTTGGTGCGCTCCTCGGCGGAGATGCCGGTGGTGAGCCCGTGCTTGACGTCGACCGAGACCGTGAAGGCGGTGCCGAGCGGCGCGTCGTTGAGCGCCACCATGGGGTCGAGGTGCAGGCGCTTGGCCTGGTCGGGCGCCAGCGGCGCGCAGACGATGCCGGAGGTGTGGCGGATGATGAAGGCCATCTTCTCCGGCGTGCAGGCGGAGGCGGCGACGAACAGATCGCCCTCGTTCTCGCGGTCGTCGTCGTCGGCGACCACCACGATCTCGCCGCGCGCAAAGGCGGCGACGACCGATTCGACGAGCTGATGGGTTTCGGGCGTCATTCTCTATTCCTGCGGCGCCGCAGGCTCTCCACGTGCGAGCGCTTTGTATCGGCGCGCCCGTGAGATGGCTAGAGCCTTCGGAAAGGGGCGACCCGGAGGAATGCGCGCCCTCTCCCCCGCTTGCGGGGGAGAGTTGGAGAGGGGGCACCACTTGCGCAGGCGTTCGCGGACCTGCCCCCTCCCTGGCCCTCCCCCGCAAGCGGGGGAGGGAATCGCCCTACTCGTTCATCCTGATGCCGGCTTCCTTGATCAGCTTCGCCCAGCGCGGCGTCTCGCTGCGGATCGCCTCGACGAAGTCGGCCGGGGTTCCGCCGATCGGATCGATGCCGAGGTCCTGCAGCTTCTTGCGCGTCTCCGGCTCGGCGAGCACCTTGATGGTCTCGCGATAGATCTTGTCGGTGACCGCGGCCGGCGTGCCGGCCGGCGCCATCAGGCCGAACCACGGCACCGACTCGAAGCCCGGAAAGCCCTGCTCCGCCATCGTCGGCAGGTCGGGCGCCGCACCCGAGCGCTTGATCGAGCTCACGGCAAGCCCGCGCAGCTTGCCGTCCCGCATCAGCGGCAGCGCGTTGGCGATGTTGGCGAACGACATGGTGACCCGCGCGGCGAGCAGGTCGGGCAGGACGGCGGTGGTCCCGCGGTAGCCGACCGCGCGGATGTCGATGTGCGCCATCGACTTGAACAGCTCGCCCGCGAGATGCTGCGACGTGCCGACGCCGCCATGCGCATAGGTGAGCTTGCCGGGCTCGGCGCGCGCCAGCGCCACCAGTTCGGCCAGCGTCTTCGCCGGAATGACGGGCGGCAGCGTCAGGATGTTCGCGGCGACGTACACCCGGGTGATCGGCACGAAGTCCTTGACCGGGTCGTAGCCGAGCTTCTCGTACAGGCTCGGCGCGATGGTGAGCGAGCCGTTGCCGCACATCACCAGCGTATGGCCGTCCGGCACCGCATGGGCGACGCGGTCGCAGGCCAGGTTGCCGCCGGCGCCGGTCACGTTCTCGACCACCACCGGGCGGCCCCACGCGGCGGAGAATTTTTCCGCGAGCAGGCGCGCCACGATGTCGGGGGAGACGCCGGGCGTGAAGCCGACCAGGATTCGGACGGTCTGCTGCGGATAGTCGGTCTGGGCCGCCGCCGGCGCGGCGGCGAGAAGGGCGAACACCGCGCCCAAAGCCGCAACGCATGCACCGAGGCTTGCGCCAATTACCTTCATCACGACTGCCCTCCCTGGGTCACGACGCTTCTGCAGAACCAATCTGTCGCAGGCGGCAGATTAACCGTTGTTGGCGCGTGCGTCTTCGCTTTAGATGCCGCCATGATCACGCAGAATCGGGTGTTCGTTGCCGGCGCCGGGCCGGTCGGTCTGGTTGCGGCGGCGGCGCTGGTGCGCCAGGGGATTCCGGTCACGGTGTTCGAAGGCGCGGCGGCGTTGAGCCAGGAGTCGCGCGCCTCGACCTTCCATCCCTCCACGCTCGACATGCTCGACGAGCTCGCGCTCGCCGACGCGCTGGTCGAGACCGGGCTCGTCGCGCCGCGCGTCCAGTACCGCACGCGCGAGGGCGTGATTGCGGCCTTCGATTTTTCCGCCATCGCCGACCTGACGCGTCATCCCTACCGGCTGCAAAGCGAGCAGCACAACCTCACCCGCATCATCGACGCGGCGCTGCGCGCCGACCCGCACTACCGCATCGCGTTCGACCGCCGGGTGTGCGGCGTGGCGCAGGACGACGAGGGCGTCACGGTCACGCTCGCCCGCGCGGACGGCACGACGGAGCAGCAGCGCGGGCGCTGGCTGATCGGCGCCGATGGCGCGCGCTCGGACGTGCGCAAGGCGCTCGACATCGCGTTCGAGGGATTCACCTGGCCCGAGCGCTTCCTGGTGATCGGCACCGCGTTCGATTTCCATGCGCTGGTGCCCGGGCTCGACGCGGTGAGCTACGTCGCCGATCCGGTGCAATGGCACTTCTACCTGCAGATCCCCGGGATGTGGCGCATGATGTTTCCGATCGCGCCCGAGGTCTCGGACGAGACTGCGACCAGCCGCGAGTTCGCCCGCGCGACGCTCGCGACGGTGCAGCCGGGCGCGACCGCGGCCGATCTCGTGCACGTGACGCTCTATCGCGTGCATCAGCGGGTGGCGGAGACGTTTCGCGTCGGCCGCGTCTTCCTCGCCGGCGACGCCGCCCACATCAACAATCCGCTCGGCGGCATGGGCATGAACGGCGGGATCCATGACGCGATCAACCTGACCGGCCGGCTCGCGCGCGTCTGGCGCGGCGAGGCGGACGCGGCCGAGCTCGACCGCTACGACCGGCAGCGCCGGCTGGTCACGCTGGAATACGTGCAGAAGCACACGATCCAGAACAAGCGCAATCTCGAGGCGGCCGACCCGGCCGAGCAGGCGCGCTTCCGCGACGAGCTGCGCGGGATCGCGGCCGATCCCGGGCGCACGCGCGACTATCTTCAGCGCATCTCCATGATCGCCAGCCTCAAGCGCGCCGCAGAGCTGGGGTAAAAAGGTTCAGCGTCCAACATTGTATTCCGTCTTCGTCCGCGCAAGCGGAGATCCAGTACTCCCGGGCAGCGCGATCGCAGATTGAGGCGACACGGCGTACTGGATCACCCGCTTGCGCGGGTGATGACGCCCATGATGCGGGTGATGACACCCCACGGGATGGAGCACGATAGCGTTTAGTCACCGCGATAGGTGACTCGCCAGATCGTGCCGCTGCCGTCTTCGCTCACGAGGAGAGCGCCGTCGCGTGCCACCGTCACGCCGACCGGGCGGCCCCAGACGGAGGAATCGTTGACCACGAATCCGGTCATGAAATCCTCGTACTCGCCGCTCGGCACGCCGTCCGTCGCGTGCACGCGAACGATCTTGTAGCCGGTCCGCTTCGCCCGATTCCACGAGCCGTGCTGGGCCACGAACGCATCGTGACGATACTCCGCGGGAAACTGCGTGCCGTCGTAGAAGGCAATCCGCATCGAGGCCGAGTGCGCCTGAACCAGGACGTCCGGCACCGTGATCTTGTCCTTGAGATCGGGGCGCTCGCCGGGATGATCCGGATCCTGATGAGCGCCCAGGTAGTACCAGGGCCAGCCGAAGAAGGCACCCTCGGGGACCCGCGTGACATAATCGGGCACGAGATTATCGCCCCGCCCATCCCGCTCGTTGACCGAGCACCAGAGCTCTCCCGTCTGAGGATGGATGCCCAAACCGACGCAGTTGCGCAGGCCGCTGGCGAAGATCCGGCGGTTTTTTCCGTCCGGATCGAACACCAGCACCGCGGCCCGGTCGGTGTCATTGTCCCAGGCGGCACCGCGGCCATGCTCGGCGTCCCAGCGGGCAACGAATTCCGCGCTGCGCTTCTTCATTCCTTCGCCGACGTTGCTCGCCGAGCCGACCGAAACGAACATCCGGCGGCCGTCCTTCGAGAACACGATATCCCGCGTGGAATGTCCGCGCTGGACCTCGCTGGTCCCGGCGCCCGGAAGTCTGGGCACGACCACCTCGGGCCTTGCGCGCGCCTTGAGATCGCCGGCCCGATACGGAAAGCGGAGGACGGAGCCGGTGTTGCCCACATAGACCCACTGCGGGTCCGGTCCGGGCGGGTAGAAGGCGATGCCGAAGGGCTCGTCCAGGTTCGACGCGAACACGCTGTTCTGCCGCGGTTTGCTGTCGCCGTCGGCAGCGCGAAGAACGCGAATGCGCCCGGCTTTGGACTCGGCGACGAAGATGTCGCCATTCGGCGCCGTCACCAATGAGCGCGGATCCTTGAGCCCCGAGGCGAAGAGCTCGACCTGAAAGCCAGGCGGTACTTTCGGCGACGCGGCGGCCGGACGGCGCACGACGCGCGGCTCGTTGTCGGCGGAGCGCGTGGCGAAGGGCTGCGGAAGATCCTCGACCGTGATCTTGCGCCGAACCATGGGGGCATCGGCGCGCCAGTCGCCGAAAGCAGCCGCGCCGGTCAGCAATGGACCGCGATCGGCGGCATCGGCATCATTCCGGGCGGTCGTAGCCACAACGACCGACAGCAACGCCCCGGCCGCGATCGCGAGCGCCTCGATCCGCATGGGTTCTGCTCCTCGCCTGAAGGTCGCATGGCCGCCGGGCAGACAGGGCCATGCGGCTCCGGGCCAACAACCCGAACAACGCGCCACGCGGCCGACCGGTTCGGGTCCTCCGGGGCGGGACGCCCCTGAGGGGGTACCGAAGTGCATTGCCGCACAAACAATCGCCGCGAAGGGATGGTCAGTCGCTCCATGATCGCCAAGCTCATCGTCCAGACGCTCGTGGTGTACGGCCTCATGGCGGCCTTGCTGCTCGGCGCCGCCGGGACGTGGCGATGGCCGCAGGCGTGGGTGTTCATCATCGAGATGATGGCGAGCGGCATCGCGATCGGAGTATGGCTCGCGCGCTACGACCCCGGGCTGCTGGCGGAACGGATGTCCTCGCCGCTCCAGCGCGGCCAGGCGGCCGGCGACAAGGTGCTGCTGCTGTGCCTGTTCATCGCGTGGCCGGCGTGGCTCGTCTTCATGGCGCTCGATGCGGCGCGCTTTGAATGGTCCCACCTGCCGGCGTGGACGCAAGTTGCGGGCGCGCTGCTGATCCTCGTGGCGATGTATGCGTTCTATCGCACGTTTCGCGAAAACAGCTTCGCGGCCCCGGTGGTGAAGATCCAGAAGGAGCGCGGGCAGACCGTCATCACCACCGGCCCCTACAGCCTCGTGCGGCATCCGATGTATGCGGGCGGCAGCCTCTTGTTCTTCGCCGTCCCGATGCTGCTCGGCTCCGGCTACGGGCTCGCGCTCGCGCCCGCCTGGGTGATCCTGCTGATGCTGCGCATTCCGCTCGAGGAGCGCGTGCTGCGCGAGAACCTCGCCGGCTACGGCGATTACATGAAGCGCGTGCGGTACAGGTTGGTGCCGGGGGTGTGGTGACGCGACTGGCAACCGCCGCCGCACACAATGCCGTCATCGTCCGCGCAAGCGGACGATCCAGTAACCACCGTAGCCGGTCGTGAGTACTGGATCACCCGCTTGCGCGGGTGATGACGACAGTGCGTAGGGCGTACCCCCTACCCCTTCTTGAACGGCCAGGCAGTCCCCTCGCCCACCTGGGCGCGATGGCGCAGAAACTGGTCGGCGATCACGCACGCCACCATGGCCTCGCCGATCGGCACTGCGCGGATGCCGACGCAGGGGTCGTGCCGGCCCTTGGTCGAGATTTCGGTCTCGTTGCCGTAGCGGTCGACCGTTTTGCGCGGCGTGTGGATCGAGGACGTCGGCTTGACGGCGAAGCGCGCGACCACCGGCTGGCCGGTCGAGATGCCGCCGAGAATTCCGCCCGCATGGTTGGAGAGGAAGCGCGGCCGGCCGTCATTGCCCATGCGCATCTCGTCGGCGTTCTCCTCGCCGGAGAGCGCCGCCGCCGCGAAGCCGGCGCCGATCTCGACGCCCTTCACTGCATTGATCCCCATCAGCGCCGCGGCGAGATCGCCGTCGAGCTTGCCGTAGACCGGCGCGCCGAGGCCGGGCGGCACGCCTTCGGCGATCACCTCGATGACGGCGCCGACCGAGGAGCCCGCCTTGCGCACGCCGTCGAGATAGTGGGCGAAGAACTTCGCCTTCTCGGCGTCGGGACAGAAGAACGGATTGCGGCCGACCTCGTCCCAGTCCCAGCGGGCGCGGTCGATCGCGTGCGCCCCCATCTGGATCAGCGCAGCGCGCACGGTCAGTCCGGGCACGATCTTGCGCGCGATCGCGCCGGCGGCGACCCGCGCCGCCGTCTCGCGCGCCGACTGGCGCCCGCCGCCGCGGTAATCGCGCAGCCCGTACTTCACATCATAGGTGTAGTCGGCGTGGCCCGGCCGGTACTTGTCCTTGATCTCGGAGTAATCCTTCGAACGCTGGTCCACGTTCTCGATCAAAAGCGCGATCGGGGTGCCGGTCGTCACCTGGGTCCCGCTCGCCTCGTCGGCGAACACGCCGGACAGGATCCGGACCGTATCCGGCTCCTGACGCTGGGTCGTGTAGCGCGACTGGCCCGGCCGGCGCCGGTCGAGATAGGGCTGGATGTCGGCTTCGGTGAGCGGGATGCGCGGCGGCGCGCCGTCGACGACGCAGCCGAGCGCCGGCCCGTGGCTCTCGCCGAAGGTCGTCACGCGAAAAAGATGGCCGAAGGTGTTGTGGGACATGCGCTTGGCCCGGTGGCGGCTTGTCGTAGCCCGCGTCCTACGGCGCGGTCAAATCGCCGACTCCCTCCCCCGCTTGCGGGGGAGGGTGGCGAGGGGGAAGCCACGAACTCGGAGCAAGCGGCCCCCCCTCTCTGTCTCTCCCCCGCAAGCGGGGGAGAGGACGCAGGAGCCGAGACGCTCGCGAGCCGCGATAACACTCGTCAAACTGAATGAGCGTTCAGGCTTTCATGAACGTTTGTTAAGTCGAGAAATTTCAATTGCTTAGTCGCCGATTTGATTTGTCAGCGACGCACAAAAGCTCTAGTAGAACCGGCCGGGAGTCGAGTGCGGTTCAAGGGGCTGGTGTCGTGACCATCGAGACGACCTTCGAGCGAGGCCGTGGCGGAAGCGTGCGCAAAGCAGTCGCCGCGTTGTTCGCCCCTTCAGCGCCGGACGCCAACGTCGATCCCAATTCTGTCGGCCGCGCCGACAGCTTCAGCGGGATGCAGATCGCGGTGCTGTTCGTCGCACTGCTGATGCTGGTCTCGATCCCGATCCTCACCCAGCAGCTGCCGCCGATCGAGGACTACGTGAACCATCTCGCGCGCATGCACGTGATGGCCTCGCTCGATTCCGATCCCGACCTGGCGCGCTTCTACGAGATCCAATGGCAGATCGTGCCCAACCTGATGATGGACCTGGTGGTGCCGACGCTGGCGCACATCATGGGGATCTACAAGGCCGGGCAGGTCTTCACGGTGGTGACCTTCGCGCTGATCATGAGCGGAACGCTCGCGGTCAACCGCGCCCTGTTCGGCCGCTGGTCGATGCTGCCGCTCGCCGCGACGCCGCTGCTCTACAACTACGTCTTCCTCACCGGCGTGATGAACTACGTGTTCGGCATCGGTCTCGCGCTGTGGGCGACGGCGGCGTGGATCGCGCTGCGCGAACGCGCCTGGCCTTGGCGCTTCGCGGTCTCGACCTTCTTCGTCGGCGCGCTGTTCTTCTGTCACCTGTTCGCGCTCGGCGTCTACGGGGTCGCGCTGCTGGCGATCGAGTCCGGCCGGCTGTGGGCGCTGCGCGCGCAGCCGCTCCGCCCACGCCTCGTCGATTTCGTCGCCACCGGACTGCCCTTCCTGCCGGTGTTCTGGCTCCTCCTCGCCAGCCCGACCTGGCAGCTCTCGTCGCAGAACTACTGGGAGCCGCTCGGCAAGATCGACGGGCTGAAATTCGTCGTCGAGGTCTATTCCGACACGGTGGCCTTCCTCCTGATCGGCGCCGTCGCGGTCGGCATCGTCTGGGCCATGCGCCAGCGCCTGCTGCGCTTCCACTCGCTCGGCTTCATGCTGCTGGCGGTCGGCGGCGCGACCTACATGGCGCTGCCGCGCATGATGTTCGCGACCTACATGGCGGACCAGCGGCTGCCGGTCGCGCTCGCGTTCCTGCTCATCGCCTGCTTCAGCATCGACCTGTCGCATCGGCTGGTGCGGCGCGGGTTCCTGGCGCTGCTCTTGATGCTGCTGGTGATCCGCGTGATCGAGGTCGATTCGAGCTGGGCCAACCTGTCGGGCGCCAACCAGGAGTTCCGGGATTCGGTCAAGCGCATCAAGCGCGGCTCGACGGTGCTCGTCGTCTTCGCCGATCCGAGCGCTGGCGACGACGTGCGCGACCTCGGCCTGGTGCACGCGCCCTGCCTCGCCATGATCGAGCGCGCCGCGCTGGTCACGACCGCATTCACGGTCGAGGGCAAGCAGGTGATGCATGTCCGGCCGGCCTACCGCAATCAGGTCGACACCGAGGACGGCGTGGCGCCGACGCTGGCGCAGATCGCGCTCTCGGCCGAGAAGCACGTCGACGACCACAGCGTCTACTGGCACGACTGGGAAAACCGCTTCGACTACGTCTACGTGCTGTTCACCGAGGACGAGGCCGCCAATCCGGAGCCCGACCGGCTCAAGCTCGTGCACGACGGCGCGCGGTTCCAGCTCTACAAGGTGCTCAAGCCGAGCTGAGCCCGGTGCCGCGAACCCGAAGTTCGCACGGTTTCTGAAGAACATCCGTTTGCGAATACGAGCGGTGCGTCCCGCGCCCGCACCCGCATCCAGCTTTCGCCGTATTCAGCGCGTTGGAACGTGTGAGGAAACCGCGTGCGGACGCGGGCGTTGTACCTGTGACCTCGTGCCATTGTCCGCAGGGGGGTCGCATGGCGAAAAGACGGATCGGCATTCTCACCGGCGGCGGCGACGTTCCCGGCCTCAACGCGGTCATCAAGACCGTGGCCTATCGGGCGCATGACGACGCGGTCGAGGTGATCGGCCTGCGCCGCGGCTGGGAAGCGCTGACTCATCTCAACTTCGAGGATCCGGCGTCGCGGTCGCGCTACCTCGTTCCGCTCGATCGCGAGAACACCCGCACCATCGACCGGCGCGGCGGCACAGTCCTGCATTCGAGCCGCACCAATCCGTCGAGGATGCAGAAGGTCCCCGAGCATCTCGCCGGCAAGGAATTTCCCGCCGCGACCGCCGGCAAGAGCAAGACCTGGGACCTCACCGGCCAGGTGGTGGCGAACCTCTCCGCGCTCGGCATCGAGCACCTCATCGCCATCGGCGGCGACGACACGCTGAGCTACGCCTCGAAGCTCAACACGGCCGGCGTCAAGGTGCTCGCCATCCCGAAGACGATGGACAATGACGTGCGCAACACGGAGTACTGCATCGGCTTCTCGACCGCCATTACCCGCGCGACCGATGCGATCCAGCGGCAGCGCACCACGGTGGGCTCGCACGAGCGGATCGGCGTGTTCCGCATCTTCGGCCGCGATGCCGGGTTCACGGCGCTCTACACCGCCTACGCCGCCGCCATCCGCTGCGTGATCCCCGAGCACAAGATCGATCTCGACAAGCTGATCCGCCTCCTGATGGAGGAGAAGCGCGCCAATCCGAGCAACTACGCGCTCGTGGTGCTGAGCGAAGGCGCGGCGTGGGAAGGCTACACGGTGCAGGAATATGGCGAGCCCGACGCCTATGGGCACCGCAAGAAGGCGAGCGTCGCGGAATCGCTCGCCGACGAGATCAAGCGGCGCTCCGGCGAGGAGACGATCGTCTCCGACCTCACCTACGACCTGCGGTCGGGCGACCCCGACTTCATGGACAAGCTGGTCGCGCTGACCTTCGGCAACATGGCCTATGACGCGATGCTCGAGGGGGAGAGCGGCCTGATGTCGGCGCTGGTCGACGGCCGTTACGACATGGTGCCGATCCCGGACGCCAAGCTCGGGCCGCGCAAGCTCGACGTCGCCAGCACCTACGACACCGAGCGCTATCGCCCGACCTACGCCCACAAGCGCGGGCTGCCGATCTTCCTCAACCGCGCCTCCTAGCCCGTCATTCCGGGGCGCCGCGCAGCGGCGAACCCGGAATCCATGCTCATACGCGTCGCGACGTTGGATTCCGGGTTCGCGGGCGGAGCCTGTCATCGGGCCGGCCGGAGACCGGACCCGTTGGCCCGCGCCCCGGAATGACGACTCCCCATGCATCGCCGCCCTCGCGGGCGGCGCGCGGCCGTGATCAAGGATTTCTCAGCATCTGCGCGTTGGTCCAGTAGCACTCCGAGGACCTCCCCTCGCGCAGGCAGACCGCGCCGCGCACGACGGACACCGCCTCGACCTTGAGGTGTTCGCCCTTGCGCAGCAGCGCACAGTGCTCGTTGCCGTAGGCGACCGATGCGGTCTTGTCGTTCTTGACCCAGTCGAGCGTGATGATGTGGGTGAGATCGCTCAGGGCGCGGCAGCCGAAAAAATCAGCCGCCATGGTCACGACCGCATTGACGTCCGGAAGCGGCGCGGCCTGCGCCGCGCCCGTCAGCAGGATCACG
>DASTZX010000211.1:0-3704 GCA_035764045.1 Xanthobacteraceae bacterium | reverse complement strand
GCGCCGTAGAGCTGATAGCCGTGCTCGGCGCGGCGCGACTTGTACGGCTCCCAGATCGGATCGGGATAGATCGGATACTCCGCCTGGTCGTGGCGCGGGTCGTGGCCGGCGATGCGCGCGGCGGCCCGCCGCTTGAGCTCGACGAGCGGCGCGCCGGTGAGCGCGTAGACGCGCCAGGGCTGCAGGTTGCCGCCCGAGGCCGCGCGCGAGGCCTTTGCAATCAGGTCGCGGACGATCTTGGGATCCACCGGCTTGTCGAGAAACCAGCGGCAGCTGATGCGGGACTCGACCGCGTCGAAGATGTCCATCGACCCGAGCTTTCCCCCGTAGGGTGGGCAAAGCGAAGCGTGCCCACCGTGGCCTCCCGCGTGGGCACGGCGCGTTCCGCGCCTTTGCCCACCCTACGATTCGTCAGGCTTTTCGAGCAGGGCGCTCGGCCGCGCCTCCTGCAGCGCCGGCGCGGTCGGCTGCGCGCCGGGCAGAAACTCCGGTCCGTCCGGACCGTGCACCGCATAGATGTGCGGCGCGGTCCGGTTCACGTGCAGCTGGAAAATGTCCGGCCGGTTGTAGTGCCCGGCGAAATCGTGGCGCAGCTTCATCAGCACGCCGAGCTCGAGATTGCAGTCGGCATAGAGAATGCCTTCCTCGGGCCCCATCGGGCCGGCGAGGATGCGGCTGTTGGGCGCGACGATCACGCTGCCGCCGCAGCAATCCGGGTTGCGCAGGAATTTCTCGCCCTCCGGCGTGGGCGCGAGCATCTCGATCATCCGATCGTCGACGGTGCCGCAGGCCGAGACCACGAACGCCTTGCTCATCTGCGCGAAGGCCTGGCTGTCGATCGCGACGCGGTTCTTCAACGGGTCGCCGCTCACCGGGAAATGATTCGGCCAGCTCATGACGTGGATGCGCGTGCCTTCCGCGGTGAGCGCGAACACGGCGAGCGGATTGGAGTTCTCGCCGCAGATCAGGCCGCTCATCGGGCCGAACTCGCTCGCAAACGCCCCGAACGTGTCGCCGTGGCCGCCGGCATGGACCAGCCGCTCGCCGACCGTCGGCATGATCTTCTGGTGCTTGCGGATCAGGCTGCCGTCCGGGCCGATATAGAGCTGGGTGTTGAACATGGTCCCCATGGTGTTGGGGATCTTCTCGCACACCCCGATCACCACATAGGCATTGACGGTCCGTGCGGCGGCGCAGAGCGCATCGACCTGCGGCCCGGGGATCTCGACCGAGTTCTTGAACAGCTCGACCGAGAGCCGGTTGGCGAGCGCGCCGGTCGCGGGGTGATGGTGGTACCAGACCGGATGCGCCGGAATGAACCCTTCCGGAAAGGCGATCACCCGCGCGCCCTGCGCGCCGGCCTCGGCGATCAGGCGGCAGGCTTTCTCCGTCGAGCCCTCGCGGTCGAGAAACACCGAGGCGGCCTGGACGGCCGCGACCTTGACCACCGGATATGCGTCACCCATCACGATCCTCGCACCAAAGGTCCTGGATGCATCGTCTTCGGCCGGGGCGCAAGCGGCGTGCCGCGGCGCCGCGCCCCGTTCGACGCGTCAGTCGACGTGGATGTTCGCCTTGTCGATGATCGTCTTGAAGACCGCGGTGTCGTGCCTGATGCGCGTCTCGATCTCGGCCGCGCTCGTCGGGATCGTCACGGCGCCGCCCGCCGAGAAGCGCTGCTTGATGTCCGCCATGCCGAGGATGCGAACGACCTCGTCGTGCAGCTTGTCGATGATCGGCTGCGGCGTGCCCTTGGGCGCCATCAGCAGCGTCCAGTTCGAAAGGTCGACGTCGGGAACGCCGCTTTCCTGCAGGGTCGGCCACTGCGGATCGAAGCTCGAGCGTTTGGCTGTCGTGACCGCGAGCACCTTGATGCGCCCATTCTGCAGGAACGGGTTGACCGAGGAGATCGCGAGCACGCCGAGCGGCACGTCGCCGCCCGCGAGCGAGGTCGCGGCAGGCGCGCCGCCCTTGTAGGGCACGTGCAGGAATCGGGTGCCCGTTCCCATGCCCATCCATTCGAAGGCGAGCTGGTTGATGCTGCCGATCCCCGGCGAGGCGATCGGAATCTCGCCTGGCCGCGCCTTGGCGTCCTTGAGCACGTCGGCGACGGTCTTGTACGGCGCGGCGCCGTTGGCGGCGAGCACGGTGGGCGTATCGCTCAGCATGGTGATCGGCGCCAGGTCGCGCCCGACGTCATAGGGGACGTTCTTGAACAGCACCGGATTGACGGCGACGTCGCCCACGGTCGCGACCAGCAGCGTGTATCCGTCGGGCGCCGCGCGCGCCACGGCGCTCGTGCCGATGAATCCGTTGGCCCCCGGTCGGTTCTCGACCACGACCTGCTGGCCCCATGCCTCGGTCAGCTTCTGTCCGATCAGCCGCGCCGCGATGTCGGCGATCCCGCCGGGCGCGTAGGGCGCCACCACGTGGATCGGCCGCGTCGGATAGCTCTGCGCCTGCGCGCTCGGCGCCGCGGCGGCCGTCAATGCCGCGGCGGCGGCGAACAGGAATGCCCAATTGCGCATCATGCCAGTGTCCTCGTGCTCACGATCAAGGAGTTTGGGACACTAGAGTAAAGGCGTCCGTTGCCAGGACAAGCCCGGATTGGGCCGGTCGCTCGCTGTCCGGCGCAAAGCGAACTTTCGCTCGCCTGCGGCGTTGAGACGCTGGAAAGAGGTGAGATCATGAATCCGTGGTTCGCGATCGCGCGTGATGCGGCAAAGCTGGCGATGGATTCGCAGGCGGTGGTGGCGATGCGGCTGGCGCGCTTCGCGCGCAGCGCCAAGCCCGATTGGGCGGAGGCGCGGCGTATGACGAGCGAGAAGGCTCACGCCCTGGCGCAGGTGCAGCTTGCGACGGCGCTTTGGATGTTCTCCGGCCGGCACGGCCCGGCGCTCGCCCGCAGGACGATCGGCGTCTATGGCAAGCGCGTGCGCGCGAACCGGCGGCGGCTGTCGCGAAAACCCTAGAGAGCCTATCGCTCCTCGGTGATCTCGACCTTGTTGGGATAGAACGCCAGGTACTCGGCGATCTCCGCCACGCCGGGGAACGGCCGCTCGTAGGTCCACACCGCATTGTCGGCGGTGCGCCCGTCGGCGCTGATGGTGTAATAGGCGGCATCTCCCTTGTAGGGGCAATGCGTGCTGCGCTCGGTGCGCGTCAACAGCGACATGTCGGCATCGGCACGCGGGACGTACTGGACGCCCGGATAGGAGGCTTCGAACAGCGTCAGCGCCCGCGTCGTGTCGACGATGGTGCGCTCGCCCAGCCGCACGCGCACGCGATGCGGGTTGGGCTCGATGCGGATCGGATGATCTTTCGTCCCGGCCGTCGCAGTCTTCGTCTCGGTATTGGTCATTGCCTTGCTCCTTTCAGGCGCCGATCGCCTTGAGGTAGCGCGCCACAGAGCGTTTGAGCACGTCCTCGCCGCCGCTCGGAATGACGCGATCGAAATAATGCCCATAGATGGTGTCGAACCGGAACGGCGCAAGCGCGCCCGCGATGCCCTGCACCTGCCGGGCCGAGAGCGGGATGAAATTCGGATAGCTCCACATGAAGGTGAGGAACTTGCGGTCCGTCGTCACCGTCGCGATGTCGGAGGAGCACAGCACGCCGCGTCCGCCGGCGCCCTTCGCCCAGTGCAGCATGCTGCCGCCCGGGAAATGGCCCCCGCCGCGGATCATCGTCACGTCCGGCAGCAG
>DASTZX010000210.1:0-3765 GCA_035764045.1 Xanthobacteraceae bacterium | reverse complement strand
TTGAGGCACGGGTGCCAAAGGTGCACCCGTTGCGCCGCGTTCGCGATCTGACCAACAACGCGCTCGTGAAGTTGGATAAGAAGTTCGAGGAGCTCTATTCCAAGGAAGGTCGGCCATCCATTGCGCCAGAACGGCTGCTTCGTGCCAGCCTGTTGCAGTTGTTCTACTCGATCCGCTCGGAGCGCCAGCTCATGGAGCGTATGGATTTTGATCTTCTGTTCCGCTGGTTCGTGGGACTGGGGGTGGACGATGCGGTATGGGACCACTCTGTTTTTTCCAAGAACCGCGACCGCCTGCTGAACACTGAGATCGCCCAGGCCTTCCTCATAGCCTTGTTGAGCGAGCCGCGGGTCAAACGGCTGCTGTCGCATGAGCACTTCTCGGTGGATGGAACACTTCTCCAGGCCTGGGCGTCGATGAAGAGCTTTCGGCCAAAGGACGGGAGCGGCGATCCGCCCGATGGCGGGCGCAATGGCGAACAGAACTTCCGGGGCGAGAAGCGGTCGAACGAGACGCATGAAAGCACGACCGACCCGGACGCACGGCTCTATCGCAAGGGCGACGGCCGGGAGAGCCGGCTTTGCTACATGGGTCACGCGATCATGGAAAACCGCAATGGCCTGGCCATTTGCGGCGAGGTGACGCACGCCACGGGGACAGCCGAGCGTGAGGTTGTCCTGGCCTGGGTCGATGAGCGTTCTTCACGTCGGCGCATCACACTTGGCGGAGACAAGGCTTACGACGCCTTCGACTTTGTCGAAGCTCTCAAAGAGCGCAACGTCACGCCACACATTGCCATCAACGGTACGGTCAGTCGGCGCGGTGTCCCGCGTAAAACAGCCGTCGATCGCCGCACCACTCGGCATCCCGGCTATGCGATCAGCCAGTGCATCCGCAAGCGGATCGAAGAGATATTCGGGTGGGTAAAATCGATCGGCGGGCTCGACCAGCTCAAGGTCCGCGGCATCGAGAAGGCGAAGGCCGCCTTCATCCTCGGGCTGGCCGCCTATGATCTGACCCGGTTGCCCAAGCTCCTGGAGGCGCCGCCATGAGCATTCAGGGCAAATGGCGCATCGTAGAGATGCCGGACTACGACGCCGACTTCCCCGACATGATGGGTCCAGCCTACATCCTGTTCGGCAAATCGGGTGGCGAGTTCGCCTTCGGGTGCGTCACCGGTGCCATCCACGGCACCGCCAAAGGCGATGCAGTCGAGTTCACCTGGTCCGGCAACGACGAAATGGAAGAAGCTTGCGGCGGCGGATGGGCTGAACTTCAAGCGGATGGGTCCCTCGAAGGACAGATTTGCTTCCAGGGTGGCGGCGATGAAGCCGACTTCACCGCCAAGCCGTGGCATACTTCTTCAACAGCCTGCTAAATCGATTCGCGGCGGGATGGCGCCGTCATGAACAAGCAGCAACATTGGAACGAAATTCGGAAAGATCTGAATGCTGTAGCCCGGAAGCTCGCGGCGAATGAGGGCGGGGCAAGCGCGCGAGAGATTGTCGCGGCGTTCATTGAGCAACGACCGGCGCTCGTAAAGAGTGCCACCGATCTCTTGATCGAAAGCGCGCTGACGAGGCTTGTTCACGATGTGATCAAGCTTCGTGCCGATCGCGACATTGAGGTGAATCAAATCGAGCTATGGGATCGCGCGATCACGGAAGTGGTAGCAGTGCCTAACGCTGGAAGCGGAGCGGGGCGTCGCAAGAAATACCATACTCTCGGTAGTCTCCCGGTCGCATTGGCCGCCCAAATGGTCAGGCATCACTTCGAGCGGAAGCGAAGGATAAGCGATCCCTATTACGGATATCGAGACCTCATTGAATTTGTGATGCCTTTCGTGACATCCGAGTCAATGACGCTAGATCAAGCTTTTACAGCGGCACGAGCAGCCCACTTCCCTTCCAGCGGAAGCGGCTCAGATAGCGCTCAAAGTGCTGCTGTGCGACGTGGTGATACGCGCTTGACGATCGAGAAGTAGCCCTCAATCGTGTTCGTGTGCACGGCCCGCCTACCGCGACAGGAAATCGCGCATCAGCCGCCGCCCCTCCTCGGGCTTCTCCAGCACCGAGGCGTGGCGGGTGCCCGCGATCCAGGCGAGCTCGGCGTTCGGAATCGTCGTCGCCAGCCGGCGCGCCGCGTCCAGGAAGCTCGGAATGTCGTTGTCGCCGCAGACCACGAGGGTCGGCGCCGCGATGGCCGGCGTGAGTGGTCGCAGATCGGCCGCTTTGAGCGCCTCGCAGGCAAGCGCATAGCCCTCGCCCGGCGCGCGTGCGAGCGCCGCCCGCACGTAGCGCACGCCGGCCGCATCGCGCGCGAGCGCATCGGCCGAGAACCAGATCTTCAGGAGGTCGTCGATCATCGGCGCCACGCCCGAGGCCCGCGCGGTCGCGGCGCGCTGATCCCACATGGCGCGCAGCTCGTCGGTGTAGCGCGGCGTGGTGTCGATCAGGATCAGCCGGTCGACCAGACCGGGGCGGCTCGCTGCGAACGCCTGCGCCACCAGCCCGCCGAGGGAGATGCCGGCCACATGGGCGCGGCCGATCGCGTGGGCCGCGAGCACGTCGGCCAGCTGCGCCGACAGATCCTCGATGCTGTACGGCGCCCCCGGAACGGCAGTCTCGCCATGACCGGGGAAGTCGTAGCGCAGCAGGGTGAAGTCCTGGGCGAGGTCGGCGCAGAAATCCCAGAAGTGGCGATCGACCCCGAGACAATGCAACAGCACGAGCGGCGGACCGTGCCCAGCGTGGTGAAGTCGGATCATGGAGGCGTCAAGCGGCGCGGTGGCGGAGGGCATGGGACGAGGGCTCCCGGCGGTGTCATGCCTGAGCGTGGCGGGCTTCCCGGCGGACCGCAACGCCCTCCCCGGCTCCGGCCGCGGCGCGGTTTGCATTCGCGGGCCGATTTCGCTATGCATGGCGCCGCCCGGCACCCGCGGCGCCTCGCGAATCTTCCGCGGCATCAGCGGCTTACTGGGGGATAGTTCAACGGTAGAACAGCGGACTCTGACTCCGTTAATCTAGGTTCGAATCCTAGTCCCCCAGCCAGGATTTGGACTTCGATAAAAAGCGCGGCTTCTCAGCAACTTAGTGATTGCGATGGCACCGGCGATTCCTCGTCGGGAGCTTTCCCGCGGAGATAGTGAGCAGCGTTAATGACGACGCTCACGTCGCATCCCGCCTTGTGGTGCGCGTCGAGGAAGTTCTCGATCACCATCGGGCAGCTTCTCCCTCCGCTGTAGGGGCCGCAGCGTCCGTCATAGGCGCGCAGATCATCTGCGGCTTCCTCCGGCGTATAGAGGTGCGCGTGCTAGTCGATGATCATGCTTCGTCCACGATAGCTCCGGCGAACCGCATCCCTCATTGAGGCGCCAACGTCGTTGCGTGCACGACCGCGGCCCAGTTGCCAATCTCCTTTTCGAAAAACGACGAAAACTCCTTGCTGTGCATCGGTGCAGGCTCCAGGCTCAGGTTGACGAGTTGCGACTTGATGTCCGGCTGAGCCAGTGCACGCAAAAATTCGGTTTCGAGTTTATCGACTATCTGCCGCGGCGTTCCCGAGCGCGCGAACACTCCCATCCAGGACCCGAGCGTGAAATCGGGATAACCCGCCTCGGCCAAGGTCGGGACATCGGGGAGGCTGGCCGGTCTTTGGGACGACAGCGCGGCGAGCGCTCGCGCCTGGCCTGATTGCAAAAACGGGGTGGCGGCTCCGAGGCCGGAGGCGATCACCTGGACCTCGCCGGCCACGAGGGCCGAGTAG
>DASTZX010000209.1:0-3818 GCA_035764045.1 Xanthobacteraceae bacterium | reverse complement strand
GGCGCACGTGCTGTCGATGGACACCATCTTCCCGCGCTCCACCATCACCTACCGGGCGATCAGCAATCCGGCGCTGCACCACGCGGCCTACGCGCTCATCATCGCGGCGGAGGCGCTGACCGCGCTGCTGTGCTGGATCGGCGCGGTCGCGCTGCTCGCCCGGCGGCGCGACAAGGCGGCCGCCTTCAATCGCGCCAAAGGCTTTGCCGTCGCCGGGCTCGCGCTCGGATTCCTCACCTGGCAGTTCGGGTTCATGACCATCGGGGGCGAGTGGTTCGGGATGTGGCAGTCGGCGCAATGGAACGGGGTGCCGAGCGCGTTCCGCTTCGCGATGGTCATCATTGCGGTGCTGATCTTCGTGACGATGCGGGACGAGGAGATCGACGGGCTCAAGTCCGGTTGATGCACGTCAGGGAACCGTCATCGTCCGCACCCGGATCGGCGCTTCGCGCCGTCCGAGTGCAGGCTCCAGCGGACGATCCAGTACTCCGCAGCGGATCATTGGGGCACTGCCGCACTCCCACATCGCCGTCTGTGAATACTGGATTGCCCGCTTTTCGCGGGCAATGACGGGAGTGCTTGGTTGAACGGAGTGCGCGGTAGGGCGATTGACCGCCCCTACACATCCACCTTGAGCGCGGCGATGAAGGCCTCCTGCGGGATGTCCACCTTGCCGAACTGGCGCATGCGCTTCTTGCCCTCCTTCTGCTTGTCGAGGAGCTTGCGCTTGCGGGTGGCGTCGCCGCCGTAGCACTTGGCGGTCACGTCCTTGCGGAAGGCGCGCACGGTCTCGCGCGCGATGATCTTGCCGCCGATCGCCGCCTGGATCGGCACCTGGAACATGTGCGGCGGGATCAGCTCCTTGAGCTTCTCCGCCATGGCGCGGCCGCGGCTCTCGGCGCGGGTGCGGTGGACGAGCATCGAGAGCGCATCGACCGGATCGCCGTTCACCAGCATCTGCAGCTTGACGAGATCGGACGGCTTGTAGTCGGTGAGGTGATAATCGAACGACGCATAGCCGCGCGACACCGACTTGAGCCGGTCGTAGAAGTCGAACACCACCTCGTTGAGCGGCAGGTCGTACTTCACCATCGCGCGGTTGCCGACGTAGGTGAGCTCCTTCTGGTCGCCGCGCCGGTCCTGGCACAGCTTGATCACGGCGCCGAGGTACTCGTCGGGGGTGAGGATGGTCGCCTCGATCCAGGGCTCGCGCATCTCGGCGATCTGGGTCGGATCGGGCATGTCGACCGGATTGTGGATCTCGATCTCGCTGCCGTCGCGCAGGCTCATCTTGTAGACCACCGACGGCGCGGTCGCGATCAGGTCGAGATTGAACTCGCGCGACAGCCGCTCCTGGATGATCTCCAGGTGCAGGAGCCCGAGGAAGCCGCAGCGAAAGCCGAACCCGAGCGCGGCGCTCGTCTCCATCTCGTAGGAGAAGCTCGCATCGTTGAGGCGCAGCTTGCCCATGGCGGCGCGCAGGTCCTCGAACTGCGCCGCATCGACCGGAAACAGTCCGCAGAACACCACCGGGATGGCGGGGCGGAAGCCCGGCAGCGGCTCGCTCACCGGCTTGCGATCGTCGGTGATGGTGTCGCCCACCCGCGTGTCGGCCACCTCCTTGATCGAGGCGGTGAGCATGCCGATCTCGCCCGGCCCGAGCTCGTCCACCGCCTGCATCTTCGGCGTGTACACGCCGACGCGGTCGACCTCGTAGCTCGCATGGGTGCCCATCATGCGGATGCGCTGGCCTCGTCTGAGCACGCCGTCGACGATGCGCACCAGCACCACCACGCCCAGATAGGCGTCGTACCAGCTGTCGATCAGCAGCGCCTTGAGGGCTGCGTTCGCGTCGCCCTTGGGCGCCGGCAGGCGGGTGACGATCGCCTCGAGCACCTCGGGAATGTTGAGCCCAGTCTTGGCCGAGATCAGGATCGCGTTCGAGGCGTCGAGGCCGATCACGTCCTCGATCTGCTGCTTGACCTTCTCGGGCTCGGCCGCCGGCAGGTCGACCTTGTTGAGGACCGGCACGACCTCATGATTGTTGTCGATCGCCTGGTAGACGTTGGCGAGGGTCTGTGCCTCGACGCCCTGGCTCGCATCGACCACGAGCAGCGAGCCCTCGCAGGCGGCGAGCGAGCGGTTGACCTCGTAGGCGAAGTCGACGTGCCCGGGCGTGTCGATCAGGTTGAGGACGTAGTCCTGCCCGTCGCGCGCGCGGTAGTTGAGCCGCACGGTCTGCGCCTTGATGGTGATGCCGCGCTCGCGCTCGATGTCCATGGAGTCGAGCACCTGCTCCATCATCTCGCGCTCGGCAAGGCCGCCGGTGATCTGGATCAGCCGGTCGGCGAGCGTGGACTTGCCGTGATCGATATGCGCGACGATCGAGAAATTGCGGATGTTTTGGGTCGGAATCGCCGTCATGCGGCGGAGATAGCACCGCCACGCCCGCCGTCCAAGGGTCGACGCGCCAAGAGGCGACGCGATCGGCGGCGCCGGCCGGGCGCCGCCGCTACAGACCGATCATGGACCAGACCGTGGACTAGACCGCGGCGGCCGGCGACTTGAGGGGCGCGCCTTCGGGTGGCGCCTTCTCGACCACCGAGCGGTCGGGATCGAGCCAGAACGCCCATACGCCGGCCCCGATCACCAGCAGGGTGGCGGCGACGATGAACGGCGCCTGCCAGTTGCCGTACTGGACCAGGACGCCGAACACGAGCGGCGAGAGCGCGCCGCCGATATTGCCCGCCATGTTCATCATGCCCGACACGGTCCCGGAGTACTTGCCGCCGGCGTCCATGGGCACCGCCCAGGACGGGCCGATGGTGCACTCGAGGAAGAACATGGCGCCGGTCAGGCACCACACCGCCGTATAGGCGTTCTCGGTCATGGCGGCCGGAACGATGAACACGGCGCAGCCCAGGAGGCCGACGATCGCGACCGAGCGGCGGGCGAGCTTGGTGTTTCCGGTCTTCCTCAGCAGCCAGTCGCTGGCCAGGCCGCCCACCGTATCGCCGATCACGCCGGCGAACAGCGGCAGCGAGGCGAACAGGCCGACCTTGATGAGGGTGAAATGCCGGAACTCGACCAGATACGAGGGCAGCCAGCTCAGGAAAATCCAGAGGCAATACACGTAGGTGAAGTAGGCGCACATGATCGCCCACATGTTGGGCGAGGTGAGCAGCGTCGCCCACGGCACGCTCGCCCGCTTCTCCTCCATCACCGGCTTGTTGATGTTGCCCTTGGCATCGAGCCCACGGATGCGCTCGAGCTCGGCGGAGTTCACCATGCCGTGCTCTTCCGGCAGGTTGCGGTAGCTCAGGAACCACCAGATCGACCAGATGAAGCCGACGGCCCCGCAGATATAGAACACCGAGCGCCAGCCGAGATTGGTCATGATCAGCACGACGATCGGGGGCGCGATGGCGGCGCCGAGGCGGCTCGCGCTGTGGGTGATGCCCTGGACGAAGCCGCGCTCCTGGCGCGGATACCAGAGCTGCATGGCGCGCGTCGCGCCCGGGAAGGCGCCGGCCTCGCCGATGCCGAACAGGAAGCGCAGCGCCACGAAGGATACGCTGCCCACGGCCGCCGCCGTGGCGGCGGTCATCACCGACCAGTAGGCGACGATCGTCGCCAGCACCGGCCGGGCGCCGAACCGGTCGCTCATCCAGCCGCCAGGAACCTGGAAGATCGCGTAAGCCCACACGAAGGCACTGAAGATGATGCCCATCGTGATCTTGTCGAAGCCGAATTCCTTGGCGATCTCCGGGGCCGCGGTCGAGATATTGACCCGATCCAGATAGGTGATCAGGTACATC
>DASTZX010000208.1:0-2088 GCA_035764045.1 Xanthobacteraceae bacterium | reverse complement strand
ATCTCGGCGTTGCGCCGGACGCGCGTGCGGGCGACCGACCTGCGCTCATCCATGGCGCATACCCCTGCCATTTCCCCAGTCCTGTAAAGAGAGCCTCTGTTCTAGCCGAGCAGTCGTTACCGATTGCTCAAGGCGACCGCCCCCAGGAGGTTAACGCGACGGTTCTAGGAGCGGAAATGCTTCGACAGCTTCAGGCTCTGCGCCTGGTAGTTGGAGCCGATGCCCTGGCCGTAGAGCTGATCCGGCCGCGCCAGCATCTTCTCGTAGACGAGCCGCCCGACGGTCTGGCCGTGCTCGAGAATGAACGGCACCTCGCGCGAGCGCACCTCGAGCACGGCGCGCGCGCCGCGTCCGCCCGCGCCCGCATAGCCGAAGCCGGGATCGAAGAAGCCGGCATAATGGACGCGAAACTCGCCCACCAGGGGATCGAACGGCACCATCTCGGCGGCGTAGTCGGGCGGAATCTGCACCGCCTCCTTGGACGCGAGGATGTAGAACTCGTCGGGATCGAGCACGAGGTTCTTCTCGCGTCGCGGCGTGATCGGCTCCCAGAAATCCGCCACCTCGTAGCCGGCGCGGCGATCGACGTCGATCAACCCGGTATGCCGCTTGGCCCGATAGCCGACGCGGCCTTCGAAGCCGGCGAGGTCCACGCCGACGGTGACGCCCTCGCGCACGTCGGCGGCCGCATCGTCGACCAGCCGCTCGCGCGCATGCAGCGCAACGAGCGCCTCGGGTGCGACCAGCGCGTGACCGCGACGGAAGCGGATCTGCGACAGCCGGGACCCTTCACGCACCAGCACCGGAAAGGTGCGCGGGCTGATCTCGGCATAGAGCGGCCCGTGATAGCCGGTCTCGACGCGGTCGAAACCGCGCGTGTGGTCGGCGATCACGCGGGTGAACACGTCGAGCCGCCCGGTCGAGCTCTTCGGGTTGGCGGCCGCCGAGACGTCGGCGGGGAGCGCCATGCTCTCCTGCAACGGCACGATGTAGACGCAGCCGGTCTCCAGCACGGCGCCGTCGCCGAGCGCAATCTCGTGCAGCTTGAGACTGTCGATGCGCTCCGCCACCGTGGTGCCCTTGCCGGGCAGGAAGCTCGCCCGCACCCGGTAGGCCATCTCGCCGAGCCTCAGGTCGAGGCTCGCCGGCTGGATCTGGTCGTCGGCAAATTCTCCGGCCGCGATGATCCCGCCCGCATCGGCGAGCGCCGCGATCATGCGGTCGGGCAGGATCCCCTTGTCGTCGGCGCGGAACGCGAGGGCCATGGCTCCCCGTCTAACGGATGGGCATCTTGACGGAAAGGCCGCGGCCCCTTAAACACCCGCGTTATCCCGTGGTCATTTGAGCCGGCCGGCTTGCAGCCACGTAAAACAACTTGCTAAAAGGCCGGGGACGCTTGGACCCGGCTTGGGATTTTTCCCCGGCCGGTTTTTTGTTGGCCTGCGCATGTCCCGGCGAGTCGGACTCGCTGCCAAGGACATGTGCCGGTGCAGAGCCCGAGGAGTCCGAGCAATGTCCGCATCCACCCGTGAGTATCATCCCGAAACCCGCCTGGTCCAATCCGGCACGCAGCGCTCGCAGTTCGGCGAGACATCGGAAGCGCTGTTTCTCACCCAGGGCTTCGTCTACGACAGCGCCGAGCAATGCGAGGCGCGCTTCGTCGGCGCCGACCCCGGCTATCTCTATTCGCGCTTCTCCAATCCGACGGTCGCGATGTTCGAGCGTCGCATGGCGGAGTTCGAAGGCGCCGAGGCGGCGCGCGCCACCGCGACCGGCATGGCCGCGGTGACGACGGCGCTGGTTGGGCAACTCAAGGCCGGGGATCACGTGGTCGCCGCCAAGGCGCTGTTTGGCTCCTGTCGCTGGGTGGTCGAGGATTTCCTGCCGCGATTCGGCGTGCCGTCGACCTTGGTCGATGGCCGCGACCTCGAGCAGTGGCAAAAGGCCGTGCGCCCCAACACCAAGACGTTCTTCCTCGAAAGCCCGACCAACCCGACACTCGACGTCGTCGATATCGCGGGCGTGGCCAAGATCGCGCATGCGGCCGGAGCCACCGTGGTGGTGGACAATGTGTTCGCTACGCCGATT
>DASTZX010000207.1:0-5610 GCA_035764045.1 Xanthobacteraceae bacterium | reverse complement strand
TTGATTTCGGCCTCCGGGTCGCTGTCGTCGGCTTTCCACTCGCCACCCACCTGTCGCCGAATGACCTCGCCGACATAGGCGCCGATCGCGAAAAGGCGGGCCCCAAGGTCCTTACCCAGCAGTCCATCGGGCCGCGGCGCTCCATTCGGAGCCTGTTCCTCGAAAAAGCGATCCACCTCCTCGAGGCTTTTAACCGAGAAGTCCAAACCATACCCGGAGCTGGTCATCGCCTTGGCGATCCAATCCGCCGCGCGCAGCGCGTCGCCGACCACATCTGAAGCCGCGGAGCCAGTCGCTCCGCCACGCAAAAGGCTCTTGAACATCTGGACGATGGTTCTCACCCGCCCCCCTTTACGTCTGCCGCACGAGCGACGAAAGATTAGTGCCACCTCCATGCTATCTGGCCCTGGCGAGCGATGGAACGTAGGGTGTGGGCAATTGGAGAGATGCGACATGCGATCGTTGCTTGCGATGGTGATTGCCTTCGTCGCCGGCATGCTCTGCCCGGCGGCTGTGCCCGCATGGGCGCAGGATTATCCGAGCCGGCCCGTCACGCTGATCGTGCCGTTTCCGGCCGGCGGCGGCGTCGATGCGGTGGCGCGAATCGTCGCCGACAAGCTGTCGCGCGCGCTCGGACAGCCGATCGTGATCGACAACCGCGGCGGCGCGGGCGGCGTGATCGGCACGCGGCTCGCCGCGCGCGCGGCGCCGGACGGCTACACGCTGGTGATGGCGCATACCGGCACGACATCGATCAATCCGACGCTCTACGCCAATCCGGGCTACGATCCGCGCAAGGACTTCACGCCGGTCGGCCTCATCTCGTCGACGCCGATCGTGATCATGGCGCATCCCTCGTTCGCGCCGAAGACGATCGGCGAGATGGTCGCGCTCGCGAAGGCGCAGCCCGGCAAGCTCAACATCGGCACGCCGCCGATGGGCACCGGCGGATATCTCTCGGCCGAGCTGTTCAAGGCGATGGCGGGCGTCGACGCGACGATCGTGCTCTACAAGGGCACCGGGCCGCTGACCAATGACCTGCTCGGCGGCCAGGTGCCGGTCGCCTTCAACGTGATGGCGCCCGCGATGGGCAACCTGCAGGCCGGCACGCTGCGGGCGATCGCGGTGCTCGGGCCCGAACGCTCGAGCCTCTTGCCAGATGTGCCGACGGCAGCCGAGTCGGGGCTGCCGGGCTTCGAGGCCATGCTGCACTACGGCCTGCTCGCGCCGGCCGGCACCCCGGCGCCGATCGTGGCGCGGCTCAATGCGGAGCTGCGCAAGGTGGTCGACTCCGACGACGTGAAGGCGCGCATTCATGCCGACGGCGGCGACATGCTGGTCTCGACGCCTGCCGACTACGCCGCCGACATCGACCGCGAGGAGACCAAGTGGTCGGCGCTGATCAAGAAGCTTGGTCTGCGCGTGGAGTGATGGCGCGGCGGCCGTGCCGCGGTTGCCCCAGGCGATCAGCGGCCTGACGCGCCGGATGCGAGCGTCGGGGTGCGCCGTCGCTCCTCCGTCTCGGCGGTGTCGCTCGGCTGCGCGGCCGACAGGTTCTGCACCACCACGGTGGTCTGCGACGGCCGCGCGATCTCGATGTTGAGCTCCTGAAAGCGCTTCTTCATACGACGATGGAATTCGCGCTGGACCGGCCAGCGCCCCACGTCGGTGCACTCGATCTGGCCGACGATCGTCGCCATCGAGGCGTCCAGCTTCTCGACGCCCCAGAGGTCGAGGTCGCTGCGCATCATGCGCCTGAACGCTGGATCGGCGCGCATCTGCGCCGCGATCTCCTTGAGCACCGCGCCGACGCGGTCGGTATCCTCCTTGTAGGCGACGTTGACGCTGATCGCCGCATTTCCGATGCCGCGGGTGGTGTTGGTGACACTGGTCACCGAGCTGAACGGGATGATGTGGATGGAGCCGTCGGCTGCCCGCAGGCGGATGGTGCGGATCGACAGGTTCTCGACCACGCCGGAAAGTCCGGACACGGTCACGGAATCGCCCACCTGCATGGCGTTCTCCAGCAGCAGGAACAGCCCCGTGATGACGTCCTGCACGAGCTTCTGCGACCCGAATCCGATCGCGATGCCGACGATGCCGGCGCCTGCAAGCAGCGGCGCGATGCTGACGCCGAGCTCGCTCAATGCCGTCAGGGCGACGACCGTCAGGATGATCGACAGCAGCGTGGTGCGCAGCATCGGGAGGAATGTGCGCAGCCGCGCAGTGCGCAGGTAATTGCCCTCGCGCGTGAGCCGCGCCAGGTGCTGCTCGATCGCGGCGTTGCTCGCCTCCCAGATCGCGAGCGCCGCGGTCGCCGCGATCGTGATGGTCAGCAGCGCCGAGACGAGACGGCCGCCGACTTGCCCGCTCGAGAACCAGGCGGCCGCGTCGATCCCCCACACCTCGAGCAGGGCGATCACCGTGATTGCGATGATCACGCCCGAGATGGTGGCCCGCAGCATCGGGAGATAGCGATTGGCGCGCGCCTCGAGGCCGGGAAACTGGCGGACGAAGTCCGGCCCGATGCGGAAGATGCGATCGAGCGCCGTCATCACCGCAATCGATGCCAGCCGGGCGATCACCAGGACTGCGACGGTCGCGAGGAAATATTGCAGCAGCAGCGCGTAGCCGTTCTGCACGCGTAGCGCCCATACAGCCCACAGCGCGAGGTCGAGCACGATCCCGAAGATGTGCCAGACATCCGCCAGCCTGTTGCGCATCATGGCGACCGCGCCGCGCGTCGTATCGGGCGCGCGGATCAGGTCGGCGACGTTGCGGCGGATCTGCAGAATGATGATGACCAGGAACAGATGCACCACCAGCATCACGAGGCGCACCGCCGCCATATAGGCGGGACGGTAGAGGCCGAGCAGCAATGCGACGTTGGCAAGCGCCACGCCAAATACCGTGAAGACGACCACGCGCCGCGCCCAGACGTCGATGTAGGCGGCGGTCTCGTCGCGAATGACGAGCAGGCTCGGCTGGCTCGCGGCGGGCGACACCAGTGCCGCCACGACGCACAGCGTGCTGCGGCAGATCACGTAGGCGTTCACCATCGCGAGGATGACCATGCGCGACTTGGCGTCGCTACCGATATCGGTCGTGAGCAGCAGGTTGCCGACCCCTGCGAAGATCGCGACGGGCAGGATGTCGAGGATCAGGCGCGCCAGCACGAACGGCAGCCGCAGGATGAGCTGCCAC
The DNA here is from genome assembly GCA_035764045.1 of Xanthobacteraceae bacterium. Classification (GTDB taxonomy): domain Bacteria; phylum Pseudomonadota; class Alphaproteobacteria; order Rhizobiales; family Xanthobacteraceae; genus JAVDCA01. Next base: position 2,406 of record DASTZX010000207.1, on the reverse strand, counting down.
GTGGAGGCGAGGGTCGTGTGCCGTCGCCGCGCCTGGCGGCCTCCGTCTGCCAGCAGGCTGTCCGGCGCCGCCATCGGCCGCTCGCCGTCGGCGCGCTCGCGCAGGCGGACCGGGGTGTAGCGCGCGACCGCCGCCAGCGGCCGGCGGATTGCGCGCCAGATGATCCATTCGGCGGCGAGCGCGCAGAGGATCACCAGTGCGAGCTTCCACCCGGTATCGAGCAGAATAGGGCGGGCGCTCGGGTCGGTCGTGAGATGCACGAGCCAGCGCCATGCCATCGGGAAATCGGAGACGGCACGGGCCGCGACGGCGAGCTCGGCCGAGACGTCGCCGAGCCAGTTCGAGACCTGCACGAGGAGCTGCACGCCGAGGTTTTCGGCCGTCGGCGGCTGCGCGGGCGCCGACGCGGCGTCCGGTGCGGAAGGCGATGCGCGGGCGATCGCATCGAGCGTTTGCAGGAGCTGCGCCCGCTTGGCGTCGTCGCGCAGCGTCTCGATTGCTTGCTGCGCCTGCGCGGGAGTCAGCGCCTGCGCAGGCGGTGTGGTCGCGGCGTGCCGCTCCTGCGAGATTGCGAGTTGCGGCGTCGAGAGGAGCGCCAACAGGATGAGCTGAAGCCTCAAGCCGGTCTTGAGCATGAATAATGCCGCGTCTTGTCGTCGGGAGGCCCGCAACTAGGCGCAATCGTTTGGCGTGATTGTGCAAGCGAAGCGGCCGCAGTTTGGCATTTGACGCCGGCGGGCGCGCTCGCGGTATGCTTGTGCGGAGGCTCCCGAGGCGTTTGGGCGGCTGCGTCGACGACGATTTCCCACGCTAGACATCAACAACGGCGGCTCGCTCAAGGGCATGCTGGAGGGGCTCGATCTCACGATGAAGTCGGCGGACGCGAACACGACGATCGTCCGGGCCACGGCACGCTCATCAAGCGCGACGCGATCGGGCCTTATCGCGACATGATCCTTGCGGTCGCCGACAAGGTGCGCGGGATGATCGCGCAGGGAAAGAGTCTGAAGACGTGCTGGCCGCGAAAGTCACGGCGCCGTACGACGCGACGGTGGCGGGCGGCACGGACTCGAGCGCCGAGCGCTTCGTCAGCGCGGTCTATCAGGAGCTCAAGAGCGGGAAGTAGCCCGGGCTCCGTCATGCCCGCGAAAGCGGGGAATCCGGTCCGCACAGGCGGCTGCGGTGACTGACCGGATCATCCGCTTGCGCGGATGATAACGTGGGTGTGTGTGACCGGCTGCCTCACGCTTTCTTCAGCTCCTGCGCAGCGCGCGCCAGAATCTCGACGAGCTTCGCCTCGGCGTCTGCGTCCTGCGCGAGGCGCTCGCCGGCGACGTCACGCAGGTTCACCAGCGCGGCGCGCACCAGCGGGGGCAGGTGGGGGCGTTCGTCCTCGGCCTCGCCGGCCGCGCGGCGGCGCATGCGCGCGAGCCTGTCGCCGACGGCGGCGAGGCGCTCCAGCACCGCATCGACGAAGTCGCGGTTCTCGGCGAGATGGGCGCGGCCCTCTTCGGTGATGGTGTAGAGCTTCTTCGCGCCCTCGGTCTCGCCCGTGACGTAGCCCGCCTCCTCGAGGAAGGTGAGCGTCGGATAGACCATGCCGGGGCTCGGCGCGTACCAGCCCGAGGTCTTCTCCTCCAGCACCTTGATGATCTCGTAGCCGTGGCGCGGCTGCTCCGCGATCAGGGCGAGCGCGATCAGGCGCAGGTCGCCGGTCGCCAGCATGCGGCCGGCGCGCATCATGTCGCCGCCGCCGCCGAAGCCGTGCCGGCCGCCATGGCCAAAGCCGTGCCGCCGCCAGCCGCGCCGGGCGGCCCAGCGGCCATCGCAGTTGTTGTCGAAGTTTCTCATGCCGAACATGTCGGTCCTCCTGATTGAGATATATCTTTAGATAGCTCTCTCCAGGAAATAGCGCAAGATATATTTTAGGTGATACTTTCGATAGCAGTTTCAACATCTTGTATGACGTCAAGAACGTGAGAGACGCATTCGTGGCGCGGGCTCAATGCCCCCCATCCGTCATGCCCGGCCCTGTGCCGGGCATCCACGTCTTGATGGCAGTGCAATGAAGTAAGACGTGGATGGCCGGGACATAGGCGAGCGGAGCGACGCCGTTCTTCGAACGGCTATGCCCGGCCATGACGATCGCCTCCGTGCAAAACAAAGGGAGTGGTCGCATTGGCAAAGCGGCCGCCATCGCTGGTCTCAGAGCCTATGGAGGGTGGCAATGTGCGGATGCGCACCGACTGACCTAGGGAGAATGGCTAGCTTGCGGTTGCTCGCAAATGAGCGCCCCGCTGGCACCGGTGCTCCCCAGTCCACAACCGCCGCCAGCGGGGCAAATCTCCAGCTGGCCCCGGCCGGTCTCAAATGACCGTCACACCTCGTTCGCCATGTCGCGCGCCA
>DASTZX010000206.1:0-9480 GCA_035764045.1 Xanthobacteraceae bacterium | reverse complement strand
GCGGCAGCCGCGACACTGCCGGCCTTGCCTCGATTTGCCAGCGCAGCGGCATATCCTTCGCGGCCCGTTCAACTCATAATCGGCTATCCGCCCGGCGGATCTGCCGACATGACCGCGCGGCTGTTCGGCCAATGGCTGTCGGAGCGCCTCGGACAGCAGTTTGTCGTCGAAAGCCGGCCCGGCGCCGGCACGAATATCGCCACCCAAGCCGTCATTCGCGCGCCGGCCGACGGTTACACGCTGCTGCTCGCGGCGCCGGCGAACGCGACCAATCCGGCGCTCTTCGCCAAGCTGAATTTCGACTTCATCCGCGACACGACGCCGGTGGCGGGCCTGATCCGCTTCCCCGATGTGGTCGACGTCAACCTGTCACTGCCGATCCACACAATTCCCGAGTTGATCGCTTACGCTAAAGCCAACCCCGGCAAGCTGAACTTTGCTTCGTCCGGCGTCGGCTCGACGCTGCATGTCGCCGGCGAACTGTTCAAGATGATGACCGGCGTCGACATCGTTCACGTGCCGTATCGTGGCGGCGGGCCTGCGCTGATCGATCTGATGAGCGGGCGCGTGCAGCTCATGTTCGACAACCTGCCGACCTCGCTGCAATTCATCAAATCGGGAAAGTTGCGGCCGCTCGCGGTGACCTCGGCGGAACGCGCCGCCGTCGTGCCGGAGTTGCCCGTCGTCGCCGATATCGTGCCTGGTTACGAAGCGAGCGCGTGGTACGGCCTGGTCGCGCCGAAGGGCACTCCGGGCGAAATCGTGGAAACGCTCAATCGCGAGGTCAACGCGATCCTGGCCCGGCCTGAAGTCAAGTCGCAGCTTGCCGACCTCGGCGCTTCGCTGCTGCCGGGTTCCGCCAATGATTTCGGCAATCTCATCGTCGACGAGACGGCGAAGTGGGGCAAGGTGATAAGGTTTGCGGGCATCAAGCCCGAATGAGCCGTACCCCGATGAGCCAGAGGCCAGAACGCTTCTGGCGAATGCGGTTATTCCCTGAACTGCGCTCGACGCCATTCCAGCGCCGCCTTGAGGCCGTCCGCCTGAACGCGGCGGCCGAATTCCTTTCCGACCTCGGTCGTGGTCGCATACAGCGTGACGAACGAATCGACCCCCGACTCGAGCGCCGCGCGCATGCCGGCGATCTCAGCTCCCCGGTTGATCACCCTCTTGCCCCAACGCAGCGCTTCGGGTGACACCAGTGCGAGCCGCTTGGCGTACCGGATTGTCGCGGCGCGAAGATCGGCGGCCGGCACGACCCGATTCACCATCCCGATTTCGAGCGCGGTTTTCGCGTCAATCATGTCGCCGAAGAACAGAAGCTCACGCGCGCGCTTGAGGCCCACGAACCAGGGCATCGCCATGAGGGGCCCAATGTGAGAGAAGCGCACCTCGGGCTCGCCGAATTTCGCATCATCTGCGGCGATGGTCAGATCGCACATCAGCGCGAGTTCGCACGCGCCTCCCAGCACATGCCCCTGCACCGAAGCGATCACCGGCTTCTTGAGCGTCCACGGCGCGAGGCCGAAATCAAGGCTGCGGTGCAGGGTCGCATCCCACAGATTCGGATCGGCGGCACCGCTGTCGGCCCCGCGATCCGGCGAGTGGCCGATGTCGAAGCCAGCCGAAAAGCTGCGGCCGTTCGCGCGAAGGACGACAACCGTCGTCGCGGGGTCCTCGTCCGCGCGGGTGAAGGCGGCGATCAGCTGCTCCTTCACAGCGGAGCTGATGGCGTTGAGCTTTTCGGCGCGGTTGAGCGTGATGAGGCTGATCTTATCGTCCGTTTCGTAGAGCACGAACTGGTCGGGCATGCGAACTACTCCATCATTCCTGGCTTTGTACCGGCGTCCCTCGGCTGCGCGGGGCCGTAACGCATCGGGCGTCTTCCAGCCTCACGTCGCGAGCCACTGGCTCCAGCGCTCGCGGATCTGCGCGAGTCGAGGGGCGATCCACGCCGCGTCGTGGGTGAAGCCGATCGCTTCGTGCTCGGGCCAAGCCGGCGTCTGCTTGAGCCGCGCCTCGGTCATCAGGGCGCGCGCCGCCGGATTGGCCGGACCGTAGGGCAGCAGCATCGCGAAGTCCGCCTGCGGCTTCGGCTGCGCGACAAAGTAGGCGAACTGCCAGGTCGTCCTGGCATTGGGATCGCCCCGGGGCACCTGCAGATTGGCATAGTATATCTCGGCTTCGTTCCAGACTAATTCGAGGGGTACGTGATCCTCGATCAGGTCCACGGCCCGCGCGCTCCACATCGCGATCATATCGACCTCGCCGTCACGAATGAGCTGTTGCGACTGCGAGCCGTCGCGCCACCACGTCTTTATGTGCGGTTTGATCTCGTCCATCTTCCGGAATGCGCGGTCGAGGTCCATCGGATAGAGCTTGTCCTTCGGTACGCCATCGGCCAGCAGCGCCAAGGCGAGGCACGTGAACGAGCGATCGAACAGGCAGCGGTTGCCGGGAAATTTCCTCACGTTCCAGAAATCGGCCCAGCTCTGCGGGCCGCCTTTCGGAAACTTGTCCTTGCGGTAGACCAGGTTCGTGCCGAGCGAGTAGCTGGTGATGCAATAGTCGCGCACCATGTTGGCCGGAACCTGAGCGGTAATTGCCGCTCCTCTGTCCACTTTCTCGACCAAGTTCTCGAGGACTGCCTGGCCGTATTCGACGTCCCCGAGGTTGATAAGGTCCCATTCGTAGTTGCCAGTCCGGACCTGCGCCTTGAGCTTGGCGAAGGATACGCCGGGCACCGTTTTGATCTGGATTCCGGTTTGCGCTGTGAAGGGGTCGAAGAAGGCCTTCTTCCACGAGGATTCCCACACACCGCCATAGGAGTTGACGTAAATCGTCTTGCTTTGCGCCTGCGCACCGGTCCGCACGAACGGCGCCGCAATCAGCGCGCCGCCGATCCCGAACGTCTGACGGCGTGTAAGCAGTGCGCGGCCCGAAACCGGATGGGTCATGGTCGTTCCCGTCATGTCCAAGCGTGACGCGCACCGCCCGTCGGCTACAATCGGGACGCGCGACGTCCGAAACACTTGCAAACTGCCGGTCATGTTACATGATCCGGAAAACGAGGAAAGCTCTCGCCCATGCACGCATTTCGGCGAGGAGTGTCGCGCGAGGGGGTGACGGCCGCGCTTCTTGTCGCGCCGGCGACGCTCGCTGTCGTCGTGCTGTTCGTGGTCCCGATCGGCTACGTGCTGCTCCTCAGCGTCACCGACCCAACCATCTCGCTCGAGCATTATCGGCGGCTCTTTACAGTGCCCCTCTACACCAGCGTCATGCTCAGCACGTTCCGCACCGCGCTGGTGGTCAGCCTCGCCTGTCTCGCCCTCGGCTATCCGCTCGCCTATGTGATGGCGCGGCGTAGCGATGCGCTCGGCGCGGTCCTGCTGCTCGCAGTGGGTCTGAGCTTTTGGACCGGGTTTGTGGTGCGCACCTATGCCTGGCTGGTGATCCTGGGCAACAAGGGCCCGGTCAGCGCGCTGTATGCCGCCGTCGGGTTGGGCCGGCCGCCCCAGCTCCTGTTCACGTCGTTCAGCTCGACGATCGGCATGACGCACATTCTGCTGCCCTACATGGTGCTGGCGCTCTATGGCGTCATGCGCAAGATCGACCCGTCATATCTGCGCGCGGCCGAGGGACTCGGCGCGCCGCCGTGGCGCGGCTTCGTCCATGTGTTTCTGCCGCTCAGCCTTCCCGGCGTGGTCAACGGTTGTGTGCTCGTCTTCACCATGTGTCTGGGCTTCTACGTCACGCCGATCCTGCTCGGTACGCCCAAGGACATGATGATCTCGCAGCTGATCAGTCAGCAGATCGAGGATCTGCTTGCCTGGGGGTTTGCGTCGGCGATTGCCGTGGTGCTGCTCTGTTGCACGCTCGGGCTGCTCGCAGTCTATAACCGGTTCGCTGGCCTTGACCGGCTATGGGGATGAATATGGGGCGCCACATCCCGCTCGCATTGGCGGTCCTGGTCGCGCTCTTTCTGATTGCCCCAATGGCAATCATTGTGCCGATGTCGTTCTCCTCGGCGATCTCTTTCGAGTTTCCGCCGCCCGGCTATTGGACCGGCTACTACGTGCAGTACTTTTCCAGTCCGTCCTGGCTCGACGCCACGTTCAACAGCTTTGCCATCGCGCTCGGCTCCACCGTTTTCACGCTGCTCGTGGCCTTGCCGGCGGCCTTTGGTTTCGTGCGGCATCAGTTCTACGGCAAGAGCGCCTTCAACCTGCTCGTGATGGTGCCGTTGATCGTGCCGGCGGTGGTGAGCGCGCTGGGCTATTACGGGTTCCTCGGCCTCCTGCATCTGGTCGGCACGCGTACAGGCATGATCATTGCGCACAGTGTGCTGTCGATCCCAATCGCCTTCCTGGTTCTGACTGCGACCCTGAAAGGTTTCGACCAAAATCTCGAGCGTGCCGCGATGAATGCCGGCGCCGGCCCACTGCGTACATTCTTCTGGGTGACGCTGCCGGTGCTGCGGCCTGGCATCCTGGTCAGTGCGCTGTTCGCGTTCCTTCACTCCTTCAACGAGGCCGTGGTGGCGATCTTCATTGCCGGCCGCGATGCATCGACTCTGCCGAAGAAGATGTTTGAATCCATCCGTCTCGAATCCGACCCGGTGATCGCCGTCGTCTCCACACTGCTCACCGGCGCGGTCTTTCTCGGTGTCATCGTCTCCATGTTTCTCCGTCGCAGGCATGCCCATGTCAATTGAAGCTCTCGTCAAGCCTCGCTCCATCGCGATTGTCGGTGCGACGGATCGGGCCGGCCCGGCGCGCTCCGTCATCGAGTCGCTCGGCGCTCTCGGCTTTGCCGGGGCGATCTATCCGGTGAATCCCAAATACCCCACCGTGCTCAATCACGTGTGCTACCCCACTCTCACGGATCTTCCTGAAGCCCCCGACGTCGTCGTTTTCAGCATCCGCAATCCGCTGATTCCCGATCAGGTCCGGCTCGCGATCCAATGCGGGGCGCGCGCCGCCGTCATCTACGACAGCGGCTTCGCCGAGCTTGGCGCAGACGGTGCACGGCTGCAGGAGGAGATCGCAGGACTCTGCCGCGAGGCCGGCATGGCCGTGTGTGGCCCGAACTGCATGGGCATCCTCAATCCGCCGGGCCGCGTGACCACCTACAAGCAGAGCATCATGAATCCGGCGCCACTCGCCGGCAATGTCGGCGTCATCTCGCAAAGCGGCTCGGTCTGCATTGCCTTGCTGGCCGACCTGCGCCGGTTTGGCGTCAGTCTTTCGGTTTCCGCCGGAAACGAGGCCGTCACCTGCACGGTCGACTATCTCGAGTATCTGATCGACGATCCAAACACCAAGGTCATCGCGACCTTCACGGAGACGGTGCGGCAGCCTGAGCGCTACGTCGCGGCGCTCGATCGCGCCGCCGCCGCCGGCAAGCCGGTGGTGGTGCTCAAAGTGGGCCGGACCGAGCGCACTCGGCGTGCCATCACCAGCCACACCGGCGGGCTCGCTGGCTCGTCACGGGTCTTCTCGGAAGTGCTGCGCGCGCACCGGGCGATCGAGGTCGACGATCTCGATGAGATGACCGAGGTTCTCGCCGTGTGTCAGGGCGAACGTTGGCCGGCCGGCCGGGGGATATCGATCATCACCGGCTCGGGCGGACTTGCCGAGCTGATCCTGGACAACGCGACCACGATCGGCCTTGATCTTCCGCCGCTGACAGCGGACGAGCGCACCGAAGCCGAGCGGGTGATCGGACGCATCACCGGCGACGGCAATCCGTTCGACGCCTGGGGAAACGGCAACTACGCCGTGAACCTGCCGCACGCCATGTCGGTCGTGGACAAGAGCGACAACATTCACGCCGTCGTCTACTGCTCCGACACGGCCGCGGAAGAGCATATCGGCCGGAGCGGCCGCGTGCTGGAGAACGTGAAATTGCTAGCCGAGCAGGCGAGGGGCTCGCGCAAGCCGTATTACCTCATGAGCACGCGCGCCGGTGTGATGAACACCGCTCAGGCGAAGGCGCTGCATGAGCACGGGCTGGTGCAGATCGGCGGCACCCGCCAGGGCCTCGCCGCGATCGACCGCGTCGGCCGCTGGAACATGGGGCGGCCGCCCGTCCGGATTGTTCCGATGGGCGCTCAGGAGCCGCTGCCGCAGCGCGGCGCCCTCGACGAGTTCGAGGCGAAGCGCCTGCTCGCCGCCTATGGGGTGCCGGTGACACGCGAGCAGCGGGTTGAAACGCTTGATGGCGCACGTTTGGCCGCGCGTGCGGTCGGATACCCGGTGGTGCTGAAGGCACTGTCGGCCGAGATTCCGCACAAGGCCGAGCACGGCCTCGTCGTCCTCAATGTCCAAACCGAGCAGGACCTCGGCACTGCCTTCGCGCAGCTGCGCGAACGGATCGATGCCATGGTGCCGCGGCCACGCAATGTGGCGTTCCTGGTGCAGGAGTTCGTGCGTGACGGCGTCGAAGTGTTCGCCGGCATCTCACGCGATCCTGATTTCGGGCTGTCGATTGCATTCGGCCTGGGCGGCACCGCGATCGAGGTGACGCGCGACTTCGCGCTGCGCATGCTGCCGCTCGCGCAGGGCGACGCCGAGGCGATGATCACCGAGACGCGCGCCGCCGCCATGCTCGGGGCCGTGCGCGGCCGGCCAGCCGCCGACATCAAAAGCTTGGCGGCCTGCCTTTATGCGCTTTCGGATTTTGCATTGGCGCATGCCGAGCGCCTGGCCGAGGTCGACCTCAATCCCATGAAGGCGCGGCCGGACGGCTGCGTGGTCGTCGATGCCTTGATTGTGACGACCGGAGCCAAGGACTGAGGCCGTGGGCTATCTCCGCCTCCGCAACGTGATCAAGAGCTACGACGGCAAGACCAACGCGGTCGATGGCGTCGATATCGCGGTCGAGCGCGGCGAGTTCGTCACGTTGCTTGGCCCGAGCGGCTCGGGCAAGACGACGACGTTGATGATGATCGCCGGCTTTGAGCAGCCGACCAGCGGCACGATCGAGCTCGCGGATGAGAATCTCACCGACCGCAAGCCGTACCAGCGCAATGTCGGCATGGTGTTTCAGAACTATGCCCTGTTTCCCCACATGAGCGCGCTCAAGAACGTGGCGTTTCCTTTGCGCATGCGGCACTTTCCGCGTGACGAAGTCGAGGGACGTGCCCAGAAGATGCTCGACCTGGTCGGCCTGGGACGCTTCGCGCACCGTTTTCCGCGCGAGCTCAGCGGCGGCCAGCAGCAGCGCGTCGCCCTTGCCCGCGGCCTCGTGTTCAACCCCAGCGTCCTGCTCTTCGACGAGCCGCTCGGCGCGCTCGACAAGAACCTGCGCGAACAGATGCAGGTGGAGATCAAGCGCATCCACCGCGAGATCGGCATCACCATGATCTATGTGACGCACGACCAGACCGAGGCGATGACGATGTCGGACCGCGTCGCTGTGTTTCGCGACGGCCGTGTCGAGCAGCTCGGCTCGCCCATCGAGGTGTATGACCGGCCCGCCAACCGATTTGTGGCCGAATTCGTCGGCGACAGCAATTTCTTCGCCGGCCGCGCCGACCCGGCACGCCCGGGCCTGGTCGAGCTCGATTCAATCGGGCAGGTGCGGGTCAGTCCTGACGTGTCCGCCTCCGGGGCGATCGACATCATGGTCCGCCCGGAGCGCCTGCGTCTGACGGCCACGAGTGAGCTCGACAACACGTTCGACATGCTGGTCGCCGACGTCATCAACTACGGCGACTCCATCCTGGTCATCGGCACCACGCACGGCCTGCCGTTGCGCGCGCGCCTGCTGGGCCACACGCCAGCCATGTTGCAGCGCGGCACGCGGCTGCGGCTCGCCTGGTCGCCGGCCGATGCGCGCGTGCTGGCGAGGCGCTAGGATGGTTCACCGGGACAACGCCCTGCGGGCGCTTTTTTCGCGTACTGGGAAGGGCCGGGGAGGGGAGGCCAGATGAAAACGACCTTGCGCTTCGATCGCCGCCGCCGCGTGTTTCTTCAGCGCAGCGCTGCCGCCCTGGCCGGCCCGCTCCTTCTCACCGAGCGCACCATCGCTCAGACGCGCACGCTTTACGTGAACACCTGGGGCGGCAGCTACACGGCCGCGCAGGATGCCGCCTATTTCCGGCCATTCACCGCCGCGACGGGGATCCAGATCCGCACCGTCACGCCGGTGTCCTATGGCAAGGTCAAGGCGCAGGTGCAGTCCGGGCGCTACGAGTTCGACATGACGTCGGTCAACTCCATGCTTTGGCTGCGCGCGGTGCGCGAGGGACTCGCCGAGCCGATCGACTGGACCGTGGTGCACCAGGACAAGGTGCCGGCCGACGCGGTGGTCGCCGACGGCCACGGCATCGCGACGAACATTCAGGGCACGAACCTGTGCTACCGAAGCGACAGGTTCCCGAACGGCGGTCCGAAGAACTGGGCCGACTTCTGGGACGTCAAGAAGTTTCCCGGCAACCGCGGCCTATGCATCAGCGATCCGCCACGCACGCTGATCTTCGCTCTGCTGGCCGACGGCGTGCCGCGCGAAAAGCTCTACCCGCTCGACCTCGACCGCGCGTTCAGGAAGCTCGACGAGATCAAGCCACACATCAAGGTGTGGTGGCGCGAGGGAAACCAGTCGCAGCAACTCATCCGGGACGGCGAGGTCGACATGATGTCGATCTGGAACGCGCGTGCGACCGAGCTCAAGCAGCGGGGCGTGCCGGTTCAGCTCGTGTGGGACGGTGCGGTGCGCAGCACCAGTACGTGGTGCGTGCTCAGGGGGGCGCCAAACCGGCGTCTCGCATGGGAGCTGATCGAATTCGCCTGCGGCGCGAAACAGCAGGCGGAGTTCGACACGCGGCTCTACTACGGTCCGATCAACCCGGCGGCCTTCGCGCACATCCCGCCCGAGATCGCGCGCGAATTGCCCACCTATGATGCCAACATGGCGGTGTCGGTGAAAGAGGACGATCATTGGGAAGCCGAGCGCATCGCCGAGATCGAGCAGCGCTTCACGCAATGGGTAGCGTCGTAGATCACGGACACGCCAATGACCGACCTCGTCCTATACGAAGCCGTGGACAAGATCGGCTTCGTCACCCTCAACCGGCCCGACAAGCTCAACGCCCTCAACATGGATCTGCGCCGCGAGCTCGCAGCGGCGCTTGCCCAGGCTGACGAGGACGCCTCGACCAGCGTCGTCGTGCTGCGGGGAAATGGCCGCAGTTTCTGCGTCGGTTATGATCTCGGCGGCTCTGCCAACGAGGCGTGGCGGCGCGACGCGCTCAAGTTCCACCAGCGGCTTTCGGCGAGCCTCACGCTCGAGCTCACCCCCTGGTACATGCGCAAGCCGGTGATCGCGTCGGTGCACGGCCACGCCCTCGGCGCCGGCTGCGAGCTGGCGATGTTCTGTGACCTGACGATTGCGGCGGACGACACGAAGTTCGGCGAGCCCGAGGCTCGCTTCTCGCAAGCCGGCCCCGGCTTCGTCATGCCGTGGATCATCGGCTTC
>DASTZX010000205.1:0-17770 GCA_035764045.1 Xanthobacteraceae bacterium | reverse complement strand
CGATCGAACGACGCGTCCTTGAGATACTGCGCCGGGGTCTGCACGAACTCGGGCTGGCCGGGCTGCGGCTGCACGCGGCCCGGAATGACGAGGTCGGGCAGCGAGAGATCGGGCTCGAGGCCGCGGGTCGCCGCATCGAATGTGGCGCGCGTGATGCCGGCCTTTTGCGCCTCCGGCCAGACCGACTGCAGCCAGGCCGCGAACGCCGCGTCGGCGGCGCGCGCCGGGAGCCCGAGCGCGAGGACGATCAGCACGGAAGCCAGGATGACGGAAGGGAACTTGGCGAGGCGTCGGATCATGCCCGCTTCAATGCGCCGAAGCGGCGCGCGAGCGCAAGTAGCGCTCGGCCGTTTCGCGCGCGACGGCCGGCAGCGCGCCCGCGCGCGCCATCACCAGGAAGCGCGGATCGGTCGTGGCGTGGCGGATCTTCATCAGCGGCGCATAGACGTCGGCGACGTAGAACGCGACCGCATCGGCGGCGGTCGGGAACTGGAGGATCACGGCGCGGTCGGACACGAAATCGCCGCCCAGCATGGTCGCCTTGGCCGAACGGGCGAGGAAGCGTCCGCCGAAATGCTGAACGATCGCGCCGACCCGCTCCGCATAGGGCTGGAACGCGGCGACGTCGCGCATGCGATGGGCGGCCACCACGAAGGCCTGACCGTCGTCCGGTTCCGCCAATCCGTCGACCGCATAGCCGTCGAGCCCGCGCAGGCTCTCGACCTTCGCGTCGTCGATCCGCGCGACGATCGGCGCGTCCCACGGCCACGGCCCCTCGAACACCATGGCGTCGCCTTGCGCCACGATGGCGCGGGGATCGATTGCGGCGCGATCGATCTCCGTCCGCCCGGTGACGAGGTAACTCACCGCGAGAACTTCTTGTACTTGATGCGATGCGGGATGGTGGAGTCGGTCCCCAGCCGCCGCATCTTGTCCGCCTCGTAGTCCTGGAAGTTGCCCTCGAACCATTCGACATGGCTCTCGCCCTCGAAGGCGAGCATGTGCGTTGCGATGCGGTCGAGGAACCAGCGATCGTGGCTGATGATGACGGCACAGCCGGCGAAATCCTCCAGCGCCTCCTCGAGCGCCCGCAGCGTGTCGACGTCGAGGTCGTTGGTGGGCTCGTCGAGCAGGAGCACGTTGGCGCCCGACTTGAGCATCTTGGCGAGGTGCACGCGGTTGCGCTCGCCGCCCGACAGCGAGCCGACCTTCTTCTGCTGGTCGGCGCCCTTGAAGTTGAAGGCGGAGCAGTAGGCGCGCGAATTGACCTCGCGCTTGCCGAGCTGAAGCTGGTCGAGGCCGCCGGAGATCTCCTCCCACACGCTCGCCTTGGCATTGAGCGAGTCGCGCGACTGGTCGACATAGCCGAGATGCACCGACTCGCCGACCTTGATGCTCCCGGCGTCGGGCGTCTCCTGGCCGGTGATCATCCGGAACAGCGTGGTCTTGCCGGCGCCGTTCGGGCCGATCACCCCGACGATGCCGCCGGCCGGCAGCTTGAAGGTGAGATTGTCGATCAGCAGGTTGTCGCCGAAGCCCTTGGTGAGCCCCGTGAACTCGATGACGTTCTGGCCGAGTCGCTCGGCGACCGGGATGACGATCTGCGCCGTGGCCGGTCCCCTCTCGCTCGCCTTGGCGAGCAGCTCCTCGTAGCGCTGATAGCGCGCCTTGGACTTCGCCTGCCGCGCCTTCGGCGAGGCCGAGATCCACTCCTGCTCGCGCGCGAGCGTGCGCTGGCGCGTCTCCTCCTCGCGGCTCTCCTGCACGAGCCGCTTCTGCTTCTGCACCAGCCAGGACGAGTAGTTGCCCTGGTACGGAAGGCCGCGGCCGCGATCGAGCTCGAGGATCCAGCCGGTGACGTTGTCGAGGAAGTAGCGGTCGTGGGTGACGATCAGGATCGCGCCCGGATAGTTGCGCAGATGGCCCTCGAGCCAGGCGACCGTCTCGGCGTCGAGATGGTTGGTCGGCTCGTCGAGCAGCAGGAGCTCGGGCTGGTCGAGCAGGAGCCGGCACAGCGCCACCCGGCGCCGCTCGCCGCCCGAGAGCTTGGCCACCTCGGCATCGTCCGGCGGACAGCGCAGCGCGTCCATCGCCTGGTCGACCTTGGAGTCGAGATCCCACAGGCCCTTGGCCTCGATCTCGTCCTGCAGCTTGGTCATCTCCTCGGCGGTCTCGTCCGAGTAGTTCATGGCGAGCTCGTTGTAGCGATCGAGTATCGTCTTGGAGGCGGCGACCCCCTCCATCACGTTCTCGCGCACGCTCTTGTCCGCATCGAGCTGCGGCTCCTGGGGCAGATAGCCGACGCGGGCGCCTTCGGCGACCCAGCCCTCGCCCACGTAATCCGTGTCGAGCCCCGCCATGATCCGCAGCAGCGTCGACTTGCCGGAGCCGTTCACGCCGAGCACGCCGATCTTGGCGTCGGGATAGAACGACAGGTTGATGTTCTCGAGCACCTTGCGGTTGCCCGGATAGGTCTTCGACAGACCCTCCATGTGATAGACGAACTGGCGGCCGTTCATGAATTCCCCGTCAAATCCGCAAAACCGATATCTCGTCGATATCCCTTCGAACCCCGCTGTCCGGCGCGTCGCGCGGACCGGCCCTGCCCCCTGGCTGATGTCGGGATTGTCCGCCGTCATGTAGCCGTCGGCCCGGCCGGCGGCAAGGCGCGGGTTCCGAGAATTCGACTGTGCCGGAAAGGAATCGGAAAGCATCCGGCAGGGTTCGGCGAACGGGAGCGCTGCCGCGGCCGGAATTGAAGCTGATTTTAACGATTCGGGTCCGACCATCCGTTCGGGTGAACCTCCGCGTGCCGCGGTGCGACGGAGGGTTAGCGAGACACCCGACGCGAGCGGAGCGTGTCATGGTGACGACGATCGCCAAGACCAGGCCAATGCCCAAATCGAAGAGTCCGACGGCCCCGAGACTGTCGGTCACGCTCGCGATGCTGTGGCGCAGCGTCTACCGCGACGCGTTCGACTCCTATCGGCCTGAGCTCCATTACATGCGCGGTCCCGGCCCGAAATGGCGCGCCAGGCACGGGCTTGCCGCAACGGTCCCGGCCGAGCCCGCGGCCCCGACACAGGCGCACGCCACGCCCGCCACCGCCTGACCGGCTCGATAGAGCTACTTTGGCCTCAAGCGCCTGTGGCAATGTGACCGCCGCGGCGGCTTAGACGCTCCCTGCCCGATATGACAAATTGCGGCCGCGCGCACGCCCGGGCGGACGCGCATGAAAACTCATCCGGAACTCGAGCGATGTTGAGATATGTGATCCTGCTGGCGGGCATCCTGCTCACGGCCCCCGCGTTCGGTCAGGCCAAAGACCCGGCCGCCGATTTTCCCAAGCGCCCCATCCGCATCATCGTCTGCGTCCCCGCCGGCGGCGGCGTCGATACGGTGACGCGGATCGTCGCCGACAAGCTCGGCCAGAAGCTCGGCCAGCCGGTGGTGGTCGAAAACCGGACCGGTCAGTCGGGCAACATCGGCGCCGAATATGTCTTTGGCCAGGAGCCGGACGGCTACACGCTGCTCGCCTCGCAGCCCGCGCCGCTGACCGTGAACGTGCTCCTCTACAAGAAGATCAACTTCGATCCGACCGCCTTCATCCCGATCGCGATCATGACCGCGATCCCCAATACGCTCACGGTGCGGCCGGATTTCCCGGCCAAGACGTTCCAGGACTTCATCGCCTACGCCAAGGCCCACCCGAACACGCTCAATTATGCGTCGCAGGGGACCGGCACGACCTCGCATCTCACGGCCGAGCTGTTCAGCACCAAGACCGGAATCAAGATGCTGCACGTGCCGTATCGCGGCACGGCCCCGGCGATCAACGACCTGATCTCGAGCCATGTCGACCTGATGTTCGCCGAGATGGCCTCGGCGATCGAGCTGCACAAAGGCGGGCGCGCCCACATCCTGGCGGTCTCCGCCAAAGAGCGCTCGCCGTTGCTGCCCGAGATCCCGACCTTCATCGAGTCGGGCATCCCCGGCTTCATCTCCGATACCTGGAACGCGATCTCGGCTCCCCCGAAGACCCCGCCCGCCATCGTCGCCAAGCTCAACGCCGCGATCGTCGACGTCCTCAAGATGCCGGACATCCAGGACAAGCTGAAGAAGCTCAACACGACGCCGCAAACGACCTCGCTCGAGCAGGCGGCCGCCGTGGTGAAGGCCGACACCCGGCGCTGGGCCGCGGTGATCAAGGCGGCGGATATCAAGCCCGCGGAGTGAGACGACTAGGCGTCATTCCGGGACGGCGCGCAGCGCCGGGCCCGGAATCCATTTCTTATCGAGCACTGCGCATGGATTCCGGGCTCGCGCACTTCGTGCGCGCCCCGGAATGACGAAGCAAGCTACTTGTACCCCTTCGCCTGCTTGGCGATCGCCGCCGCATCGAACTTGTTGATGTCATCGATCAGGTCGTTGGTGATGAGGTCGGCGGCCGGGACCTTCTGCTTGAGCACGCCGTTCTTCACCAGGAAGTCGACATAGTCGGCGTAGTTCTTCTCCGAGTTCTCGCCCCATTTGCTCACCCCGCCCGCTTCCGGCCGCCAGTTCCTGGCGCGCGCCTCCAGCGTCTTGACGTCGTCCCTGAGCGCGTCGGCCTCGCTCTTGCCGGGCGAGCGCGTTTGCGGAAACACCTCCCACAGGATGCGGATCGCGGCCTCGGGATTGTTCAACGTGAAGATCGTGCCCTTGGCGTAGGCCTGGGCGAGCGCGACCGCCTGCGCCCGCTTGGTCGCCAGCGTCTCTTCGAGCGCGATGAAACCGTTGGCCGGAAAGCGCGCGATCACCTCGTTGTCCTTGTCGAGCATGCGCAGCTTGACGCCGGCGTTCTCGGTCAGCGCGTATTGCGTGTCGAACTGCGACAGCGCCTCGATCTGGCCGGAGCGCAGCAGCGCCGCGGTCTGCGCCGCCTCGCCGACCACCACGATCGTGATGTCGCGGTCGGGATTCCAGCCGTGGTTCGCCGCGATTGCGCGCGCGATGATGACCCCCGCCGACGCCATCGAGGTCACGCCGATGCGCTTGCCCTTGAGCTCGTCGAAGCTCTTGACCGGGCTGTCCGCCGGCACCGCGATGCCGTAGATGTTGCCCTGATAGGCGGTGTAGAAATTCTTGATCTTCACGCCCTGCGGCCGGATGATCGCGACCGGCTCGATCGACGGCAGCCCGTAGTCGACGTCGTGCGTCGCGACCAGCTTCACGCAATCGGTCGAGCCGGGCAGCGGCTTGAGCTCGACCTTGATGTTGGCCGCCTCGAACCAGCCCAGCTTGGTCGCAACCGCGAACGGCGCCGCGGCCGAGCTCACGGTGCGCGCGCACCACGCGACGTTGACCGTGGTCTGCGCCGAGGCCTCGCCGGCGAATGCCGCGGCTGCGGCGATAAGCACGCCGACGCCCAACCCTCGAATCATGACATGCCTCCTTTTCTCGCCGGCGCGCTCGCGCCGAGCTTCTGCGACGGATCCCAGAACAGCACGCGGCGCCGCACCTCGTTCACCAGGGCGTTGAGGAGGAGGCCCAGGATCGACAGGATCAGCAGGACCGAGAACTGTCCGGCCACGTCCATCGTGAAGTTCATGCTCTGCATCAGCATGCCGAGCCCGGACTGGGCGCCGACGAACTCGGCGACGATCGCGCCGATCAGCGCGAAGATCATCGCGATCTCCAGCCCCGCGAAGATGTACGGCATGGCATTCGGCAGCTGCAGCATCCAGAAGATCTGGCCGCGCGTGGCGGCGAGCGAGCGCATGAGGTTGATCCGGTCCTCGTCCGCCGAGCGCAGCCCGACGATGGTGTTGACCATGAGCGGGAAGAACGCGACCAGCGCCGCGCTCACCACCTTCGAGGTGAGACCCAGCCCGAACCAGATGATGATGAGCGGCGCGAGCGCCACCTTGGGCATCGCCTGGAACATCACGATGAAAGGGTAGAGGAAGTACTCGGTCCGCCGTGACAGCGCGACCGCAACGCCGAGCGAGAAGGCGAGCACCGTCCCGAGCGCGAAGCCGAGCAGCGTCTCTGAGAGGGTGATCCAGAGGTGGACGAGGTAGACGTCCGATGTGACGCCGCGCCACAGCGCGAGGAAAATGCTGCTCGGCGCCGGCAGGATGAACAGCGGAATCGCGAACAGGCGGACGATTCCCTCCCAGAACCCGAGAAAGGCGACGATCAGCATGAGCCGCAGCAGAACGTTCGTGCCGGGCGGCGTCGTCCATCGCTTCGTTTTCGGCTTCATTCGATGCCTCCGCCCGCGCTCAGCACCGCGCGGATGCGCCGCGTGTGGGCCCCGAACGCCTCGGTCGCCATCACGTCGAGGGTGCGCGGCCGCGGCAGCTTGACCTCGAGCATGTCGCCGATGCGGCCCGGACGCGCCGTCATCACCAGCACCCGGTCGGCCAGAAACACCGCCTCGGAGGTCGAGTGGGTGACGAACAGCACGGTCTTGCGTCGTTCCATCCAGATGCGCTGCAGCTCGACATTCATCGTCTCGCGCGTGAGCGCATCGAGCGCGCCGAACGGCTCGTCCATGAGCAGGAGGGCCGGGTCGTGGATGAGCGCACGCACCAGCGCGACCCGCTGCTGCATGCCACCCGACAACTCCCAGGGGTAGCGCCGCTCGAAGCCGGCGAGGCCGACGAGGCCGAGCAGCTCGATCGCCCGCCGCGTCATCGGCTCGCGGCCGAGCCGCTGCACGTCGGCCGGCAAAAGAACGTTGCCGAGCACGCTGCGCCAGGGAAACAGCACCGGCGCCTGGAAGACCATGCCGATGTCCTTGCGCGGGCCCTCGATCGGCGAGCCGTTCAGGACCGCCTCGCCCTGCGAGGCCGGCAGGAGGCCGGCCAGGATCTTCAGCAGCGTCGACTTCCCGCAACCGGACGGCCCGACGATGGAGATGAACTCGCCATCCGCCACCGCGAAGTCGATGTCCTGCAAGGCGAGAATGGCGTCCGGCCCGTCGCCATAGCGCTGCGACAGATGACGGACCGAGATGACATCGCGGGCGCTGTCGGCCCGGGCCAAGGCCTGTGCGGCGGCGGTCAGAGCACGTCCTCCCTCGCCCCGCATCGGGGCGTCGGCGTCCCTGAACGGACGCGTCTTGTATCGGGGTAGGCTAGTGTGGGAAGGCTTTGCGGGTCAACGGAAGGCCGGAGCGACCAATCGGCGCCCCGGCGGAGCAGGATGGATCATCAATGACATACCGCTGCGCTATCCTCGACGATTATCAGAACGTCGCCCTGAAATATGCCGATTGGTCCAAGGTCACCGGCGACGTGGAGGTCAAGGTCTTCAACGCGCCCTTCAAGAGCGCCGACGAGGTCGTTCGCTCCCTCCAGGGGTTTCAGATCGTCGCCATGATGCGCGAGCGCACCGCCTTCCCGCGCAAGACCATCGAGGCGCTGCCCGACCTCAAGCTGCTCATCACCACCGGTGCCGCCAACAAATCGATCGACGTCGCCGCCGCCACCGAGCGCGGGCTCGCGGTCGCCGGCACCGGCACCTTCGGCAATCCGACGACCGGCGTGACCTTCGGGCTGATCCTGGAGCTCACCCGGCGGATCGGGTTCGAGAATGCGCGCATGAAGGCCGGCGCACCCTGGCAGGTGACGATCGGCCAGGACATCGAAGGAATGACCCTGGGCGTGATCGGCCTCGGCAAGCTCGGCCGCCGGGTGTCGAACGTCGCAAAAGCGTTCGGCATGAAGGTGATCGCCTGGAGCCCGAACCTCACGGCGGAGAAGTGCAAGGAGGCGGGCGTCGATTTCGCCGGCAGCAAGGAGGGCCTGCTGCGCAACGCCGACATCGTGACCATCCACGTCCAGCTCGGCGACCGCTCGCGCGGGCTGCTGGGCGAAAAGGACATCGCGCTGATGAAGCCGACCGCCTATCTCATCAACACCTCGCGCGGGCCGATCGTGGACGAGAAGGCGCTGATCGCTGCGCTCAAGGCCGGCCGCATCGCGGGCGCCGGCATCGACGTGTTCGACGTCGAGCCGCTGCCGGCCGACCATCCGTTCCGCAAGCTCGACAACGTCGTGCTCACCCCGCATCTCGGCTATGTCAGCGTGCAGAATTATCAGATCTATTTTCCCGACATCGTCGCCAACATCCGCAATTTCATCGACGGCAAGCCGATCAAGGCGATCACGGCGCGCTGATGCGCTGGCCATTGATGCCGGACCGCGCCACGCGTACCCTGGGCACAACAGAATAACGCCGAAGGGAGGCCCCGATGCCACGCACGATCGTGACGGCCCTGTCGCTTGCGTTCGCGCTCTCGCTGTCCGCCACTGCCCAGGCCGGCCTGGTGCGCGTCTACATCACCAACAGCGCCGGCGACAGCATCCACGTGATCGATCCGGCGACCAACAAGGTGGTGCAGGAGATCAAGGGCATCGAGGCGGCGCACGGCATCGGTTTCGCGCCCGACGGCTCCAAGGTCTACGTCAGCAATGAATCGACCTCCACCCTCGACGTGTTCGATCGCGAGAGCGGCGCGCTGATCAAGAAGATCGCGCTCAGCGATCATCCCAACAACATCGCGGTGACCAAGAACGGCGATCGCGTCGTGGTCGCGATCGCGCGCGGCTCCGGCGCGGTGGACATCATCGACGCCAAGACACTGACGCTGAAGAAGACGCTGCCGGTGCACGGCCGCCTGCACAACATCTACGTCACGCCGGACGGCAAATACGCCGTCATGGGGTCGATCCCGAACAAGCTGATCACCGTCGTCGACCTTGCGACCGAGGAGATCGCCTGGGAGCTGAAGCTGGCTCTTGGCGTGCGTCCGATGACGATCGAGGCCAATGATGACGGCTCGACCAAGCGGATCTTCGCGCAGCTCTCCGACTTCAACGGCTTTGCGGTCGTCGATTTCGCGGCCCGCAAGGAGGTCACCAAGGTCAAGCTGCCCGACCCGCCGGCCGAGTTCGAGACCGACTCCGAACGCTCGACCGCACCCTCGCACGGCATCGGTGTGGCCCCCGATCGCCGGACGCTCTGGGTCACCAGCATTCCCAACAACGCGGTCTACGTCTATTCGCTCGCCGACCTGAGCCTGATCGGCCAGGTGGACCTGCCCGCCGAGAGGCTGCCCGGCCACAAGCCGTTCTCCGCGGTCGCGAACTGGGTCACCTTCACCCCCGACGGCAGCAAGGTCTACGTCTCCAATGCATCCATGCGCTCGGTCACGGCGATCGACACCAAAGCCATGAAGGTGATCGCCACCGTTCCGGTCGGCGAGGTGCCGAAGCGGATCAACACGATGGTGATGAATTAGCGCCACGACCTCTGCGTCATCGTCCGCGCAAGCGGACGATCCAGCGCAACATCTGCCATGGCTACTGGATCGCCCGCTTTCGCAGGAGATGACGACCAAGTTCTCAGGTGCTACTTCGCGTCCTTGACCCAGCCCGCAATCGTCTTCCAATCCGGATCGTTGGTGTCGGCGAACTGCCGGCCGCCGGAATGAAAGGCGTCGCCGCCGCCCTCGGGCGCGAGCGGATGCAGCAGCAGCCGGCTGGTGCCGGGATCGCCCGGATTGACCAGCTTCGCGACCGTCTCGAAGTTCTTGCGCGACTGCTCCTCGGTCCACATGGACTGGCCGGGCGACAGCTTCTCGAGCCGGAAGTTGTTGTTGCTCTCGGCGTGGCAGACATAGCAGCGGGTGTGACCGGCCCGCTTCTCCAGGAAGATCGGCTCGACCTTGGCCTTGAAGACTTCGAAATCGAGCGCCGGCGCGGCCGCAAGCCTGCACACGAAGCCCGCGCTCAGCGCCGCGGCAGCCATCACGAACACACGAATGCGCATGCCGACCTCCCCGGTTTTGCCGCCAGACTAGCAGAGGGCGAACCGGCCGGCGAGGCGGCCGCGACCGCCTCGAGCCGCGCGACCATGGACGGGCTAGTGCGACATGAAGGTCGGCACCGTCATGGTCTTGAGGACTCCCCGCGTGACGCCGCCGAGGATGAACTCGCGCAGCCGCGAGTGACCATAGCCGCCCATGACCAGGAGCTCGGATCCCATGTCGGCGGCGTGCGACAGGATCGCATCGGCGACATCGCCGTCGATCGACGGGATGCGCTTGATCTCGACGTTGAGGTCGTGCCGCGCGAGATGCTCGGCGATATCGGCGCCGGCGATCTCGTCGGATTTGCCCGCATCGCCGAGCACGGTCACCACCTCGACCGCCTTGGCGCGCGTGAGCAGCGGCATCGCGTCGCCGACCGCGCGCGCGGCGGTGCGGCTGCCGTCCCAGCAGACCATCACGCGGTCGAGGTTCAGCGGCTCCTTCTGCACGTAGGGCACGATGAGAACCGGCCGGCCAGACTCGAACAGGGCCGCCTCGACGATCAAATCCTCGAGCGGCGTGCGGTCGGCCTGGGCCTGGCGCACGATCGCGAGATCGAACCGCCGCGCGATCTCGCCGAATATGGTGGGGGCGCCGGCGAGGCTCGCGTCGAGCCGGCGGGATTCGGCGGACAGGGCATTGCGCCGCGCGGCTTCCTCGAACGCCGCGATAGCGGCATCCGCGGCCGCCTGCGCCTGCTCGCGCTGCTCGTCGATCCAGTCGGGCGGCGTGATGTCGCCGACGCCCATGCCCAGAGCGACGAATGGATCGAGCACGAATGCGACGCCGGCCAGGTGCGCGCCGCACGCGACCGCGACCGATGCCGCGTAATCGACGGTGCCGCGGGTGCCTTTGCCGGTCGAAAGGTGGAGAACGATGTCCTTGATCATGTCGGTCCCCGGGAATGACCTCGCATCCCCCCAGCCTACCCGAACAGCGGCCGCGCGGTCATGCGTCTCGATCGCTGGCCGCGCCTGCGCGAGGCCGTTATCCTGCGGCGCGAAAATCGCCCGTGTCCCGCACGCCCGAGCGTGGCAGGATGGACGGCTCTGCATCAACCGACTGACGACATGACCTTCGACCGCGACCCGCTCCTCACCGACCTCTACCAGCTCAACATGGTCCAGGCCTATCTCGACCATGGCGAGACCGGGCCTGCGGTGTTCGAGTTCTTCATGCGCCCCTTGCCGGCCCGCCGGCGCTTCCTGATATCGGCCGGCCTCGAGCAGGCGCTCGAGTTCCTGGAGGATCTGCGCTTCTCCGCCGCCGACCTCGACTGGCTCGCGTCCACCGGGCGCTTCGGCCAGAGCCTGATCGACTATCTGGGCGCGCTGCGTTTCACGGGCGACGTGCATGCGATCCCGGAAGGCACCGTCTGCTTCGGCGACGAGCCGATCCTGCGCGTCACCGCGCCCCTGCCGCAGGGCCAGCTCGTCGAGAGCCGCCTCATCAATCTTCTGCACTTCCAGATGCTGGTCGCCGCCAAGGCGGCGCGCGTGATGCTCGCCGCCGCCGGCCGCCAGGTTGTGGATTTCGGGTTTCGCCGCGCGCACGGCGCCGAGGCCGGGCTGCTGGCGGCGCGCGCGACCTACATCACGGGTTTCGCCGGCACCGCCACCGTGGCGGCGGACCGGGACTTCGGCATTCCCATCTTCGGCACCATGGCTCATTCCTACATCGAGGCGCATGACGACGAGGCGACCGCGTTCGAGCGCTTCGCGCGCGCACGGCCGAAAAACCTCACCTTGCTGCTCGATACCTACGACACCGACGCGGCGGCGAGGAAAGTGGTGGCGCTCGCGCCGCGGCTCAAGGCGCTCGGCATTGCGATCGGCGCCGTGCGGCTCGACAGCGGCAACCTCGTGACGCTGGCGAAGAGTGTGCGCCACATCCTCGACGCCGGCGGCCTGTCCGGGGTCGCGATCTTCGCGAGCGGCGGACTCGACGAGGATTCGATCGACGCGATGATCCGGGCGGGCGCGCCGATCGCCGGCTTCGGCGTCGGCACCAGCATCAACACATCCGCCGACGTTCCGGCGCTCGACTGCGCGTACAAGCTGCAGGAATACGCCGGCGTGCCGCGCCGCAAGCAGTCGCCCGGCAAGGCGACCTGGCCCGGCCGCAAGCAGATCTGGCGCCAGTACGGGCCGGACGGCCGGATGGCGGGCGACATCCTCGGGCTCGAGACCGAGACCCATCCGGGCGAGCCGCTGCTGCGCCTCGTGATGCAGAACGGGCGGCGGCTGGGCCCACCTGCAACCCTTGCCGAGATCCGCGCCCGCGCGGCCGCCGACATGGCGCGGCTCCCCGAGTCGTTGCGGTCGCTGGAAGCCGGCCCGCGTTACCCCGTGCAGGTATCAGAGCCGCTCCGGCGGCTCGCCGCCGAGACCGACCGGCGGATCGCCGCACAGGGCGGTGGCGCGGACCGCGCTCAGGCCGCCGGCCGGGACGCGCGCGGCTCAACAAGAGGATGAGGATTATCGGCTAAGTGCGATTTTTGCATTTCCTGCATCTACAGGTGAAATACAGGCGATTTACAGGGACCGCTCTGCAACGCTTTTTGGCTTTGACGGGATGCCGCGCCGGACGACTTTTCCATCGCCCGATCACGCGTCCGCTCGCCACAAATGAGAAGCCCCGAGCCGAGGCCCGGGGTCGGCACGCACGTCCGCTGATTGCATTTGTGCCATCTAGCCTACTTGGCGACGCATCGAAAGCGAAAATCCGCGATTTCCCCGCTATTCGCCTCTTCTCCGGGACGCGCTCGCGGCCCCAACCCCCGCTTTCCGTTCTCGCTGTGGAACTCGCAGGCGACCTGCCGGTTGAATGACAGCCGGGCGGGCGCATTTGGCGCTGTCAAACCAGCGTTGCATCCGCCAGGTAAGGCGCAATCGAAGGACAGGCCGATTCGGGGTAGCGGAGGCGCGTGATGCTCGGATTCTTTCGCAGGCTGGTGATGCATTACGGGATCTATCGGCGGTATCCCTTGCGGCCGATCCCCGCCCTGGCGAGCGCCTGGAAGATCGCCCGGCCCTAAATCCGGCGAGAGCGCCGCTTTCCCCGCCCATCGGCGGCGTACGGAGTTCAAGTCCGTACGGCGATTGCTTCCCCAAACTCCCGCCGTAGATTGCCGGGACGATGGCCTTTCTGCCATCATTCAGCCCTAGCGTCCCAATACGAGACCTGGACTGGCTCCGGACGCGGGATGAGGGGGAGCAATGTTTCCAGCACGCCGATCTGTCGCCGCCCTGACGGCCGTCCTGCCGGTCGCGGGTGCATGCATCGCCTTGCTCTGCTCGGCTGCCGCCGCGCAGGCCAGCCGCTGCGAGGACGCCACCGAGGTCGCGGTGCTGCCCTCCCCGCTGGCACCGTGGAAGGGCGCGCCGCTGCGCGTCATCATGGCCGCCGAGAAGCCGCTCGAAGGCGAGCTGACCCTGGTGGCGCCCAATGGCAGCGTCGCGGCCACGTCGCGGGAGCGCCACGGCGGCCCGCCCTATTTCTGGTACGCCGAGGTCGCTGCGCCGGCCGCCGGCACCTGGCACGTCACGCTCGCACGCGCGCACGCGCCGGCCGAATGCACCACGGTTACCCGCGACATTCCGGTGCTCGACCGCGCCCCGCCGCCGCCCCACGCTACCGATGGCAGCCTCTGGCCCATCCACAACACGTGGACGCGGGCGACCGAGAACCTCTATTCGGCCTGGATCGAGAAGCTGTTCGACGATCCGATCGATGCCGACCCGTCGTGGAAGGCGCTGCATGAGGTCCTGCGCGACCGCTCGCGCAACGTCCTCTACAACGCGCTCGGCATGCGCGAGGACGAGATCGGGCTGATCTATCGTCCGGACTGCGCCGACCTTCCCTATTTCCTGCGCGCCTACTTCTCGTTCAA
This sequence comes from Xanthobacteraceae bacterium, assembly GCA_035764045.1. Lineage (GTDB taxonomy): Bacteria > Pseudomonadota > Alphaproteobacteria > Rhizobiales > Xanthobacteraceae > JAVDCA01. The sequence continues at coordinate 4,016 of DASTZX010000205.1, read as the reverse complement.
GATGGGGCTGCCGTTCGGCTACACCAAATGCACGCGCGGCGGCGCCGGCCAGCCGCCCAAGTGCTTCTCGTGGTGGAACATCATCAATCGCGAGTCGCCGCGCCCCTCGCCGGCCGACGAGGCGCTCGAGGCGCAGGGCCTTCCTCCGGCGATGCCGGTGAGCGCCACCCCGCCAGCGCGCCCCGCGAAGGGCGGCCTCCTGCCGACATTCTCCCAATATGTGAGCCGCACCGTCGCCGACGGCGTCCATTCCGGCACGGCGCGCACGCCGCTCGCCGACGAGAACACCGACGCCTACCCGGTGGCGCTGAGCCAGGACGCGCTGCGTCCCGGCACCATGTATGCCGACCCGTACGGGCACGTCCTCGTGCTGGCGAAGCGGATCGCGCAGACTGACGACTCCGCCGGCGTGCTGTTCGCGGTCGACGCGCAGCCCGACGGCACCGTCGCGCGCAAGCGGTTCTGGCGCGGCAATTTCCTGTTCGCCAAGGATCCCGCCCTCGGCGGCCCCGGCTTCAAGCGCTTCCGGCCGATCGTGCGCGAGCGCAACGGCAGTCTGCGCCGGCTCACCAACGAGGAGATCGCGAAGAATTCCGAATACGGCGACTTCTCGCTCGAGCAGGGCAAGCTCAGCGTCGAGGCGTTCTACGACCGCATGGACGACGTGATGTCGCCGGCCCCACTCGAGCCGGTGCGCGCCCTCAAGGAGGCGGTCGCCTCGCTCGAGGAGCAGGTGAAGGCGCGCGTGACCTCGGTCGAGAACGGGCGCAAGTACCAGAACAGCGGACGCGGCGACGCCGCCATGCCGGACGGCCCCGCGATCTTCGAGACCACCGGCGCGTGGGAGGATTTCGCCACGCCTTCACGCGACCTGCGCCTGTTGATCGCGATCGACGTGGTGCGGAATTTCCCCGACCGGGTCGCCCGCCGCCCCGAGCGCTATGCAATGCCGCGCGACAAGAGCGCGACGGACGTGAAGGCCGAGCTGCAGAGCGTGCTCGCCTCCGAGCTCGCGGCGCGCAAGATCTCCTATCCGCGCAGCGACGGATCGCCGTGGACGCTCACGCTCAAGGACGTGCTCGACCGCGCCGGCTCGCTCGAGATGGCGTACAACCTCAACGACTGCGTCGAGCTGCGCTGGGGCGCACCGGAAGGAAGCGCCGAGGCTGCCACCTGCAAGCGGCATGCACCGCAGGCGCAGCGCGGCAAGATGTCCGGCTACCGCGCCTGGTTCCACGAACGGCGCCGGCCGCCGCGGGCGTAAGCTGAAATCTTCCGACGGAATGGCGGTGCGCGCCTCGAGGGCGCGCACCAGTTTTGTCCGCCCGCTTCGCGTCAGGCGTCGACCAGAACGTTGAAGCCGCCGAAGATCAGCCGCTTGCCGTCGAACGGCATCGGATTGACATTGGGCTGAAGGCGCGGGTCGGCCATGACCTTCTTCATGCCCTCGTCGCGCGCCTGTCGCGACGGCCACACGATCCAGGAAAAGACGACCGTCTCGTCGTCCTTCTTCTTCACGGCCATCGGAAACGACGTCAGCTTTCCGTCCGGAACGTCGTCGCCCCAGCATTCCACCAGCTTCAAGGCGCCGTGCTGCTTGAACACGACCGCGGCGTCCTCCGCATGCTTCTTGTAGGCGTCGCGGTTCGCGGTCGGCACCGCAACGACGAATCCGTCGATGTAGCTCATGCTCGGTCTCCTTTGATGTTTGACGCAGGTTTCAGAGCGGGGCGTGCGCTGACTCATGCGGCCGCGCGCCCGATCCCCTCGGTCGCGACGAACGCCGCAAGGCGCTTGCGGGCATAGAACATGCGGGTCTTCACGGTGTTCTCCGGGATGGCGAGAATCTCCGCGATCTCCCGGATCGATTTTTCCTGGTAGTAGACGAGATCGATCATCTCGGCATGCTCGCGCGAGAGTGCGGCAAGCCCGCGGCGAAGCGCGGCGCCCGTCTCCTTCTCGCTCAGCTGCGCCTCGGGACCGTTCGCCGGATCGACGGCGATCTGCGCCGCGTCGCAATCGAGCGTCTCCGCCGGCCGGCGGTGCGCGGCCGCGGTGAGCGCCCGGTGCCGCGCGATCCCGAGCAGCCAGGTCGACACCGACGAGCGGCCTGCGTAACGCCCCGCATGCCGCCACGCATCGGTGAAAGTCTCGCTCACCACGTCCTCGGCAAGCATGGGCTCGCGCACGATGCGCAGGGCGAAGCGATAGACCTTCACCTGGTAGCGCAGGAACAGGGCGCGCATGGCGGCCTTGTCGCCGGCGGCGACCTGCCGGATGAGCATCTCGGCCGACGTCGGCGCTGCGCGGCTGCGGTCCGAAATCATGACGCTGAACTCGCTCATGTGTCTCACTTCGGTGTCACTGTCCGTATCGGAGGAAGGTTGATCCGTATCGGAGGAAGGTTGGGTCCTGCCGAGGCGCGACCCCAACCTGCGGAATCTGGGAAGCCGCTTACCTCTGCGCGCTCACCATCGCGAAGTGGGCGCCTTGCGGATCGCGCGCCTGCACGATCTTGGCGCCGCCGGGCACTTCCATCGGGCCGTTCAGGATTTGGCCGCCCCGCGCGGTGGTGCGCTCGGCCGCCTGCGCGACGCTGTCGACCGTGATGTAGTAGTTCCAGGACGACACCGGCATCTGCTCGCACGCCTTCATCATGCCGCCGCACGGCGCCGCGCCGGTCGCGAAGATCTGGTAGGTGCCCATCGGACCCATGTCGATCGCCTTGTCCTTGGTCCAGCCGAACAGCCCGGAGTAGAAGGCGAACTCGCGGTCGAGATCGCCCGCATAAAGCTCGTGCCAGCCGACATGACCGGGCGTCATCGGCGCAACCGGCTTGGGCTCTTCCGTGGTGTTCGGCTTGAACAGCAGGAAGACCGCGCCGCCCGGATCGGCGGCGACCGCGAAACGGCCCACATTGGGAATGTCCGCCGGCCCGCGCCGGATCGCTCCGCCCGCCACTGCGACGCGCGACGCGTCGGCGTCGACGTCGTTCGACGCGACATAGCCCGACCAGCACGGACGGACGCCCTGCCCGCTCATCTCGTCGGGGATCGCCATCAGGCCCGCCACCATGGTCGGCCCATTGCTGAAGACCGTATAGGTGCGGTTGTCGGGCATCGCGTGCTCCTGCGCCTTCCAGCCGATCACGTCGCTGTAGAACGCCGTCGCCGCCTTGGTGTCGCTCGTCATCACGTCGTACCAGACGAATTTCCCGGGTGCTGCCATGGTCCTCACTCCTTGCTGGTTGGCCGATTGAAAAGCTGCAGGACGTAGCGGCGCAGATGCGCGAGGCAGTCGCGCGCGACCTCGGGGCCGCCCTTGGCCTTGGCGAGCACGAAGGCGCCTTGCAGCACCGCCTGGGTGTAGAGCGCGAGACTCTCGGGGCTCCACTCGGCCGCCGGCGCGTAGAGCGCCTTGGCGGCGGCGATGTCCTTCGCGACCTCCGCCGCATGCCCGCCGATGTAGGTATCGCAGGCGCGGCGGATCGCCGGATGGGTGTCGTAGGCCTCCTGCACCATGGTGCCGAGAAGGCAGGTGAAATCGGGAATCGGCCCGGCGAGGATCGCGGCGCGAAAGTCGAGATAGCCGAGCACACGATCGAGCGGATCGGCGAGCTCGCGATAGGGCGCCGCACCGAACAGCCGCTCCGCCATCTGCGAGAAATGCGCGGCCGCAGCGACACCTAGATCCTCCTTGCTCTCGAAGTGGTGGAAGAACGCGCCCTTGGTGACGCCAGCGGCGCGGCAGATGTCGTCCACGGTGGTCGCCGCGTAACCCTGGGCGCGGATCACCTGCATGGCCGCGTCGAGAAGACGGGTCCGCCCGGGGGGCGTGGTGGCGCTGCGTGTCTTCGCTGGGCTCATGCCAAAACATACCGACTGGTTGGTATGTTTGTCAAGAAAATTTTTTGTGCAGGTGCCGCAGCGGCTTGAGTTTGTCCCCTCTTCTATTTTGATACTAAAGCTATTGCCTAAGCATTCGACCCATGATACTTAGGCACATGCTTAACCAAC
>DASTZX010000204.1:0-9377 GCA_035764045.1 Xanthobacteraceae bacterium | reverse complement strand
TCCTAATGTCCGTCGCCCTGGGCGCGGATCGCCCCGAGATGCTCGTTGATGCGGAACACGATGAGCACGAACTCCGCCGCGATGCGGGCGAAGATCACGCCGATGAAGGCGAGCAGCAGGGCGCCCACCATCATCAGAAGCCCGGCGATCGGGCTCGAGATCATCATTGCGAGCCCGGCGAAAAGTCCCTGCAGGCCGGCAAGCACCGCCATCGCGAGCGCCAGCCAGTAAAAAATCTTGATGATCGACGGCGTGACGAACCGCTCCCACTGAAACAGGTCGCGCAGCTCGAACATTTCGCCCTCCTTTTGACCCCCATCCCGTGCCGACAGGTACGGAAGGCCAGGTAACCAAATCGTTTATGCCGCTTCGACGACTGCTTAAGACTGGCGGCAAAATCATGTCTGCGCCGGCCCCCGGCAGGGGATTTCCACGCGTTCCGGCGATTGACCCCAGCGGCACCCTCGCTAAGGATGGCACCGACCTGCATCTTACGCCGCAGGTTCCCGTGCCGCATCACGCTCGGGACCACTCCTTGGGACGCTCCGTCATGACCGCGCTCGCGAGCAGCTCGTCCGTCGTGCCGCGCACCAGCGACGAGCGCCGCGCGCTCGGCGTCGCCTGCGGTGCGCACGCACTGCACGACGGCTATACCGATCTCGTCTACGTGATGCTGCCGATCTGGCAGGCCGAGTTCGGCCTCTCCTATGCGGCGATCGGCATTCTGCGCACCCTCTTTTCCGGGACGCTGGCCGGCCTGCAGATCCCGTCCGGACTGCTGGCCGAGAAGATCGGCGCCGCGCGCGTGCTCGCGCTCGGCACCGCGCTTGCGGGCTGCGGCTACCTCCTGGCCGGCGCCAGCGCCGGCCTTCCCATGCTCGCCGCGGCCTTGATCCTGGGCGGGCTCGGCGCCAGCACCCAGCATCCGCTCGCCTCCGCGCTGGTGGCGCGCGCCTTCGCGGGCCCGCGCTCGATCAAGGCGCTCGGCACCTACAATTTCGCCGGTGACATCGGCAAGATGACGGTGCCGGCGGCGGCTGCGCTGCTCGTCACCTGGATGCCGTGGCGGCCAAGCGTCGCCTTGCTCGGCGCCTGCGGGCTCGTGGCGGCATTCGCCGTTTTCCTGCTGATGCCGCGCCAGGAGGCCGAGCCGGCCGCGGCCGCCGCGAAGGCCGTCGCCGCCGGTGCCGAGGGCCCGCGCCGCGGCTTTCCGCTGCTGCTGTCGATCGGCATGATCGACAGCGCCACCCGCATGCCGTTCCTCACATTCCTGCCGTTCCTGCTCGCCGCCAAAGGGGCGAGCGTCTCGACCATCGGGCTCGCGCTCACCCTGGTGTTCGCCGGCGGCGCGTGCGGCAAGCTCATCTGCGGGTTCCTCGGCGCGCGCCTCGGCGTATTCGCCACCGTCGTCGTGACCGAGGGCCTGACCGCGCTCGGCATTCTCGCCTTGCTGCCGCTGCCATTGTGGGCCTGCTACGCGCTGCTGCCGGTCATCGGCGTGGCGCTCAACGGCACCTCCTCGGTGCTGTACGGCTCGGTCCCGCTCCTTGTCGCGCCCGAGCGGCGGGCCCGCGCCTTCAGCATCTTCTACACCGGCACGATCGGGGCAGGCGCGACCGCGCCGATGCTGTACGGGCTTCTCGGCGACCGCATCGGCGTGAACGCCGCCCTGGTCACGGTCGCAGCGGTCGTGCTCGCGACCGTTCCGCTTGCGTTCGCATTGCGCCCGGCATTGGCCGAGAAATCGTAGCCCGGATGAAGGGGCGGCGCGCCGCAATCCGGGGCGGCGTTCCGGCATTCCGCGGAGCCTGTCCTTGGGCTCGCGAAGGCGAGACCCCGTGGGCTCCACGCGGGCTACACGCCCCTCTTGCCAGCAAAAAATTGCCGCGACAGCATTGCGGCCCATGACGGCCCACCCCAGATAGGCGGGCATAGAACCGGGGCGCCTGCGATGGATCTGCTCAAGCTGGTTGCGCTGGACAACGACGACATCGACGTGCTGTCCGCGCATGTCCAGGACTCGGTCGTCAAGGTCGGCGACATTCTGTGGCGCCCGGCCGAGAAGCGGATCGTCATCGTCATCAATCGTTTCGACTGGGAGAGCGCGCAGAGCCCGGCGCCGCCGTTTCGCCGCCGGCGCGCGGCGCTGCGCTTCGAGCGGGTCAACGGCGTCAAGGCGCGCCAGATCACGTGCGCGGACAAGGAGGCGGTGCTCAATCTGCTCGCCGTCGAGTTCGTGCCGAGCGACGCGCCGGGCGGCCAGGTGATCCTCACCTTCTCGGGCGGCGCCGCGCTGCGGCTCGACGTCGAATGCCTCGAGGCCGAGCTCGCCGACCTCGGCCCGGTGTGGGCGACCGCTACCTGCCCGACCCATCTCGAGGCGAGCGCCGTCAAGACGGCGTGACGGCTACCGGAAGCCAGCCAACATTTCTGCGTGTCTCCGTCACCCTGAGGCGCTCGGCCGAAGGCCGAGCCTCGAAGGGCGACGGCACCGATCTCGGGTTTACCGGAGATCGGCATCAAAAATGGCAGGTCGGCTAAAGCCGATCTGCGGGCCGATCATCCTTCGAGGCTCGCTGCGCTCGCACCTCAGGATGACGGGTCCTTTTCGGCGCGATCGATAAACCTGGACGCCGTAAGACGGGTTGACGCGCACCCGCCGGCACGCCATTGAGCCCGTAAACCGAAGGGCTCGCCATGCCGATCCGCCTCGACACGCGCAATGCCGACTTCGCCAAGCGATTTTCCGCCTTTTTGGGCGCCAAGCGCGAAGCCGCGCAGGACGTCGAAGAGGCCGTGAAAGCGATCATCGCCGCGGTCGTCGAACGCGGCGATGCGGCGCTGGTCGAGCTCAGCCGAAAATTCGATCGCGTCGATCTCTCCCGCGCCAGCCTGCGCGTCGGCAAGCCGGAGATCGAGGCGGCGTCCGCCTCCTGCGATCGCGCCGCGCTCGACGCGCTCAAGCTCGCGCGCGAGCGCATCGAGGCCTATCACCGCCGCCAGCTTCCCCGCGACGAGCGCTTCACCGATCCGCTCGGGGTCGAGCTCGGCTATCGCTGGACGGCGATCGCGGCCGCCGGGCTCTACGTGCCGGGCGGGACTGCGGCCTATCCGTCCTCCGTGCTGATGAACGCGGTGCCCGCCAAGGTGGCGGGGGTCGAGCGGCTGGTGATGGTCGTGCCGGCGCCGGATGGCCGGCTCAACCCGCTGGTGCTGGCGGCGGCGGCGCTGGCCGGCGTCGACGAGATCTACCGTGTCGGCGGCGCGCAGGCGATCGCGGCGCTCGCCTACGGGACCGCGACCATCGCGCCGGTCGACAAGATCGTCGGCCCCGGCAACGCCTATGTGGCGGCGGCCAAGCGCCTGGTGTTCGGCAAAGTCGGCATCGACATGATCGCCGGCCCGTCCGAAGTGCTCATCCTCGCCGACGGCGACGCCAACGCGGACTGGATCGCGGCCGATCTCCTGGCGCAGGCGGAGCACGACGCCGCCGCGCAATCGATCCTCGTCACCGACGACGCCGCGCTCGCGCGCGCCGTCGAGGCCGCCGTCGCGGCCCAGCTCGAGACGCTGCCCCGCGCCGCGGTCGCCGGCGCCTCGTGGCGCGAGTTCGGCGCCGTGATCCTGGTCGAGAGCCTCGACAAGGCGGTGCCGCTGGTCGACCGGATCGCGCCCGAGCATCTCGAGATCGTGGCGCGCAACGGCGAGCATCTCGCCTCGCGCATCCGAAATACCGGCGCGATCTTCCTCGGGCCGCACACCCCGGAGGCGATCGGCGACTACGTGGCGGGCTCGAACCACGTGCTGCCGACCGCGCGTTCGGCGCGCTTTTCCTCCGGGCTGGGCGTGCTCGATTTCATGAAGCGCACGTCGCTGCTGCGATGCGGACCGGATCAGCTCGCGGCGCTCGGGCCCGCCGCCATCGCGCTGGGCGAGGCCGAGGGCCTCGCCGCCCATGCGCGCTCGGTCGCGATCCGGCTCAACCGGCGATGAGCGCAAGGGGGCCCGACCGCCGGCTGGTCAAGGTCACGCTCGATGAGGGCTCGATCGGCCGCGCCAACGCCGACGTCGAGCACGAGCGCGCGGTTGCGATCTACGATCTCTTGGAAGCCAACTCGTTCGAGCCGATCGGGCATCAGGGCGGTCCCTATTGGCTGCACATTGCCGTGGTGAGCAACCGGCTGGTCCTCGAGGTGCGCACCGCCGACGAGCAGGCGGTGGTGACGCATCATCTCTCGCTCACCCCGCTCAAGCGCATCGTCAAGGACTACTTCATCATCTGCGACAGCTACTACCAGGCGATCCGCACATCGACGCCGAGTCAGATCGAGGCGATCGATATGGGCCGGCGCGCGCTGCACAACGAAGGCACCGAGCTGCTGATCGAGCGTCTCAAGGACAAGATCCGGCTCGATTTCGATACCGCCCGCCACCTCTTCACGCTGATCACCGTGCTGCACTGGAAAGGCAAGGGGTAGGACAGCGATGCCGGCTCCGATCATCGCCCGGCCGCAGTCCGTGCTGTTCGCCTGCGGGCTCAACAGCGTGCGCTCGCCCATGGCGGCTGCGCTGTTCAAGCGTCTGTTCGGCCATCTCGCCTATGTGGGCTCCGCCGGCGTGCGCACCGGGGAGGTCGATCCGTTCGCGGTCGCCGCCATGGAGGAAGTCGGGCTCGATATCGCCAAGCACCGGCCGATGACATTCGAGGAGCTGGAGGACTGGGAGGGACTGAACTTCGATCTGATCGTCACGCTCTCGCCGGAGGCGCACCACAAGGCGCTCGAGCTCACCCGCACCATCGCGGCCGACGTCGAATACTGGCCGACGCCCGATCCGACCGACACCGAGGGCAGCCGCGAGCAGCGGCTCGACGCCTATCGGGCGGTGCGCGACATGCTGATGCGCAAGATCAAGGACCGGTTCGGCTTTCAACCGAGCGGGAACGAGTGAGGGGCCACATTCGCAAGCGCGAGCCGTGTCCCGTCTTCACCTCTCCCCGCGTGCACCGAACTCGGGCTTGCCCGAGTTCGGCATTATTGGCTTGGCCGAAGTCGGATAAATCCGACTTCGGCTGAGAGGTCGACCGCGCGCAGCGCGGTCGGGTGAGGGGGCGCATCCGCGAGCGGTTGCCTCACATGCCCGTATAGAGCCCCTCACCCCGACCCTCTCCCCGCTTTCGCGGGGAGAGGGAGCGCCGGCTCACTGCGCGTCCCCGCGCTCCGCTCCATCCGGGCTACGCTACGGGCTAGCTGCTCCAGGTCCAGGCATGACGAATCACGGCCGGCGTTGTAGACCGAGATCGCTTCCGTTAGTTTCGCGCCCCATTCCCCGCATGCTTTGACCGACGACAGCAGGATCGATGATCGGCCGTTCCAAACTGGTGCTTGCGTCCGGCTCGCCCCGCCGGCTCGCTTTGATCGAACAGGCCGGCATCGAGGTCGATGCGCTGCGGCCGGCCGAGCTCGACGAGACGCCGCACAAGGGCGAGCTGCCGCGCGCCTGCGCGAACCGGCTGGCGCGCGCCAAGGCGGAGGCGGCGCTGGCGACCATCCGGCTCGAGGACGACCTCAAGGGCAGCTTCATTCTCGCCGCCGACACGGTGGTCGCGGTCGGGCGGCGCATCCTGCCCAAGGCCGAGCTGATGGACGAGGCGGCGCAGTGCCTGCGCCTGCTGTCGGGCCGCAACCATCGGGTCTACACCGCAATCTGCCTGGTGACGCCCAAGGAGGCTTTCCGCCAGCGGCTGGTCGAGACCCGGGTGCGCTTCAAGCGGCTCGCGCCCGACGACATCGAGGCCTACCTCGCTTCGGGCGAGTGGCGCGGCAAGGCCGGGGGCTACGCGGCGCAGGGCCTCGCCGGCACCTTCATGGTCAAGCTGGTCGGCTCCTACAGCAACGTGGTCGGCCTGCCCCTGTACGAGACCGTGTCGCTGCTGTCCGGCGAGGGCTTTCCGGTGAATCTGGGCTGGGTCAGCGCCGGCAAGGCTTGACGCGGGAGATGCGGCTACGCTCACCTCTCGCGCGACGCGGCGCGAGGGAGTAGCCGCCCATGAATATCCGCCCATGAACATCGCTCTGTGCCTCGAGCGCGCCGGGCGCGCGCATCCCGGGGCCGCTGCCGTCGGCCACGGCGCGCGCGTGATCCGAAGCTACGGCGCCTTCGCGGAGCGGGCGGCGCGGCTCGCGGGCGCGCTGCGCCACGCATGCAGGCTCGTGCCGGGCGACCGGGTCGTGATCGCGGCAAAGAATTCGCCCGACTATCTCGATGCGCTCTACGCGGTGTGGCACGGCGGCCTGGTCGCGGTGCCGGCGAACGCCAAGCTGCACGGGAGCGAGCTCGGCTACATCATCGCCCAGTCGGGCGCCCGCGTCTGCTTCGCCTCCGCCGATGTGGCGGCCGCGGTCGCGCCGCACGCGCCGCAGACTCTCGACCGGCTGATCACGCTCGGCGGCGCCGACTGGGAGCGGCTCATCGGCGCCGATCCGATCGCGCTCGTTCCCCGTGCGCCCGATGATCTCGCCTGGCTGTTCTACACCTCGGGCACGACCGGCCGCCCGAAAGGCGCGATGCTCACCCATCGCGTGCTGGCGCGACTGAGCGAAGCCTATGCGGCGGAGGTGGACCCGATCGCGCCCTGCGACGCGATCCTGCCCGATGAGCCATGGGTCGGGCCTCTACATCATGGCGCATGTGATGCGGCTCGCCGTCAACGTGGTGCCGGAGTCCGGCGGCTTCGAGGCCGACGAGATCTTTCGCCTGTTCGGCAGCTGGCGGCGCGCCTCGATGTTCGCGGCGCCCACGATGGTGAAGCGGCTGGCCGCGCATGGCGGGGACCTCAATAAGCGCAACATCCGGACCATCGTGTGGGGCGGCGCCCCGATGTATGTCGAGGACGCGCGCGAGGCGCTCGCGCGCTTCGGCCCGTGCCTGGCGCAGATCTATGGGCTCGGCGAAAGCCCGATGACGATCACGACGCTGTCGCGCGAGGAGATCGCCGATCGCGCGCACCCGGACTGGCTCAAGCGCCTCGGCTCGGCCGGCCGGCCGTTCGCGGCCGTCGAGGTCATGGTCGCGGACGAGGCCGACCGGCCGCTGGCGCCGGGCGAGGCCGGGCAGATCCTGTGCCGCAGCGACGTCGTGATGCGCGGCTACTGGCAGAACGACGGCGCGAGCGCTGCGGCGCTGCGCGGCGGCTGGCTGCACACCGGCGACATCGGCGCCTTCGACGCGAGCGGCTATCTCACGCTCATGGACCGCGCCAACGATCTCATCATCTCGGGCGGATCGAACATCTATCCGCGCGAGGTCGAAGAGGTGCTGATGCGCCACGCGGAGGTGCGCGAGGTGTCGGTGATCGGCCGGCCCGACCGCGAGTGGGGCGAGGTCGTCGTCGCCTATGTGGTGGGGGAGGCGAGCCGCGAGGCCCTCGATGCGCTCTGTCTCGGCCACATCGCGCGCTTCAAGCGGCCGAAGGACTACGTCTTCGTCGACGCGCTGCCGAAGAACAATTACGGCAAGATCCTCAAGGCCGAGCTGCGCGCCATGGACGTGCGGCGCAGCGGTCGCTGAGGGCGGGCCGCCGCGGTTGAGCCGCCGATCGCGACAGCGTCGCACCCGCCTTGCGGGACCTCGGGCGCGCTTCTAAGATTCGCCATCCCACAAGAATGACGAGCCCCGGGCCTTTTGTGATCGATCGCCGCCGCTGCCTGACGCTCGCCGCCGCCGCCGGCATCGCGCCGGCCCTCGGGCGCGCGCCCGCGCGTGCGCAGCCGATCATCTATCCGAGCCGTCCCGTCTACCTGGTGGTCCCGTTCGCGCCCGCGGGCGGCGCCGACGTGGTCGCGCGCCTGCTCTCGGTCCATCTCTCGGAGATGTGGGGCCAGCAGGTGATCGTCGAGAACCGCAGCGGCGCAGGCGGCAATATCGCGGCCGAGCAGGTCGCGCGCGCCGCGCCCGACGGCTACACGCTGTTCCTGGTCTCGATCGGCCACGCCATCAACAAATTCCTGTTCTCCTCGCTCAACTACGATCCGGTCGCCGACTTCGCGCCGGTGTCGCTGATCTGCACCTATCCCAACATCATGGTGGTGCCGATGTCCTCGCCGGTGCACACCGTGCAGGAGTTCATCGAGTACGCAAAAGCGCGGCCGGGACGGATCACCTTCGCGTCCTCCTCGAACGGCACCTCGGTGCATCTCGCCGGCGAGCTGTTCAAGCGCATGGCGCATATCGAGATGACGCATATTCCGTATCGCGGCGCCGGGCCGGCCTACAACGACGTGATCCCGGGCCGCATCGACGTGATGTTTCCGACCGCGAGCTCGGCGGTGCCGCTGATGGATGCCGGCAAGCTGCGCGCGCTGGCGGTGACGTCGCGCGAGCGCCAGCCGTGGGCGCCGGACCTGCCGACGGTCGCCGAGTCCGGCCTGCCCGGGTTCGAGGTGTCGTCGTGGTACGGGCTGTTCGCGCCCGCAAAGACGCCGCCCGAGATCATCGGCAAGATCAACGCCGACGCTGTGCGGGTGGTGCGCGACCCCGACCAGGTCGAGCTGCTCGACAAGATCGCCACCACGGCGGTGGGCTCGACCCCGGAGGAGCTCGCCCGCCATCTCCAGTCGGAGATGGACAAATGGGGCCCGATCATCACGGCGGCGAAGATCCGGGTGAACGCCAACGAGTGAGGCGCTGGGTCTCACACGGCACCGTCATGGCCGGGTATAGCCGTTCGAAGAACGGCGTCGCTTCGCTCGCCTATGCCCGGCCATCCACGTCTTTGCTAAGGGAAGAAGACGTGGATGCCCGGCACAAGAGTCTACACTCGGGCCGGCCGAAGGCCGGACCCGGGTGCCGGGCATGACAAGCCCTGCGGGGTGCCGCTTGCGCGCTTGGGACTCGCGCAACAAATCCGGGGCGCCTAAATGAATCGCATGGCCGAGCAGCCCGCCATCGCCAAGCCCTGTCCGATCTGCGGCAAGCCCGCCGATCCGAAAGTGCGGCCGTTCTGCTCCCGGCGCTGCGCCGACGTGGACCTGCATCGCTGGCTTTCCGGCGCCTATGCGGTGCCGGCCGTCGAAGGCGAGGAGGACGAGCTCGAGGACGGCGGCGGCAAAGGGAGCGAGGATTAGGGGCCACCCGCGCGCAATGACAAAGTCTCACGGGCAGGCGGCGCCGCTGTCGATCCAGGCCTGAACCAGCTCGCCAAGCTGTTGTTGCGTCCCGGGCGCGGGCGCGCGGCCTTTGCCGGGATGCCAGCCATAGGCGACCAGGTCGTCGCTCGCGAGGTGCTCGTGCAGGGCGGCGAGGTCGCGCCCCCCGTTGCGATCCTTGTCCTTGATCTGGCGGCAGATCTCGCCGACCGACTTGCCCTCCCAGGCCAT
>DASTZX010000203.1:0-14160 GCA_035764045.1 Xanthobacteraceae bacterium | reverse complement strand
TACGCCCGGATAGGCCACCAGAACGTACGGCGAGACCCCGATCAGCGCGACCGGCGCAATGTCCCTGACGGGATCGTAGGGGAGCTTCGGATTGAGCACGGGCGCGGTGGCGAGCGTGGTCGTGGTCGCCATTCCGAGCGTGTAGCCGTCGGGCGCCGCCCGCGCGAGCGCCTCGGTGCCGATGGCGCCGCTGGCGCCCGGCCGGTCCTCGACGACGACGGTCTGCCCGAGCCGCGCGCCGAGCTTCTGCCCGATGAGGCGGCCGACGAGGTCGACCGCCGAGCCCGCGGGCAGCGGCACGACCATATGGATCGGCTTGTTGGGCCAGTTCGGATCGGGCGATTGCGCCAAAGCGGGGGTGGCGAGCGCAACGACGAGAGCAAGCGTAGGCGAGAGTTTCATCATGTTCACAATCACACTCCCCGATATCCGTTATCCTGAGGCGCGAGCGAAGCGAGCCTCGAAGGATGATCGGCCGAGGCAGCGCCGCACGCGTGCAAGCGGGACCGCAATGGCCGTCGCCCTTCGAGGCTCGCGCCAAGGAGCGCGAGCACCTCAGGGTGACGGAGATAATATTGTTTCATCACGACCATCGCCGCACTTCACACCGATGAGCGCGAGCGTGGCGCCAGCCCATGGATCGCGCGCCAGATCCGCTCCGGGGTCACGGGCATCTCGATGTGCGTCACGCCGAACTCGGCCAGCGCATCGACGATCGCGTTGACGACCACGGCGAGCGCGGGCGTGGTGCCGCCCTCCCCGGCCGGACGCATGCCGAGCGGATGGGTGGTGGACGGCACCTCGCTGATGTCCGTGGTGAAGAACGGAAGCATGGCGGCGCGAGGCATCGCATAGTCCATGAAGGAGCCGGCGAGCGGCTGACCGCTCTCGGCATCGTAGAAGCATTGCTCGAGCAGCGCCTGGCCGACCCCTTGCGCGATGCCACCGTGGGTCTGGCCGTGAATGATCATCGGGTTGACGGCGCGGCCGACGTCGTCGATCGCGCAATGGCGCACGATCTCCAGGCTGCCGGTGTCCGGGTCGATCTCGACCTCGCAGACGTGGCAGCCATAGGGAAAGCTCGCGTCCTGGACCGTCTCGTCGCACACGGCCGTGAGCGCGCCGCGCAGCTCCTCGGGCAGGTCGCCGCGCGTCTGCGCCGCCGCCGCCTCGAACAGGCCGACCGAGCGGTTGGTGCCCTCGAGGGCGAAGCGCCCGTCGTCGAAGACGATGCGCGCGTCCTCCCCGGCTTCGAGCAGATGGCGGGCGATGCGCATGCCTTTGGCGACGACCTCGCCCGAGGCCTTGTGGATGGTGATGCTGGCGAGCCGCATGCCGCGGCCCGAATGGGTGCCGCCGCCGACCTTCACGATGTCGGTGTCGCCGGTGATGAGCCGCACCCGCTCGATCGGCACGCCGAGCCACTCGTTGACGAGCTGGGCGAAGCTCGTCTCGTGCCCCTGCCCGTTCGAGATGATCCCGAGCACCACGTCGACGAAGCCGTCGGGCTGCACGGTGATCTCGGCCCGCTCGCGCGGCACGCCGGTCGCAGTGTCGACGTAGTTGGCGATGCCGATGCCGCGCAGCTTGCCGCGCTTTTTGGCGGCGCGGCGCCGGGCCGCAAAGCCCTCCCAGTCGCCGAGCGCGGCGGCCTGCTCCATCACCTTGTGATAGGCGCCGCTGTCGTAGACCATGCCGAACGGATTGCGATAGGGCAGCTCGGCTTCCTTCAACAGGTTGCGCCGGCGCAGTTCGATGCGGTCGAAGCCGTGCTCGCGCGCCGCGAGATCGATCAGCCGCTCCATCACGAACATCACTTCGGGACGGCCGGCGCTGCGATACGGCCGGGTCGGCGCCGTGTTGGTGGTCACGCAGCGCGCGCGAAAATGCGCGGTCGGCATGCGGTAGATGCTCGACATGATCTCGACGCCCTTCTGGACCATCGAGAAGTTGGCGGTGAGCGCGCCGAGGTTGCCGGTGTTCGAGCCGCGGATCGCCAGGAAACGGCCCTTGGAATCGAGCGCCAGCTCCGCCTCCGAGGTGAGGTCGCGGCCCTGGTAGTCGCTCAAAAACGATTCATGCCGCTCGCAGGTCCATTTGACCGGGCGGCCGACCCGGCGCGCTGCCCAGGCGACCAGCACGAACTCCGGATAGATCGCGCCGCGGGTCCCGAAGTTGCCGCCCACCTCGCGCATGAGCACACGCACGGCGTCCTCGGCAACATCGAGGCTCGTGGCGATGTCGGTCTTGAGACGCACCGCGCCGCCGCTGCCGGCGTGGACGGTGTAGCGCCCGGCCTTCGGATCCCATTCGCCGACGGCGGCGCGCGGCTCCATGGGCACACCGGTGACGCGGGGTATCCATGTCTTCAGCCGCACCACGTGCGCAGCTTTGGCGAACGCCGCCTCGGTCGCGGCCGGATCGCCGACCTCGGCGTCGATCAGCACGTTCTCCGCCTCGTCCCACAGCCGCGGCGCCTCGGCCTCGGCGGCCGCGACGGCATCGGTGATGGGGGGCAGCGGCTCGTAGTCGATCGCGACCAGCTCGGCCGCGTCCTTGGCGGCCGCGAGCGTTGTCGCCACCACCATCGCGACCGCCTCGCCGACGAAGCGGGCCTTGTCGGCAGGGAGCGCATAATGCATGGCCGCGAACACCGGCGCGCCGCTCTTGTTCTTGAGCGGGATTTCCGCCGGATGATAGGACCACTGCTTGTGCGGGATCGGCTTCATGCCGTCATCGAGACCATCGCGGCCGGTGAGCACGGCAAGCACGCCCGGCGCCGCCCGCGCCGGCGCGGTGTCGATCTTGACGATGCGCGCGTGGGCGTGCGGCGAGCGCACCATCACCGCATAGGCTTGGCCGGGCAGATTGACGTCATCGCTGTAGCAGCCCTGACCGACGACGAGGCGCAGGTCCTCCCTGCGGCGCACCGGGACACCGATGCCGGCGCGGTCCGTTCCGAGCGGCAGTGCTTCGTGGCTTTCGTCGCGTCCCAGCATCGTGCCTCCTAGACGGTGGCCGCGACCGGAACCCGGAAGAGCCCCGCCGCGGTCTCACCGAGGATCGCGGCGCGTTCCTTGGCGGAGAAGCCGGCCGCCTCGATCAGCTTGACCGGCTCGCCCTCGGCGATGGCGAATGGCAGGTCGGTGCCCATCAGCACGCGGTCGGGCCCGAGCATGTCGGCGATGAAGCGCACTGTGCGCGCATCGTAGACGACGGAGTCGACGTAGAGCCTGCGGAAGCCGGCGACCGGGTCCGCATTGTCGGCCGGGGCGGTCGCGAAGCTCTGACGCAGCCGCCCCAGCATGATGGCGAGCGCGGCGCCGCCATGGGAGATCACGAGATTGACGCCGGGATAGCGCAGGAGATGCCCGGAGAAGAGGAGCCGCGCGATCGCGGTCGAGGTGTCGGTCACGCGGCCGACCGCGCTCACCAGACCATAGGCCTTGAGGCGGTCGTCGCGCGCCCCGAAGGTCGGATGCACGAACAGCGTCGCCTTGCGTGCCGAGGCCGCCTCCCAGAACGGCGTGAGGTCGGGATCGTCGAGCACGCCCGATGCGCCCTTCGGCTGCGTGCCGATCATGGCGCCGTGGAATCCGGCGTCGAGCGCCTCTTCGAGAATCTGCGCCGCGAGCCGACCGGACTGCATCGGCACGGTCGCGAGCGGAATAAAGAACGGCAGCTTCTTGGTCGCGTCCAGCATGTGCGCGTTGAGGAAACGGCTCCAGTCCGCTGCCTCGTCGGCCGGCAGGTCGTAGCCGAACATGTCGAGCCAGCCGCCCACCACCTGGCGGTCGATGCCGTGCGCCGCCAGCCATTGGCGGCGCGCATCGGCCGTGCTCATGCCGGCCGGGATCGGCCGCTTGGCCTCGTTGCCCGCAAAGGCAAGGCGCACGCCCGCGCCCTCGGCCGCGACCTTCACGGAGGGCGAGCGATGCCGCCCCGACGTCAAATCGTCGATCAGAGCCTGAGGGACAAAGTGGGCGTGTGCATCGATGATCATTGGTTCTCACCTTGAACGGCGCGGAATTTAGGCGGGGGCCGCCGGCCCGGCAATCGCTACGGGGGTTGCCACCCGTGACAATTTCGCAGTTCAGAGGCGCGCCCGGGAGTGCTTAAGTCCGCTCGGGGACGCGGGCGCAGTCAAAGCGGAGTACGAAGGCGTGGCACGGCTTGATTGCACGGGGGCTGTCGCGAAAGCGTTGCTTGTGGCGGCGGCCCTGCTCACCGGGATCGGTTCGCTCGCCGCCGCCGAGTTTCCCAGCCGCCCGATCCGCGTGATCGAGCCCTATGCGGCCGGCGGGCCGAGCGACACCGGCGCACGGCTCGCCGCCGAAGCGCTGAGCCGCGTGCTCAAGCAGCCCGTCATTGTCGAGAACCGCGGCGGCGGCGGCGGGCTCAACGCGACGGAAAGCTATCTTTCGGCCGAGCCGGACGGCTACACCCTTTTGGTCGGCTCGATCGGCCCGTTCACGATCATCCCGGCCGCAAAGCATGTGAGCTACGACGTCGAGAAGGATTTCATCCCGCTCGGTACGGTGTGGCGCTCGGCACTGCTGCTGGCCGTGCGCAAGACGCTCGGCGTCACGACGCTCGCCCAGTTCGTCGCCTACGCGAAGGCGCATCCGGGCGCGACGACCATCGGGTCGGCGGGCGTCGGCGCCGTGACCCACCTCGCGAGCGAGCTCCTCAAGCGCGAGGCCGGCATCGAGCTGATCCACGTGCCGTTCCGCAGCACCGGCGAGACCATGCCGGCGCTCATGGGCGGGCAGATCGATGCGCTGTTCGGCGATGCCCCGATCCTCGCGCCGCAGGTGAAGGCCGGCAAGATTCAGGCGATCGCGGTCGCGGCGCGCGAGCGAAGCCCCGCGCTTCCCGACGTCCCGACCATGGCCGAAGCCGGCTTGCCGGGCGTGGTCGCGGAGAGCTGGTTCGGCTTTGTGGTGCGGGCCAAGACGCCGCCCGCCATCGTGAAGCAGCTGCAGGATGCGCTGGTGACGGCGCAAAAGGATCCGGAGTACCAGGAGAAGCTCGCGCGCCAGGGCGCGGGCGCCGGCGAACTCGGGCCGGAGGCGTTTTCGGCCCTGATCAAAACCGATGCCGCCAAGTGGCGCGCGGTCGTGACGGCGGCCGGGATCAAGTTGGATTAGCGGCCGTCGTTCCGGGGCGCCCCACCGGCGCCCTCCGGCCCGCCGTCGCGGGCCAGGACGAGATCAAGATTGCGCGAGCATCAACATTGCACGGCGCCACGAAATGATGCCGTCACGCGCCGTAGAGGCTGCTCACCACCCAATAGGCGACCGCGAACCCGACCACCACGCCGAGCAACCCCAACACCAGCACATAGCGCACATTGTGGCCGGTCACGCCTTGCCGCGCTTCGGTTTTGGTGAGCTCGGGCGCCTGCGATGTGTCAGTGCCGGTGGGTCGATCCATGTCCATCGCGATGCCTTCCTGAACGGAACCGAGTTGCTGCCAACTCCACGAAGTCGAGAACCCGCGGATGCGCTGTGAGGTTCCGTGCTGCCGGCGGCGAGTTCCAGGAACCTCCTCTGTGCTCACCCGTTGAATTCCTAGCATTCCGACAGCCACTCGACCGCAAGCCGTGGAGGGAGCATGACCGCGCCCGATCGCCGAATTCCGCGCCGTGGATCGCGAGATGGATCCAGCCGCAGAGAGTTCTTGCTGGCTGGCGCATCGACGGTCGCCGCGCCCGGCTTTACGCAGACGCTCGCCGCACAGCCGGCGCCGGCCCGGCGCATCGATCCGCGCATGCGGCTCGACTTGCGGCTCACCATCAACGGCCACGAGCGGCGTGTGGCCCTCGACGCGCGCACGACGTTGCTCGATGCGCTGCGCGACCACCTCGGCCTCACCGGCACCAAGAAAGGCTGCGACCACGGCCAATGCGGGGCCTGCACGGTGCTGCTCGACGGCCGCCGCGTGCTGTCCTGTCTCACCCTCGCCGCCTCGGCGCAGGGCCGCGGCATCACCACGATCGAAGGGCTCGCGAAATCGGATGGGGAGCTTCATCCGATGCAGCAGGCTTTCATCGACAACGACGCATTCCAGTGCGGATATTGCACGCCGGGCCAGATCCTGTCCGCGGTCGGCTGCGTCAACGAGGGACACGCCGGCAGTGATGCCGATATCCGCGAGTACATGAGCGGCAATCTCTGCCGCTGCGCCGCCTATCCGAACATCGTCGCGGCGGTCAACCAGGCCAAGCTGGTCATGAAGACCGCGATGAGGGATTAGGCTCGACCAGACGAGGAATGACATGCAACCGTTCGTGTTCGAACGCGTCGACGCCCCGGCCAGCGCGATCCGGCTGGCTGCCGATGAGCGCGGCGGCTCCGCGCTCGCAAACCCGGCGCAATATCTCGCCGGCGGCACCACCCTCCTCGACGTCATGAAGCTCGAGGTCATGCGGCCCCACAGGGTCATCGACATCAATGGCTTCGACGACACGGCGATCGGCCAGGTCATGGCGACCCGCGACGGCATCCGCCTCGGCGCACTGGTGCGCATGGCGGAGGCAGCGGATAACCCGACCGTGCGGCGCGACTGCCCGATGATCGCCCAGTCGCTCAAGCTCGCCGCGAGCCAACAGCTCCGCAACATGGCGAGCCTCGGCGGCAACGTGCTCCAGCGCACCCGATGTCCCTATTTCCGCGACGTGTCGTATGCGGCTTGCAACAAGCGCAATCCCGGGACGGGCTGCGCCGCGATGAACGGGTTCAACCGCGAGCATGCCGTGCTCGGCACGAGCGAGCGCTGCATCGCGACCTATCCGGGCGATTTCGCCCAGGCCATGATCGCACTCGATGCCATTGTCGAGACCATGGGCGCGCAGGGCGGCCGGCTCATTCCTTTCGCGGCGCTGCATCGGCCGCCCGCCGAGAGGCCCGATGTCGAGACCGTGCTGCAACCGGGCGAGTTGATCACCGCCTTCGAGGTGCCGCTCGCGCCGTGGATGCGGCGCTCGCTTTATCTCAAGGTGCGCGACCGCGAATCCTATGAGTTCGCCCTCGCCTCGGCCGCAGTCGCGCTCGACCTGCGTGACGGCATGGTGGCCGAGGCGCGCATCGCGCTTGGCGGCGTCGCAACGGTCCCGTGGCGTGCAACCGCGGCCGAGAATGCGCTGCGCGGCCAGCGGATCGACGACCGCAGCGTCGCGGCGGCTGCGGAGGCCGCCTTCGCGGCGGCGCGCGGCCGCGAGCACAACAGTTTCAAGATCGCGCTCGGCAAGCGGACGCTCGTGCGCGCGCTCAACGAAGCCGCCGCGATCACGATCTGAACGCGAGCCCTCAACAGGCAAGGACGTGGAGACTGGTCATGGCAAGCGCTGCCGCACCTGCCCCGAAGGCCAACATGGGCGAGCCCGCGCCGCGCCTCGACGCGCGACTGAAGGTGACCGGCGAGGCGCGCTATCCGGCCGACGTCGCGCTCGACAACCCGGCCTTTGCGGTGCTGGTGACGAGCAGCATCGCCAAGGGCCGCCTGTCCGGGCTCCGGCTCGATGCCGCGCATGCGGTGCCGGGCGTGCTCGACATCCTCACGTCCGAGAACACCGGCGAGCTCAAGCAGCTCAAATTCCAGCAGGCCGGCGCGGCGACGTCCATCCAGTCGCTCGGCCCCGACATCATGCATGACGGCCAGATCATCGCGGTCGTGATTGCCGACACCTTCGAGGCGGCCCAGGAGGCCGCCCACAAGGTCGAGGCGAGCTACGCGCCCGCGGCGGCGAGCGCGACCTTCGATTCACCGGGCATCACCACGGAGGACGCCACCAAGGTCTCGCAGCAGCACAAGAAGGTGCCCAATGCGGGCGACGCCGACGCGGCGCTGGCCGGTGCCGACGTTGCGATCGATGTCGAATACGCCACCCCGACCCAGCATCACAATCCGATCGAGCTGTTCGCGACCAGCTGCGTATGGCGCGACGACAAGCTCACCGTCTACGAGCCGAGCCAGTTCGTCTTTGGCTTGCGCAACGGCGTCGCGCAGCGGCTCGGCATCGACCGCGAGAAGGTGCGCGTGGTGAGCCGCTATGTGGGCGGCGCCTTCGGCTCGAAGGGCGGCATGACGCCACGCACGGCGCTGATCGCGCTGGCCGCCAAAAGGCTCAATCGGCCCGTCAAGCTGGTCGTGACACGCGCCCAGGGTTTCACCACCGCGACCTACCGGGCGGAGACGCGCCATCACATCCGGCTCGGCGCCGGGCGCGACGGAAAGCTCGTCGGATACAGCCACGAGGGCTGGGAGGTGAGCTCGCGCCCCGATCCTTACGTCGTCGCCGGTGTCGAGGACAGCGCCCGCCTGTACGCCTACGGCGCGATCAAGACGCGGGTCAATGTCGTGCACGCCGACCGCAACACGCCAGGCTACATGCGCTCGCCGCCGGTGGTGCCTTACATCTATGCCATCGAGAGCGCGATGGACGAGCTTGCCTGGAAGCTCGGCATGGATCCGATCGAGCTGCGCCGGATCAACGACACGCAGACCGATCCGGTCGACGGCAAGCCCTATTCGAGCCGCTCGCTCATGACGTGCTACGACGAGGCGGCCCACGCCTTCGGCTGGACCAATCGCGAGCTGCGCACCGGCAGCATGCGCGAGGGTGAATGGCTGATCGGCTGGGGCTGCGCCACCGCACTCTATCCGACCCATACCGGCACCGCGGCGGCGCGCGTGCGGTTGATGGCGAACGGCGACGTGCGGGTGCAGACGGCGGCGCACGAGATCGGCAACGGCGCCTACACCGTGATCGGCCAGGCGGCGGCCGAGCAGCTTGGCGTTCCGCTCGGTCAGGTCACGGTCGAACTCGGCGACACCGAGCTGCCTCCGGCGCCGGTTGCCGGCGGCTCACGCACCACCGCGAGCTGCTGCTCGGCCGTGATCAAGGCATGCGATGCGATCCGGGCGAAGCTGTTCCGCGGCGCGGCCACCGCGAACGAGGGGCCGCTCGCCGGTCAGGACGTCGCCGGGCTTGCGTTTGCCAACGGCCGGGTGACCGGCCCCGCCGGCGGTGGCGAGCCGGTCGCTGATACATTCCAGCGGCTGGGCGCGAACGCGATCGAGGAATATGCGGAATTCGTCCCGCATGGCCTCAAGCCGGAAACGGTCGCCGCGCTCTATGGCGGCACGAGCGCCGCGACCGGCGGCGGCGAAGGCGAGAAGACCATGTACGCGATGGGCGCCGAGCTGGTCGAGGTGCGGGTCAACGCGCTGACCCGCGAAATCCGCGTGCCGCGCATCGTCGGCGCCTTCGCGGCCGGACATCTGATGAACACGCGCACCACCCGCAGCCAGCTCATGGGCGGCATGATCTGGGGCATCAGCTCGGCCCTGCACGAGGCGACCGAGATCGACCGCGAACGCGCGCGCTACGTCAACGACAACCTGTCGGACTACCGGGTGCCGGTGAATGCCGACGTGGCGGATGTTGAAGTCATCCTCGTTCCGGAGGAAGATCGCCACGTCAATCCGGCCGGCGTCAAAGGCCTCGGGGAGCTTGCCAATGTCGGGACCGCGGCGGCGGTCGCCAACGCGGTCTATCACGCGACCGGCATCCGCATCCGCGCGCTGCCGATCCGCATCGAGAAGCTTCTGAGCGCCTGATGATCCGCGCCGCGTTGACGAGTGTGCCGAACGTCGGGTTCGCGGCACGAGCACCTCGACGGAGAGCATGACCGAGACGACGCCAGCCACTGAGCCGCTCGCCTGCACCTGTGCGATTGCCGGCGGCGGGCCGGCCGGGGTGATGGCCGGCTTTCTCCTGGCGCGCGCCGGCGTCGACGTGATCGTGCTGGAGAAGCACCCGGATTTCTTCCGTGATTTCCGCGGCGACACCATCCATCCGTCGACGATGGACGTGCTGGGCGAGCTCGGGCTGCTCGACGCCTTCCTCAAGGTGCCGCATCAGGAGGTGCGCTATGCGGAAGGCGAGATCGGCGACGAGCGCTTCCGCCTGGCCGACCTCACCCACCTGCCGACGCGATGCAAGTTCATCGCCTTGATGCCGCAATGGGATTTCCTCAATTTCCTGGCGGCGCAAGCGAATGCGCTGCCTTGGTTCCGGCTGATGATGCGAACGGAGGCGACCGATCTTCTCCGCGAGGGCGGGCGGACCGTCGGGGTGGTCGCGAACAGCCCTGACGGCGTCATCGAGATCCGCGCCGATCTGGTGATCGGGGCGGACGGACGCCATTCGCGTTTGCGCGAGCGTGCGGGTCTCAAGGTCGAGGACAAAGGCGCGCCGATGGACGTGCTGTGGTTCAGGCTCGACCGTCGTGCCGACGACGATCAAGCAGTGCTTGGGCGTCTCGCTGACGGACAGCTCATGGTCATGCTCGATCGCGGCGAATACTGGCAATGCGCGCTCGTCATCCGCAAAGGAACCGCCGAGGCGGTAAAGCGGCAAGGCCTCGCGGCCTTTCGGGCCCGGGTCGCGCGGCTCGCCAAGCGGCCGAACGCCGACGAGATCAAGAGCCTCGACGAGGTCAAGCTGCTCAGCGTGGCGGTCGACCGGCTGGCGGAATGGTGCCGGCCCGGGCTGCTGTTCATCGGCGACGCCGCGCACGCCATGTCGCCGATCGGCGGCGTCGGCATCAATCTCGCCATCCAGGACGCGGTTGCGGCGGCGAACATCCTCGCCGAGCCGCTGCGCCGGCGCCGGGTCACGCTCGACGATTTGCGCCGCGTGCAGAAACGGCGGACCTTCCCGACCTGGGCGACCCAGGCGCTGCAAGTCGCGATCCAGAATCGGGTCATCGATCCCCTGCTCGCCAGCGGCAAGACGCCGACGATTCCCGCGGCGCTGCGCCTCGCGCAGCGCTTCCCGCTGCTCCAGCGCATCCCGGCCCGCGTCCTCGGCGTCGGATTCCGTCCGGAGCATGTGCGCACTGCGCCGGTCAGCTCGCAACGAACACCACGGTGACCGGCGACTTGTCGAACACGCCGGCGGCGGTCTCGCCGAAAAAGAGCTTGTCGCCGGGGCGCCGGCTGACGCCCATGATGACGATGTTGTGGCCCCGGCGCTTGACCTCGGCGACCACCGCATCGTCCGCAGCGACCTCGGAGCGCACCGCGGTCGCGACGCGCTGGTCGTACTGGTCCGCCATCTCCACCACTTCCTTGAGGATCGCCTGCTCGTAGCGCCGCCCACGGGCGCCGCGGCGTTGCTGGCCGCTGCGCGGCGTGACATAGAGCGCGGTGATCGGCGCCTTCACCACGCGGGCCACCGCGATGGCGACCTCGGCCGCGCGGCGCGACACCTCGGTGCCGCTCACCGGCACGAGAATGTCGAGCGGGCTTTGCTCGGGCTTTTCGACATGGACGCCCTTCGCATCGACGATCGCCGTCGGTCCCTCGAAAGCCTCGGCGATGCGCTCGACGTCGCGGTGGAATCCGCCGTCCTTCGCCCGCATCTTGTCGATGCCGACGAACAGAATGTCGTAGCCCTTTTCGGCCTCCTCGGCGACCGCCTCGGGGATCGGCGCCTCGACCGGCCGAACGATGACGTCGGCCTTGCCGGGCTCCTCCTCCTCCTCGGTCGCTTTCTTGCTGTCCTCCGCGGTAGCCTCGACGGCTCGCCCGGTCTCGCGCGCGACGGCCTTGTCGGCGCGCGCCGTTTCGGATTCCTTATCGAACGCCTGGCCGGCGGCCGGGGTCAGCGGCAGCACAGTGGTCGGAAGGCCGCGCTGGCCCGCGAGAAGGCCGGCCAGCCGCGACGTGAAGCGCCCGTTCGGACCATCGTCCACCGCGAGGAGGAGCCGTTCCAGGTTGGGGACGAAGCCACGCGCCTCGATTTCTTCGCGCTCGAGCCGCTCCTTTTCCGCCCGACGCATGGGCACCCGCGCCAGCGCCCATCGCAGCATCGGCGGCATGGCCATGGTGGTGCAGATCGCCATCGCGACGATCATGCTGAACAGCGTCCGGCTCAGCGCCCCGGTGGAGAGGCCGATGGTGGCGACGATCACCTCGGTCGAGCCGCGCGCATTCATGCCGCAGGCGAGCGCCAATGCCTCGCGGAAATTGAGCCCGCCGAGCTTTCCGCCGAGGAATGCACCGGCGAACTTGCCGACGCTCGCGATGGCGATGAGCACGATGGCGAGAAGCAGAAGCGTGCCGTCAGCCAAAATGGTGAGATCGGCGCTCAGGCCCGCGAGCCCGAAGAACACCGGCATGAAGAAGGCGGTGATCAGCCCGCGCAGCTGCTCGTCGATGTGGCGCGTCAGGATCGGCGATTCGCCGATCAGGATGCCGGAGACGAAGGCGCCGAGCACGGTGTGGACGCCGAGCAGGTGCGTGATCATCGCCATCACGCCCATGATGACCAGGATCGCGGTGATCACCGCGAATTCGCTGACGAAGGTGTCGTTGACCCAGCGGATCGCAAGGAAGACCGCGCGGCGGCCGATGGTGAGGCTGGCGACCAGGAAGACCGCGGTTCCGATCAGGCTCTTGGCGACGCTCGCGACATCGACGTGGCCGGCCTGGGCAAGGCTCAACGTCACCGCGATGATGATCCAGCCGATCGTGTCCTCCATGATGGCGGAGGAGACGATCACCTGGCCGAGGTCGCGGCGGGTGAAGCCCAGCTCGCGCACGATGGCGGCGACGATCTTGATCGAGGAGATCGAGAGCGCGGTGCCGAGAAAGAGCGAGGTCAGGAGCCGCTGATCCGGCATCGGCAACAGCGCGTCCGGCAGCAGCTCGCCGAGTGCCACGCCGCACGCAAAGGGGAGAGCGACGCCGGCGATCGACACGGCGATCGCCGTCTTCCCAACCTTGCGGACCAGCTTGAGGTCCGTCTCCATTCCGGTCAGCAGGAGCAGCAGCAGGATGCCGTACTGCGAGATGCCCTCGAGCATGCTCTTCTGCACACCGGAATCGGGAAAGATCGTGTGTTGCACGCCGGGTGCGAGCGCACCGAGCACCGTCGGGCCGAGCAGCAGGCCGGCGAGCAGCTGACCCATGACGGCGGGCTGACCGACGCGCTGCATCAACTCGCCCAGCAGGCGCCCGGTGAGCATGAGAATAACGATCTGGCCGAGAAGCAGCGCTTCCGAGGGCGCGTTGCCGCCCTCGGCGGCGAGCGCGCGGCCGCCGCACAGCATCAGCAGCGCGGCGGCGCAAAGCCACACGCTGCCGTGCCGCATCGATCGCAAGCCAAAAGCCATGATGCTGTTCATGAAGGAACCCGCCCCATGTCAAATCGCGATGTCAAATCGCGGGGGCAGCTTTGGTTCCCGGATACCGCCGCAAGCGACGACGCCTCAGCCGCGCCGGCGCAGAGTCTCGAGGTCCGGCAGGTTTTGCTGCGCCCGGCCGATGTCGCGCCACGGGTCCTGCTTGAGGCCCTGGAGACGCTTCAGGATGTTGAGAACCGTGTACTGATTGGCGGCGCTGGTCCGGCCGAGCTCCTGCCATGACACCGGCGCCGAGACCGGGGCGCCGGCGCGCGCCCGGGTCGAATAGGCGGCAACCGAGGTCTGCTCGACCGAGTTGCGCAGGTAATCGACGAAAATCTTTCCCTTGCGGATCGCCTTGGTCATCTTGGCGACGTAGCGGTCGGGATCATCGGCCGCCATCGCATAGGCAAACGCCTGCACGAAGGTCTTGGTCGTGTCCCAGTCTGCGGGCGCGATCGGCACGACAACGTGCAGGCCCTTGCCGCCCGACAGCTTGACGAAGCTCTCGAGGTGAACCGCCGAGAGCCGCGCGCGCACGTCCTGGGCCGCCGCGACGATATCGGACCAGGCGAGGTCCTCGCCCGGATCGAGATCGAAGATGATCCGATCGCACAGGTCGAGCCGATCGATCATCGCGCCGCGCACGTGCACCTCGAGCACGCCCGCCTGCACCAGAGAGAGCAGCCCCTCGATGCCGTCGACGGCGATGATCTGGCGGCCATTGCGGTCGATCACCGTGCGCAGGTTCTTCTCGGTCAGGCCGGCCGAGGCATGCTTCTGGAAGAAGCATTGTCCCTTGGTGCCCTCTGGGCAGCGCACCAGCGCCAGCGGTCGGCCCGCCACCTGCGGCGCCATCCACTCCCACACCTCGCGATAATAATCGGCGAGATCCTGCTTGGTGATGCCGACGTCGGTCCAGTAGACGCGGTCCGGATGGGTGAAGCGGACATCGGTATCGTCC
>DASTZX010000202.1:0-5150 GCA_035764045.1 Xanthobacteraceae bacterium | reverse complement strand
GTGGTGCATGTCGAGAAGCGCAAGGTCGCCTTCCTCGGCGACCTTCTGTTCCACGGCCGCTTCCCCTGGCTCGGCGACTGCGACCTCGATGGGTTGATCGCGGCGCTCGGCCGCGTGCTGTCGCTCGATGTTGCGGTCGTTGTGCCGGGCCATGGGCCGCCGGCGACGCTCGCCGATGTCGCGCGCTTCCGCGACATGCTGGTCGAGCTGTGCGCCGCCGTGGCGCGCGCCATGAAGGCGGGATTGAGCGAGGAGGCAGCGGTCGCCGAGGTCGCGCTGCCGCAATATGCGAACGTCCAGCGCTACAAGGAATGGATGCCGCTCGACGTGCGCGCGGCCTATCGGTACTTGCGGGGAAGGTGAGGCGATCCCACTCGTCATGGCCGGGCTTGTCCCGGCCATCCCCGACTTCTTCTTGGCGCAGTCCGCAAGACGTGGATGCCCGCGACGAGCGCGGGCATGACGGACTGAGAACACTCAATCCCTGATGTCCTGCAACAACCACTCCGTCGGAATCTCGCGCCCAATCTTCTTCTTCACCGCCTGCTCGAACACCCAGCCGCCGACGGCGGAGAACTGCAGGCCCTGGTTGCCGACATTGCGATAGAACGTGACCTGGTCGCGCGACGTGCGTCCCGCGCATTTGCCCGACACGAGGTCGGCGAAATCCGGCTTGTCGCCGCCGCGGCCGCGATCGGAGAATTCCGGGCTGTCGCCGCCCATCCCGGGCTGCGGGTTCTTCGCCGGAATGCGCGCCATCTCCTCCGGCGTACCGCCGATGAAGGCGGCGGGCGACAGGCCGCGCTCGGCCTGGAAGCGCTCGCTCTGGCGCATCTGCAGGCCGGCCGTGCCCTGGCGCACGATCACATCGAAGCGGTCCATCGCCTGGTCCGGAATCTCGCGCCGGCCCAGGTTGGTCACGTGCATGCCCTTCTCGATCCATTCGGCGTCGTACACCGGCGCCATGCTGTCCGTGCAGGTGGAGAGGAGGTCGACGCCGCGCACCGCCTCGCGCGCGCTCGCGACCGCGCGCACCTCGATGCCGAGACGCTGCGACATCTCCTGCGCAAAGGCTTCGCGGTTCTTCGGCGTGGGGCTGAACACCTTGCAGGACTTGATCGGGCGAACGCAGGCGAACGCCTCCAGGAAGGTGCGCGCCATGCCGCCCGAGCCGAGCATCCCGACCGTATGGGTGTCCTCGCGCGCGAGATGCTTCACCCCGATGGCGGCGCCGCCGCCGACCCGGAAATGCTGCAGCACGCCGTCATTGATGAAGGCGAGGGGCTCGGCATTGCGGGTCGAGATCAGGAAGATGAGCCCGCAATAGGTGCCGGGCTCGCGGCAATATTTTTCCTCGGTCCAGTTGCCGGCGGCGTCGCGCGGCCAGGTCATGATGTCGGACTTCATGCGGATTGCGAAATACCCGTCGTTCGCGCCCTCCATGGAACCCCAGCGGAAATAGCCGTCCGGGCGCTCGCACGGCATGTACATGTCGATGCGCGGCCGGTGCATGGCGCCGCCGGTCGGGAGCTTCCTGAAGGCGTCCTCCTGCACGCGGATGCAATCCGCCATGGTGAGAAGGCGTGCGACGTCGTCGTTGTTGATGATGAGCATGGGCGATCCCGGGATGCGGCCTCGCCACCATCAAATCGCATTTCGCCGCACCTGGCGAGACGCGCGGTTGACACTATGTCGTGGGCGGACGAATCTGCCGGTCCCCCTCACAGACCCGGTGCACCCCCATGATCGGACGCAGAAAGCTCGGCACCCTCGACGTCTCGGCCATCAATCTCGGCACGATGAGCATGACGCCGATCTACGGCACGCCCGATCCCGAGGAGGCGATCGCGACCCTGCACCGCGCGCCCGAGCTCGGGATCGACTTCATCGATACCTCCGACGCCTATGGGACGAACGGGGCGAACGAGGAGCTGGTCGGGCGGGCGCTCGAGGGGCGCCGCGACAAGTACATCCTGGCGACCAAGTTCGGCAACGTCCGCCTGCCGGACGGCAAGCCGGGCGCCAAGGGGCATCCGGACTATGTCGTCGAGGCGTGCGAGAAGAGCCTCAAGCGCCTCGGCACCGACCACATCGACCTCTATTACATTCACCGCGTCGACGACACCGTGCCGATCGAGGACACGGTCGGCGCCATGGCGAAGCTCAAGGCACAGGGCAAGATCCGCCACCTCGGGATTTCCGAGGCCGGAGCGAAGACCATCCGCCGCGCCCACCAGGCGCATCCGATCACCGCCTTGCAGACCGAGTACTCGTTGTGGTCGCGCGACGTCGAGCGGGAGATCCTTCCGCTGTGCGACGAGCTCGGAATCGGCTTCGTCGGCTACGCGCCGCTCGGCCGCGGATTTCTCACCGGCACCGTGCCGGTCACCGATGCCATGGCGTCGAACGACGCCCGCCGGATGATGCCGCGCTTCCAGGGCGACAACGCCAAGGAGAACGCCGGCCTCGTCGATGCCTTGAAGGAGCTGGCCGGGAAGGAGCGCTGCACGCCGGCGCAGCTCGCCATCGCCTGGGTCCTCTCGCGCAAGCCGCCGGTCGTCCCGCTGGCCGGCTCGAGCAAGCGCAAGTGGCTCGAGGAGAACGCCAAGGCGGCGGAGCTCACCATCTCGTCCGCGACGCTTGCGGCGCTCGACCGCGAATTCCGGCCGGGCGTGACCAAGGGCGACCGCTACGCGGCCCCGATGATGGCAAGGTTGGGGTTGTAATCCGTAGGTTGGGCAACGGCGCACGCAGGTCGGGCTTGCCCGATCTGCGCATTTGTTGTTTCCGATCTCGGGCAGGCCCGAGATCGGCGCGCGCCGCGCCCACGCGGTCCAAGTCGCATCAGCGGCGGCGAGCACGCCGCTTTGCGGCTTTGCCCACCCTGCGAAGCTGCGGCTTCTCCTCGGCCTTCTCGGGAATGACCGGCAGCAGCACGAAGTTCTCCCGCCCGCCGCCGAGGTGGATCGTCGTCTCGCCGCCGTAGATCGCCATCGGCCGGTCGCGCACGTCGTCGTGCAGGAAGGGGCCGCAGCCGGTGAACTCGTTCTTCATGTTGGAGAGCTTTCCGCCCGAGCCACCCGGATAGACGTAGTCGCGACCGCGCACGCTCAGGCCGATGCGATAGCCTTTGGGCACGACGATCGAGGTCGGAACGATTTCGATCTCGAGCTCGTAGATCTGACCGGGTGTGAGCGGCTGCTTCTCGTCGTGGGTGTGGTAGGGCCGGAACGGCAGCGTCAGGGTCTTGTCGAGCTTGCGATGCGAGGCGCGCAGCCAGCCCTGGCCGATCGGCGTGTGCGGGTCGAGCGCGCCCTGGAAGGTCACCTCCTTCATGTCCGGCGCGAAGACGCGCAGCACCAGGAACAGGTCCGCGTCTTCGGTCGAGGACGAAATGTGCAGCTTCGCCGCGACCGGGCCGGTGATCTCGGTCGTCACCGCCATCGGATCGCTCAGGAACGTCACGCCGTCGCCCTTGGCGTCGAACGTCACCGTCCCGGCGGCCTTGGGCTGCTCCGCGACGAGCTTGTGCGCGTGGCTGGCCAGATGGAGCTTCGTCCACTGCGTGTGCGGGATCGGCCAGCCGTCCTCGTGGCGCAGCACGAACTTCTCTCCCGGATGACGCACGTTGATCTGCACGCGCGGCTGCTTGTCCCAGCCGTTCCGCTTGCCCTTGAGGAAATAGTCGAAGAACCGCTTCTGCAGCCCGACGCCGTAGTCCGTATAGTAATGCGTCCAATGCTCGATGCCGTGCACCTCGAGCCACTTCTGCTTCGAGGCCGCGCGGAAGAAGCCCTCGTAATTGCCACGCGGGTGCAGCGGCTGGCCGCCCCAGTTGGCGGCGGAGAGCATCGGCACCTTGACCTTCGACCAGTCCGGATACATGGCGGCGTAATAGGCGTCGTCCAGCGGGTGGGCGAAATAGGTCTTGCCGAGATCGTAGCGGTTGGCGCCCAGCTCCTCGTCTGTGAGCGTGTCGGGGCCCGACACCCAGTCGCCGTTCATGCGGCTGCGGTGGCCGCGGGTGCCGAGACCGTGCTGCACGGTCTTGACCTGCATGTCATACCAGTTCTGCGCAAACGTGTTGTAGATGCCGCCGTTGTGGCTGAGCTCGCGGTAGAAGTCGGCGAAGCCTTCCCACACGCAGATCGCCGCGAGATGCTTCGGCTGCAGGCTCGCGACCTTCCACTGGTTGATGGCGTAGTAGGAGATGCCGGAGAGTCCGACCTTGCCGTTCGACCACGGCTGCGTGCCCGCCCATTCGATGCAGTCGTAGAAGTCGCGCGACTCGCGCGGCGACCAGTGCTCGACATAGCCGGGCGAGCGGCCGCAGCCGCGCGAGTCGACGCGCACGCATACGTACCCGTCCGGCACCCACTTCTCCGGGTCGCATACCTCCCAGCTCTGGTATTTGTTGGTCGATCCCGCCATCACGTCGGGATGCTTCTCCTCCATGCGCTTCCAGGCGCTGGCATAGCCGTCCGCGAAGTGCAGCCATTTGCCATACGGCCCGTAGCTCAGGATCACCGGATAGCGTCCGGCCTTGACCGGCCGGAACACGTCGCAACGCAGCACAAGGCCGTCATTGGCGGTGATCGGCATGTCCCAGTCGATCCGCATGCCGTCGCGGATCTCGCTCACCTCGCGATAGCTCATGACGGTCTCGCTTGTCTGGCGGGAATGACGGGAAGCAGGACATGCGCCGGCCGCCGCGGCCCGGCATGCAGGCTCACGTTGCCGCCGAACACCGCTGGCGGACGGTCGCGCGGATCGTTGTGGGTGAACGGGCCGACACCGGTCCATACCTTGCCGAGCGTCTCGACCCCGCCGCCGGGCTCGCCCGGAAAGACATAGTCATTGCCGCGCACCGAGAGGCCGAGCCGGAACCCCTTCGGCACCACGATGCAGGTCGGCCAGACCTCGACATCCACGTCGTAGATCTGCCCGGGGGTCAGCTTCTGCTCCTCGTCATGGGTATGGTACGGCCGATAGGGCAGGGTGAGCTTCTCGTCCAGCTTGCGGTGCGAGCAGCGCAGCCAGCCCTGCGCGATCGGGGTGTGCGGATCGAGCGCGCCCTGGAACGTGACCTCCTTGAGGTCGGGCGTGAACACGCGCACCACCAGGAACAGATCGGCGTCCTCCGTCGCCGA
>DASTZX010000201.1:0-6160 GCA_035764045.1 Xanthobacteraceae bacterium | reverse complement strand
GCGCCGGCGCGGACGGATCCGGCAAGGAGCCGCACGGGGCCCGGACTCGTTGCGTTTCGCTGCTGCCTGGACCCACGGCCTGCCTCGCGGTCACGCGGTCACAATGTGGTGGGAACGAGGCAGGTTGCCCGAGGTTCCCGCCCGCATGGGCGGCGTTGTCCGGAGCGGTTTGGCATTGCCCATAAGGGGACCGTCATCTCAATCAAAAAAAGAACCCCGCCAAAGCGGGGTTCGAAGGATTGACTGGCTTGCTGCGAAACTTCGCTTATTTCTGCCGGTTCTGGCCCGGCTGCATGTGACCATGGCTTTGCGCCTTGGTCCCATGTGGCTGTTCGCCGGCATTTGCGCCTGACTGGCTGCCGCCCTGACCGGTGGTCGAACGGTCATGCAAATCGGCGCCTTGGCCATTGGTCCGGTTCTGTCGGCCGCCCTGTTCGTTTGTCGACTGATTTGGCGGCTGCTGGTTGTTGCCCTGGCCGGTGGTCGACCTGTTCTGTGACGGCCGATTGTTGCCTCGGGCATTGGACTGGTTCTTCCTGGGCTCATTGCTGCCCTGGCCGGTCGTCGACCTGTTGTGTTGCGGCGCGTTGGCGTTTTGGTTGTTCGATCGACCTTGCCCCTGTTGCACATTCGGTTGATTGCCACGGCCGCTCATGCGCCCGTTCTCGCGCCCGTTCTCCCGGACATTGCCTTGGCCGGTCGTGGAGGCGCCGCCCTGGATGTGGCTCTGGGCGATCCTGCCTTGCAGCCCGAGGCTCGACACCGTCTGCGTGGTGATCACACCGGTCGCCGGCAGGCCTTCGCGCCGCTGGAACGTGATCAGCGCGTGACGCGTCGCCGGGCCCCAGTTGCCGTCGACCTGAATGTCGTAGCCGCGGTCGACCAGCACCTGCTGCACTTCGCGAACCTCCGCCGAGCTGAGCTCCACGCCACCTGAGGAGGCCGTGCCGGCCGCGACATGTGCCGACCCGTTGAGCGGCACGACCTGGGCGATGCGCCGTTGCGGCGTCAGGATGACGATCTCATCCTCGGTCACGAAGAAATAGTCGCCGCGGTATTCCGGGAACGTGTCGATCAAGGTCGGATAGTCCGAGATCGCGACGTAATGCACGTGGCGCGGAACGGAAACGCCGGCGCGCAGATCGAAGTCGACGTGATTGACTCGCGGGACATTGCTTCGTGACAAGACCCGCTCGCGAATGTGCGTGCGTTGCTGCGAGTTCAGCTGGACGCGATTGCCGCCGTTTTGCTGGACATTGGCGGCGGCCTGGTTCTGCTCGCTGACCGTCCGGTTCTGCTGATTGGCCCGACCCTGCGCCTCGTTCGGAGCCTGACCGTTCGTCGTGCGGCTCGGCGTCCGCGCCTGATGTCTCGTCTGCTCGTTCTGCTGCTGGGCATTACGCTGCTGCTGAGCATTGTGCTGCTGCTGGGCATTGTGCTGCTGCTGGGCATTGTGCTCCTGCTGGGCATTGCGCTGCTGCCGGGCATTGCGCTGCTGCCGGGCATTATGCTCCTGCTGGGCATTACGCTGTTGCTGGGTATTATGCTGCGCATTACGCGATGCATTCTGTTCATGCGAGCCTTGCCCGGTGTTGCGCTGATGCTCGCGGGCGTTCGCGTTGCCCTGCGCATGCTCGTTCTGCTGCGAGTTGTGCTGCGCATTGCCGCGCCCTTGACCGTGTTCGGTCTGCGCGGCGCCGTGCGTGTTGGCCTGGCTCTGTGCCTGCCCGCCCGCTCCGACGGTTGCCCGATTTCCGCCCCGGCCGCCAAGCTGCGCGCCCGCATTGCCGTGCTCTCTGGCGCCTGCCCCGGCCTGCGGGCCTCCGCCGCTGATGCCGGCCGCGGCGCCGCCGTGGTCTTGCGCGCCAGCTCCCTCGTGTCTTCCCTGGGCCGACGCCATGCCGACGCCGGCGAGAAGCAAGGCGGTGCTGAGTAAAAGCTTTCGTGTCGTCATATTCATTGGGACCTCTCTTGGTGACCTCTCTTGCGCCTGTTGAACATTGGTCTCCGCTGCGCATGCGGCAGGACCGCTCGCCGCAGGCTTCTGCGCCAACTACCAGGAGAATGGGTGCGGGCCGGCCAACGTTCCGCAGAATGGGCGTCGGCTAGCGAACGTTCCGCAGAAAGGCTGTCGGCTAGCGGACGCTCTGCGGCTGCATGCGGTTCGCAGGCGCCGAAACGCCGCACCCACAGCACGCTAAACAACGGTGCGTCGCCCCGTGAGAGCAGCACACATGGGGCCTGCGCTCACATGCCCACGAAGAAGGCGGGGGCGACCGGAGATCCTCTCCGATATGGCAGATCGAGCGCAGGCCCTTATGGAAAACAGAGTCGTGGTCATCGCGTTCCTGGGCCAGCCCGTGGCAGGGCGCGACAACGTACGTCTTAGGGCAAAGGGTTGCCTTTATGCGTCAGCTTGCGCCTGGCACGGGACCGGACGGGGCGGTTTGTTGCGATGCGCTATTGGCCCGGATGAGGCTGGGCCGCGGCCGGCGGCGAGGATGGTTCCGCCTTGCAGCGCCGGGAACGCCATCACGCGTCATCGCTCGCCGCCAAGCGCATCGAGGCGCTCGGCGAGCTTGCGCAGGCGCCACTTGCGCGCGAGAGCGGCGGCCTCTGTCCAAGCCGGCTTCTGATCGCGCAGCGGCGGCAACGGGGCCTTCGCGTCCATGGCCGCGATCGAGCGAAACAGCCGCAGCTGTTCGGCATGGTCGGGGAAGCGGCCGGCCGCGAGCATTGCCTCGAGCGAGCCGTAGCGGCGCAGCAGCGTGGCTGCGCCGCTCGCGCCGACGCCCGGGAGTCCCGGCAGCTTGTCGGACGGATCGCCGCGAATGGCGATGAAGTCGGGCACCTGCTTGGGATCGACACCGTAGCGCTCGCGCACCTCGCGCGGTCCGATGCGCGCCATCTCGCCTGCGCGCACCGGATAGAGGATCGTGGTCCGGTCGGAGGCGAGCTGGAACGTGTCGCGGTCGCCGCTCGCGACGAGGGCGGTGCCACCGCGCTTCTCTTCGCGCATGACGGCGGCGCCGAGGAAATCGTCGGCCTCGTAACCGGCGGCCTTGGCATTGGCAAAGCCGCAGGCCGTCACGAATTGCGGGATCACCGCGAGCTGCTCGATGAGCTCATCGTCGAACTCCCGGCCGCTCTGATAGGCCGCGAATGCCTCATGGCGATAGGTCGGCGTCTCCAGCGTATCCCAGGCCACAAGGACCGCGCGCGGCTGCTCCGCTTGATGGAGCCGCAGCAGCATGTTGGCGAAACCGAGGATCGCCCCGGCGGGGCGATTGCGATCACGCCGGATCGTCTTCGGCAGGGCGTGGTAGGAACGGTGCGCGAAGGAATCGCCATCGATCACCAGGAGAGGCCGGCGGGTGGATCGACGGGCGGTCATGCGCCGCTGCGCCGGGCGGGGGGCCGCGGCGCCGGATGAGGCCGGCCGCTTCGTGCGTGTTGCGGCGTCGCGCAGCTCGGCCCATGCCGGCGCGTGGTCGCTCGCATTGGGTTCGCCGCGCGCTGCACGATCGATGCCGGAGGCTGCGAGGCGCTTCGCAAGATCGGGGCTGAGCAGAAGGTGGTCGAGACGCAGACCGGCGTCGCGCGGCCAGCGATTCCGCATGTAGTCCCAGAACGTGTAGATGCGGTCCTGCGGATGCAGCGCACGAATGGCGTCGGTCCAGCCTTGCGCGAGGAGTTGGCCAAAAGCGGCGCGACTCTCAGGCTGCACCAGCGCGTCCTTGTCGTAGGAGTGCGTCTCATAGATGTCGAACGGCGTCGGCACGACGTTGTAGTCGCCGGCGAGGACGACCGGCACGCCGGCCTCGCGCAGCGACTTGGCATGCCGGATCAGCCGCTGGAGCCAAGCGAGCTTGTAGTCGAACTTCGGCCCGGGCTGCGGATTGCCGTTCGGCGCGTAGAGGCAGCCAAACAGGATCCCGTTCACCGCCGCCTCCACCTAGCGGCTCTGCGTATTCGTCGGGTCTCCCGGCAGCTCTGTGCATGTCAGCACCGGCTCCCTGTCGCGGGCGAGGATCGCAACCCCGTTCCATGTTTTCTGCCCGCGCCAGACCGCGTCGTAGCCGGCACGCCGGATCGCCTGAATGGGAAAATCCGCATCCGTGGATTTCAGCTCTTGCAGGCACACCACGTCGGGCGATGCCGCGCGCAGCCAGGCGAGCAGGTTGGCCAGGCGCTTGTTGATATGGTTGATGTTGAAGCTTGCGATCTTCATCCCGCGAGGAGAGGGCTGCGTCCGGACAGGGAAGCCGGAGGGGAGGGCGCCGCCGGGAACTAGCTCAGCGCCACTCGCGGCAGCAATCAAGGGGGTCTCGCGTGGCCGCTTCGCGGCAAAGGTCGCAATTGCCATCCTGTGCCGACCGCGCGTGGAACCCCGGCCCGCCCGGCCGATCGTGAAACGGCGCCGTCGGGTTGACCTCGACGCCGGTTCGTCGTTGATCTGGGACCTGAACAGGAAATCTACAGTTCCAAGGCATCGCACGGTGACATCTTTGATCGAACCATTCCTGCGGCGGACGTCCATCGCCTATTTCTCCATGGAAATCGCGCTGCGGCCCGACATGCACACTTACAGCGGCGGTCTCGGCGTGCTGGCGGGCGACAGCGCGCGGTCGGCGGCCGATCTGCAGCTGCCGATGGTATTCGTCACGCTGCTCAGCCGCTCCGGCTATGTCCGCCAGGAGATCGATCCCGAGGGTCGCCAGGTCACGCAGCCGAACCCGTGGCGGCCGGAACATCGGGCGGCGCCGCTCGGGATCATGGTCGCGGTGCCGATCGAGGGACGCGAGGTCTGGATCCGGCCCTGGCTCTTCCGCCTGGAATCCCCGCTCGGCTATTGCGTGCCGGTGCTGCTCCTCGACACCGATCTGGAGCAGAACGATCGCGCCGATCGCGCCATCACGAACGATCTCTACGGCGGCGACGAGGCGTACCGGCTGAAACAGGAGATCGTTCTCGGCGTCGGCGGCGGCCGCCTGCTGCAGGCGCTCGGGTTCAACATCACGACCTATCATCTCAATGAGGGGCATGCAGCGCTGCTCACGCTGCATCTGCTGCACCAGGAGCGGCTTGCTCGCGCCGATCGCGGCCACGACCGCGCCGGCGATGTCGCGCGGGTGCGCGAGAAATGCGTCTTCACCACGCACACGCCCGTCGAGGCCGGCACGGACAAGTTCTCCTATGATCTCGTCGCGTCGACGTGGAGCGATCTCCGCGATCACCTCGAGATCTCCGAGCTCAAGCGCTACGCCGGCGAGGACCAGCTCAACATGACGCGGCTGGCGCTTAATCTGAGCAAGTACGTGAACGGCGTGTCGAAGCGCCACGCAGAGACGACCGCGCGCATGTTCCCGGGCTACGACGTGCGGGCGATCACGAACGGCGTGCACGCCGCAACCTGGACGCACCGGAGCTTCGCGCGTCTGTTCGACGACGCGTTCCCGCAATGGGCGATCGAACCCGAGGTGCTCGAACGCGCGGACCAGCTGTCGGACGACGCGATCTGGGAAGCGCACGAGGACGCGAAACGGGCGCTCGGCGCGCGCGTCAAGGAACTCTCCCCGGTGGAGCTCGCGCCGGATCTTCCGGTGATCGGGTTCGCGCGGCGCATGACCGAGTACAAGCGCGCCGGTCTCCTGTTCGCCGATATCGAGCGCTTGGCCGAGATTGCCCGGAATCGGCCGTTTCAGGTCGTGTTCGCCGGCCTCGCTCACCCGCGCGACGAAGGGGGCCGGTCGCTGATCGCGCTGATCCACCGGCACATCGGCGAGCTCGCCAAGGCCATTCCCATGGCGTTCCTGCCCAACTACGACATGCGGCTCGCTGCCCATCTCGTCAGCGGCGCCGACATCTGGCTCAACACGCCGCTGCCTCCACTCGAGGCCTCCGGCACGAGCGGCATGAAGGCAGCCCTCAACGGCGTCCTCAATCTCAGCGTGATCGACGGCTGGTGGGTCGAAGGACACATCGAAGGCGTCACCGGCTGGGGCATCGGCAACGACGAGGAGAGGAGCACGGCGAACTGGCGCGATGCCGACGAGCTTTACCGCAAGCTCGACGAGGTCGTCCTGCCGCTCTGGTACGACGACCGCGCGCGCTGGATCTGGATGATGAAGCAGTCGATCAGCAAGGTCGGCTCCTACTT
>DASTZX010000200.1:0-5295 GCA_035764045.1 Xanthobacteraceae bacterium | reverse complement strand
ACGATGTCGTCGACCGTGGGCGGGCGAACCCGCTCGCTGCCGAGCGCCACGATATGCGTATAGGCGGCGAGCTTCGGCCTGGTCTGGGCAAAGACACGGCCGGCCTCGCGCGCCGTCGTATGATGCGCGATGATCCGCTGGATATAGGCCTCCTGCATCAGCTCCGGCGCCGCGCTCGCGACCTCGTGGACCAGAAGGTCGGCGCCGGCGCCGTACTTGATGACATTTTGATTGTACCGGGTGTCGGAGGAGAACACGGCGACGCGCCCGCCGTACTCGAAGCGATAGCCGTAGCACGGCTTGATCACGTCGCCATGGTCGACCTCGAACGCGACCACCTTCACGCCGTCCTGCTCGTACACGACCCCGTCGCGGTCGAACTCGGTGACATCGGTTGCGATTCCCGGGCGCGGCAGCTTCTCGTCGGCAACGCGGATCTCGATATCGCGCGCATAGGCGCGCTCGAGGTTCGTCATCAGCTCGCGCGCGCCGGTCGGTCCGATCACGCGATAGGGCGCCGTGCGGCGGCCGAAATGCGACGAGAGCCATCCGGTGAGCCACACGTCGGGCACCCCGGAGGTGTGGTCCGAGTGGTAATGGGTGAGAAACTGCACGTCGATCCGGCCGAGCGGAACCCCGAGTTGGAAGAGCCGGATGGCGGCGCCGCGGCCGGCATCGATCAGGAATTTCCGCTCGCCCGCCTCGACCAGGGTGCACGGGCCGAAACGATCCGGGCTCGGGATCGGCACGCCGGTCCCGAGCAGCGTCACGCGAAAGCTTGCACGCGTCATGTGTTGATCTTGATTCCCGCGTCCTTGATGACCTTGGTCCAGCGCAGCGTCTCGGCGTGCACGTGGGCGCCGAACTCCTGCGGCGTGCCGCCGCCGACGTCGGTGCCGATCTTGGCGAGCGCGTCGCGCACCTTGTCGGTCTTGAGCGCAGCGTTCACCGCGCCGTTGAGGCGCGCGATCACGCCGGCCGGCGTACCGGCCTTGACCAGGAGGCCGGCCCAGTCCTCGGCGACGAGCCGCGGCAATCCTGCCTCGGCGATGGTCGGCAGGTCCGGCAGTGCCGCATTGCGCTTGCTCCCCATCACGGCGAGCGCGCGCAGCTTGCCGGTCTTGATGAACTGCACGACCGGCAAGAGCGTGATGAACTGGTAGGTGTTGACGCCGGCCAAGAGGTCCGCGATCGCCTGCGGGAACTGGTTGTAGGGCACGTGCGTCGCCTGCACGCCGGTCTCGAGCTTGAACAGCTCGCCGAGCAGGTGCGCCGGCGTGCCGAAGCCGCCCGACGAGAACGTGTGCTTGCCCGGGTCCTTCTTGAGGAAATCGACAAGCTCGGCGACCGAATGGACCGGCACGTTCGGATTGACCACCAGCACGTTGTAGCCGGTGCCGATCCGGACGACTGGCGCGAAGTCGCGATCGAGATCGACCGCCGCCCTGGGCATGAGCGCCGGAACGGCCGTGATCGGCGTCGTCACCGAAAACACCGTTTGGCCGTCGGCCGGCTGCTTGAGCACATCGGCGATGCCGAGAGTCAACACCGCGCCCGGTTTGTTCTCGACGATCGTCTTCCAGCCTTCAAGGTCGGCCAGCGCATTAGCGACGATGCGTGCGAGGATATCAGGCGGCGTGCTGGCCGAGTTCGGCACGATGAACCGGATGACACCCGACGGGAACGACTGCGCGCGCGCCGGGGTGAACGCGGCGGGGCCGAGGGTCAGCGCAGCGGCGCCACACAGGAATGCTCGTCTGTTCATGGCGTCCTCCCACTGGCTGCCATCCGCCTGCGCCTTCTCGCGAAGGCGCTCGAGGCTCCCTCACGCTAGCCGGCCTCGCCTTTTGTGAATAGAATGAAGATGGAATGAACTCATAACCATTTGGAATGTCCCGTCCGTGCCCTGGAACGATCGCACCAAGCGGCGCCTCAAGCTGCGCGACCTCGACATCCTGGCGACGCTGATCGACGCCGGCAGCATGGGCAAGGCGGCGGCCCGGCTCAACGTCTCCCAGCCGGCCGTATCGAAGGCGATCGCCGAGCTCGAGGCCGCGCTCGGCGTGCGGCTGGTGGACCGGGGGCGGCGCGGCATCACGCCCACGCCCTACGGTCTCGCGCTGAAGAAGCGCAGCGTCGCGATCTTCAACGATCTGCGCCAGGGCGTCCAGGACATCGATTTCCTCTCCGACCCCGCGACGGGCGAGCTGCGCATCGGCACCACCGATCCGCTCTCGGTCGCCCTGGTGTCTCCCTGCATCGACCGGCTGTCGCGCAAGCACCCGCGCATGACCTTTCACGTCGTCGCGGACGACACGGCGGCGCTTTATCGCGAGGTGATGGAGCGAAACATCGAGCTGGCGATCTGCCGGATGCTCGGGCCGCTGCCCGGCGATCTCGCCGCAGAGGTGCTGTTCCACGATTCGCTCGCCGTCTTGACCTCGGCCAAGAATCCGTTGACGCGCCGGCGCAAGCTGACGCTCGACGAGCTGGTGAACGAACCATGGGTGCAGCTTCCGCCAGACATCCTGTTCGGCGCCATGGTGGCCGACCTGTTTCGCGCGAGCGGATACGAACCGCCGCGGCCGACCGTGGTCACCCATTCGGAATACCTGAAGAACGATTTCCTCGCGAAGGGGCGCTTTCTGACCGTGCTTCCGAGATTCATGCTGAACGTGCCCGGGTGGCATCCGCGCCTCAAGGCGCTGCCGGTCGATCTGTCCAACACGCGCCGGCCGATCGGCCTCATCACCCTGAACAACCGGATGCTCACTCCGCTGGCGCAGCTGTTCATCGCGAACGTGCGCATGATCGCGAAGGGCATGGGGCAAGGCGCGTGAATCCGTAAGGCAAAGACCATGAGCCGTTCCGAGCGTGACAAGATGCTGTCGGGCGAGCTGTATCGCGCAAATGCTCCAGAGATACAGGCCGACCGCGCCGTAACGGCGGAGTGGTTGAGCCGGTACAACATGGCCGCGCCGGAAGCGCGTCGTCAGCTTCTGCTCGAGAGATTGGGCAGTGTTGGCGCGGACGTCGAAATCCGGCCGCCGTTCTTCTGCGATTACGGCTTCAACATCAGGATCGGCTCGGGCGTGTTCCTCAACTTCAACTGCGTCATCCTCGACGTGGTCGAAGTGACGATCGGCGACAGGACGCAGATCGGGCCATCCGTCCAAATCTACGCCGCCGACCATCCTCGCGATCCGGCGCAGAGAAAGGCTGGGTTGGAGTTCGGTCGCCCTGTCCGTATTGGTCGCAACGTCTGGATCGGTGGAGCAGCTATTATTCTTCCCGGTGTGGTCGTGGGTGACGACGCCATTATCGGTGCGGGAAGTGTCGTGACGGGAGATGTGGCGTCGGGCGCCACGGTGCGTGGCAACCCGGCACGATGATCTCTGCGATCTGCTGGAAGGGATGCGGTCCGCGCAAATGTCCCAACCGCCGGGCTGGGGAGGATGGGCCCATCGAGCAGCACGGCACACAGTTCTTGGCGCGACCGAACGTGGCGTGATAGCACCACGGGTCCGCCGCCCTCCCCCAAGGTCCGGCGGGTGATTCGATTGGCCCAGGCAGACCCATTCTTTCTTGCCGAGCACCCGCAGGATTGAGACATGAACTTCCTGGACATCAGCAAGTCGGGGTTTGCCGCCATGGCTCCCTACGCGGTATCGCCACGCGGCGCACAGAGGGTGCGTGAGTTATGCGTCGTCGCCGCCAAGCCGAACAGCGGGCATAATTCGAAAATCCGGGAGGTGCTCGATTTCGTTGAGAGGCGCCGCTGATGAGCCCGGAAACGGGAGTCGCGCGCGCTATCACCAGCCTCCGAGCAGGGCGACTTGACGATGCCGAGCAGGCCCTCAGGAAAGTCCTGCGGCAGCAAAAGCGTCATGCCGGCGCCCTCAACCTGCTCGGGGTTCTCCTGACGCGCCGAGGGCGCTTCGGCGAAGCCGCAAAGTGCATGGAGGCGGCGATCGAGGCCGGCTGCGCATCGGACGCGACATTCTATAACTACGGAATCGTGCTCAAGGCACTCGGCCGCCCGGCGAGTGCCGTCGACCAGTTTACCCGCGCGCTCGCCACCAACGATACCCTATGGGATACCTGGAATGCCCGCGGCGCAGCGTTCAATGACCTGCGGCGCTACGCCGATGCCATTGCCGATTTCGATCGCGCGATCGCCCTCAATCCAAAAGCTGCAGCAGCTCACTCGAACAAGGGCAACTCGCTGACGGCTTTGCGGGAGTTCGATGATGCACGCGCCGCGTTCGAGATCGCGTTAGCGCTCAACCCAAATCTCGCCGGGGCATGGGCGGGCCGCGGGAGGCTGCTGTTCGATCTCAATGACTATGACGCCGCCGACGTTGCCTTCGAGCGTGCGATCGCGCTCGAGCCGGACCTTGCCTTCGCATGGCTTGAACGCGGAAACCTTCTGACCGCCCGCAACCGCCCCGAAGACGCCATCCATTGTTTCCGACGGGCACAACAGGCGGCGCCCGAGCTGGCGGAGGCTCATTTCGCGGAGGCCTTTTGCCGGCTCAAGTTCGGTGACGCTGCCGAGGGATGGAAGAAGTACGAATGGCGCGGCGGCGTGGACAAAATCGGCGGCTCGTTCGACAAGCCGCTGTGGCTCGGCGACCGGCCGATCTCCGGCAAGTCGATCCTGCTTCACTCAGAACAGGGCTTCGGCGACACGATTCAGTTCTGCCGGTTTGTGAAGTCGGTGTCCGATCTGAGCGCGAGCGTCACATTGGAGGTCCAGCCCGAGCTGAAGTCGTTGCTGGAGAAGCTGCCCGGACCCGACCGACTGATGGCGCGAGGCGAGCCGCGCCCTGCCTACGACCTGCACTGTCCGCTCGGCAGCCTGCCATTGGCCTTGCGGATCGACCCAGAGAGGCTCGATCCAGCCCCCTATCTCTCCGCGCCGCCCGTCCGCGTCGAGGAATGGCGGCTGCGGCTCGATCGATTGGAGCGGCCGCGGATCGGTATCGCCTGGGCGGGCAACCCGAGCTTCCGCAGCGATCATAACCGCTCGATCGGGCTCATGCGGCTCTTGCCTGCGGTGAGCGCGACCCCGGCGCGATTCATCTCGGTGCAGAAGAACGCGAGCGACGACGACAAGAGCCTGTTGAGGACAAATGGCATCCTCGATTACGAGAGCCACATCGGCGATTTCGTGGACACGGCCGCTCTGATGAGCTGCCTCGACCTGGTGATTTCATCCGACACGTCGGTTGTCCACCTCGCCGGCGCGCTCGGCACGAAGGTCTGGGTGTTGTTGCGCTACGATGCGGATTG
>DASTZX010000199.1:0-13483 GCA_035764045.1 Xanthobacteraceae bacterium | reverse complement strand
ATCTTGGGTGCGGGTCGGGATTCCGCGCCCGCTCCGAGCGCCTCACGCACCCTGGCGGCGATCTCGCGAAAGGCCTTCGCATGCGGCCCCTCGGGATCGGTCGCCACCACCGGCCGACCGGAATCGGACGTCTCGCGGATCTCGATGTGCAGCGGGACAGCGCCCAGAAACCGCACGCCCTGGCGCTCGGCCTCGTGCTGCGCTCCGCCGTGACCGAAGATGTCGGAGCGCTCGCC
Organism: Xanthobacteraceae bacterium; assembly: GCA_035764045.1. Taxonomy (GTDB): domain Bacteria; phylum Pseudomonadota; class Alphaproteobacteria; order Rhizobiales; family Xanthobacteraceae; genus JAVDCA01. The sequence continues at coordinate 13,247 of DASTZX010000199.1, read as the reverse complement.
GCATTTGGGGCAGACGAAATAGCTCATGTTCTCGACGACGCCGAGCACCGGAACGTTGACACGATTGAACATCGCGATTCCCCGTCGCGCATCGATCAGCGCCAGGTCCTGCGGTGTCGAGACGATGACGGCACCCTTGAGTGGCACCTGCTGGGCCATGGTGAGCTGGGCATCGCCGGTGCCGGGCGGCATGTCGACCACCATCACGTCGAGCGTGCCCCACTCGACGTCGCGCAGCATCTGGGTCAGCGCCGAGATCACCATCGGGCCGCGCCAGATCATCGGCGTCTCCTCCTCGACGAGGAAGCCGATCGACATCACCTTGAGGCCATAGCCATCCATCGGCTTGAGCTTGTTGCCGCCGAGCATCTCGGGACGGCCGCGGATCGCCAGCAGCTTGGGAACCGAGGGCCCGTAGATGTCGGCATCGAGCATGCCGACCTTGAGTCCGAGATCGCGCAGGCCGAGCGCGAGATTGACCGCGGTGGTGGATTTGCCGACGCCCCCCTTGCCGGACGCGACCGCGATGATGGCCCCGACGCCGGGCACCGCCGGCTGACGCTCGGCCGCGTGCGCGGCCGGACGGCCGCGGCCGGCATGCGCCGAGGGCGCCGCGGGGGTGGACCCCGGCGCGCGCGCCCCCTGTCCGCCGGCGCGCTCCCCGGTGAGCGCGACCAGCGCCGAAGCGACGCCCGGGACGGCGCGCACCGCGGCTTCCGCGGCCTTGCGCACCGGCTCCCAGCCCGGCACCGCCGCGGCGTCGACGGTGATCGAGAAGAACACCTTGCCGTCGCTGACGACGATGTCGGACAGCTTGCCGGTGTCGGACAACGACGTGCCTTCGGGGCTCCTCACGGCCGCAAGCGCCGCGAGCACCGCGTCCTTCGTCACTGCCATCGCAACCGCTCCATGCCGACGCTGCACCCGCGCGGGCGGATATCCGTGCACTCAACATAGGCAGGCCTCCGGACGCGTCAATGTCGCGTCGGCACGAGCGGCATGAGCCGGGTTGACGCCGCCCGCCTCCCGTCGCAATGAGCGGAGGAACATCAGCCGGGCGCAGGGCCCGCGCAGGGAGGTCAGGATGGCAAAGGTCGCGTTTCTCGGGCTGGGCGTAATGGGCTTTCCGATGGCCGGGCATCTCAAGGCCAAGGGCGGCCACGAGGTGACGGTCTACAATCGTACTGCCGTCAAGGCCGACAAATGGGTGGCCCAGTTCGGCGGCAAGGCCGCCCGGACCCCGAAAGCCGCAGCCGAAGGGCAGGATTTGGTCATGGCCTGCGTCGGCAATGACAACGACCTGCGCGAGGTGATGCTGGGGGCGAACGGCGCTTTCGACGGAATGAAGAAGGGCGCGGTCCTGGTCGATCACACCACCGCCTCGGCGGAGATCGCGCGCGAGCTTCACGGCGAAGCCAAGAAGCGCGGCTTCGACTTCATCGACGCACCGGTGTCGGGAGGCCAGGCCGGCGCGGAAAACGGCGTCCTCACCGTGATGTGCGGCGGTGATGCCGAGCCGTACGCGCGCGCCGAGAAGGTGATCGCAGCCTATGCGCGCGCCTGCACCTTGATGGGCGCCGCCGGCTCGGGGCAGCTTGCCAAGATGGTCAACCAGATCTGCATCGCCGGCCTGGTTGAAGGCCTGGCCGAAGGCCTGCATTTCGCGAAGAAGGCCGGTCTCGACATCGAGAAGCTGATCGCGACCATCTCCAAGGGCGCGGCGCAGTCCTGGCAGATGGAGAATCGCTACAAGACCATGGTGGCGGGCAAGTTCGACTTCGGCTTCGCGGTCGACTGGATGCGCAAGGACCTCGGCATCTGCCTTGCCGAAGCGCGCCGCAACGGGGCGCACCTGCCCACGACCGCGCTGATCGACCAGTTCTACTCCGAAGTGCAGGCTATGGGCGGCAAGCGCTGGGACACGTCGAGCCTGATCGCGCTGCTGGACCGGTGACCGCGCTCGCGCCTGCCGCCGTCAAGGCAGTGGCCGACGCAACCTGTGGACCGACATCTCGAAGCCGAGCGCCGCATAGAACGCAGTCGCTGCGGCATTGAAGTCGTGCACCGCGACCTCGACGTCGTCGGCGCCGCGCTCCCTGCCCCATGCGACGCAGGCCGCGACCAAGAGCCGGCCAATCCCTCGCCGGCGGTGACCTCGGCGGACCACGATGTTGTCGATCTCCACGGTCCTGCGGGCCACCAGCAACGGATGCGAGGGACTTCGCAGCAACGCGACCGCCACCCCGACAAGGCCGTTGCCGCCATCGGCGACCAGGATCGTTCCGCCCTCGCCTGCAATCAGACCCGCCATGTCCGCGCGCGAGCGGGCATCGCCGGCAGGCTTGCGAAAGATATCGGGGCGCGCGTCGCGATGAAGCTGATCGAGCTCGTCGAACAGCTCGCAGAGCTGGACATGGTCGTCTGCGACCGCCGGGCGAATGAGCGCGGTCACGTCTATCGCTCCCGGGTGACGCTCGGACGGGCCGAGACGTCGCGGTGCCACCGGCGGAGATGGCTCAGCTGTTCCGGCACGACCAGCCTGGCGGGCTTCATGAAGTCGAGCGCGACCACCGCCGTGATGTCGGCGACGGAAAAGCGCGCTCCCGCCACATAGGGCCGCTGCGCCAATTCGGTGTCGAGAAACTCGAGGAATTCCATCACGCGCGGCTTGTTTGCTTCCCCCCAGGCCGCGACTTGCGGCTCCTCGAGCGCGGCCATGGCCGGATGGAGATGGCGGAAGACGTGCGAGACCGCCGTCAGCAGATGGAATTCGACCCGGCGCTGCCACATCTCCACCAAGACCTGCTCGAGCGTGTCCTGCCCGAACAGCGGCGGGGTCGGATGCAGCGCCTCGACGTAACGGCAGATCGCGATCGATTCGGCGATCACCGTGCCGTCGTCGAGCACCAGCGCCGGCAGCCGTTGCATCGGATTGATGGCGGCGTACGCCGCCGAACGGTGAGCCCGCGCGCCAAGGTCGATCGTCTCGACCGGCAGCATGACCCCTTTTTCGGCGAGGAAAATGCGCACCCGGCGCGGATTGGGTGCCCGGCCGGCGTCGATATACAGCTTCATTCCGATGGCCCAATCACGCCGATCTGCCCGCCGCGGTGCGCCTTGAACGCTCGCTGCAAGGACTTGGCGTCACGCTACCACGTCGCGCTCGGCGGCCGGCAAGCTTTCGTTAACCTGCGTCTGCAACCCCTTAAGCGCGCCCTTAAGGAATTTGAGCGAAATTGCGGGATCGAGCGCGCCCAGAGCCGGGCCTCGGGCGCGGCCGACTCCCAGGGGGCGCTCTGCTCCGGCCGACCGATCGTTCGGCCGGCAGGCGCGTGCGAACGGCGGGTTCCAACTCTTGTCCATCAGCGTCACCACGCCGCCGAATGGAGAGCGCGAGGCGGTCGCCGAGAAGAACGCCGTCAGGCGCCGCCGCGAGGCGGTGGCGCAGGTGCGCGAGGCGCGCGATCGGCTGACCTCGACGAGCGGCACGCGGCCCGCTTTCGATGCCGAGCTCCTGCGGCTGTTCGCGCAGAACCGGCTGTCCGGATCGCTCGTGATCATCCTCCTGGTGGGATCGATCGGCATCCTGTCCGGGTTCTGGAACGAGCCGATCATGGCCGGCACCTGGATGGCCGCGGTCCTGTTCATCCATCTGATCATTCTCATCACCTGCCGGCGCTTCCTCGCCGAGGCGCCGCGCCTGCCGGCCCAGATCCGGGCCTGGCGGCTGCGCTTCATGCTGCTCGACCTGTTCTTCGGCCTCGCCTGGATGTTCGACCTCATCCAGCCGATCGGCGTCGCCGACAGCTCAGGCATGTTCAACCTGTTCGTGCTGCTGCTGCTGGTCGCGGTATCGAGCATGCTGGCATCGAGCCTTCCGGTCGCCATGCTGGCGCTCACCTCCCCGGTGTCGATCGCGGTCGCGCTCAACTTCCTGCTCACCGGGAGCGTGCAGGGATACGTCGTGGCCGGCATGGCGCTCACCGCGCAGTTCTATTTCGCCCTGCTCACCTACCGGCTCTATTCCTCGACCCTGGCAACACTCGAGGCGCGCGCCGAGAAGGACGTGCTGATCGGCGAGCTCGAGCAGGCGCGAATGAAATCGGACGAGGCGCGCCGGCGCGCCGAAGCCGCCAACATCGCCAAATCGCGCTTCCTGGCGCAGATGAGCCACGAGCTGCGCACACCGCTCAATGCGATCCTCGGCTTCTCCGAGGTGATGAAGAACGAGGTGTTCGGCGGGCATGCGATTGCGGCCTACAAGGACTATTCCGGCGACATCCATTCGTCCGGCGTCCACTTGCTCGGGCTCATCAACGAGATCCTCGATCTCTCGCGCATCGAGGCCGGCCGTTACGAACTCAATGAGGAAGCGGTCACCCTGACCGCAACCGTCGAGGAATGCCACCATCTCCTGGATCTGCGGGCAAAGAAGCGCGGCATCACCATTCACGAGATTTTCGAGATGGAGATGCCCCGGCTGTGGGCGGACGAGCGGGCGGTGCGGCAAGTCTGCCTCAATCTGTTGTCGAACGCGATCAAGTTCACGCCGCAAGGCGGTGAGATCTGGCTCAAGGTGGGATGGACCGCGTCCGGCGGGCAGTATCTGAGCGTGCGCGACACCGGTCCGGGAATCCCGGAGGAGGAAATTCCGATCGTGCTCGATTCTTTCGGTCAAGGATCGAATGCGATCAAATCGGCCGAACAGGGCGCCGGTCTCGGCCTGCCGATCGTCAAGCACCTCATCGATCTGCACGGTGGCACTTTCGTGCTGCGCTCGAAGCTGCGCGAAGGCACCGAGGTCATCGTCACGTTTCCGCCGGAGCGGGTGATGTCGGCGCTCGAGCCGATCCGCGAACCGAAGAAGCCCCCGCATACCGATGACATGCACCTGTCGCCCGAGGACAGGGCACAACTGCGCCGCCGTCCGATGTTCCGGGTCGCCCAATGACGGTTGCGTTCGCCGGTCCAGTCCTTATGTTCGACCGCGATTCGTCCGATCGGCGCTGACCCGTGATCGCAAGCCCCTGCAACCGCGTCTGCACGCTAGTGTCGCGAACCCGAAGTTCGCACGATGTCTCGGCCAGTCCGTTTGCGGACTTCGGGTTCAAAAGCGGCACTAGCATTATAGAGTTGGCTAGTGTCCTTTCGATTCCGAAGTTCGCTCAGAGCTCGCTGCTGGTGCCTGCGAACTTCGGAATCGGGACACTAGATCCGGCCTCCGGCCTGTGCCTCGGGTGTGGTCGCAGCCTGGCCGAGATCGCGCGGTGGACGCAGATGTCGGATGCCGAGCGCGAGCGCCTTCTCGCCGAGCTTGACCGCCGACTTGCGGCGCGACGCCCGGCCATGGCCTAGGAGCGAGAGCACTCGTGCAGCGCCTGCTTCCCTGGCTCGGTCTTGCACTCGGCTTGGCGCTGCTGGCCGTTCTGGCGCGCCGCAGCGAGGGCCTGACTGGACCGCTCTCGACGAGCGAATTGGCCTCGGTCGCCTACCAGGTCGGGATCGTGGTCCTGATCGGCGGCGCCGTGATGACGATCTTCCGGCAGAACTTCACCCAGGCCCTTGCGGGCGTGCTGTTCTGGGTGGCGATCGCCTTCATGCTGGTGCTCGCCTACACCTATCGCTTCGAGCTGGCCCGGGTCGGCGACCGGGTGCTCGTTGAGCTGGTGCCCGGCCGCACCGCGACCCGCGGACGTTCGGTCGAGCTCTCGCGCGCCAATACCGGCGAGTTTCGCGTCGGCACCGAGGTGAACGGCGTATCGATCGCCATGGTGCTCGACACCGGGGCAAGCTCGGTCGTGCTCACCCACGACGCCGCCAAGAAGGCCGGCCTGCCGCTCGAGCTCCTGAAATACTCGGTCAGCGTGGAGACCGCGAACGGTCACACGCTCGCCGCCCCGGTCACGCTCGACCGCGTGGCGGTGCGCGGCATCGTCGAGCATCAGGTGCCGGCGTTGATCGCGCAGCCCGGCCAGCTCAGGCTGAGCCTTCTCGGCATGAGCTTCCTCAACCGCCTGCAGAGCTGGGAGGTGCGGGGGTCCAGCGTGCTGATGCGGGGATATCCGTAACAGGCTCGGCGAGCCATCGCACCGGACGACACGCTCGGGCTCTCCAGCCGAGCCGGAAACAGGCGATCACGATCGCCGTTGCTACTCACACCAGGCTGGCAATGAAGCGCGCGCACACGATCAGCAGAAAGATCGCAAAGCCGATCTCGAGCTGTCGGCGTGGCAGGGCGTGGGCAAGCCGGGCCCCATAGGGCGCGACGAAAGTCGACACCGGCGCCATCACGACGACACCGAGCAGCGACACGAACCCGATCGAGAACGGCGGCAGGAGCCCGTGGTGGGGCAGTCCGGCCAGCACGTAGCCGAGCGTCCCCACGATCGAGATCGGCACGCCGAGGGCTGCCGACGTCGCGACCGCTTGATGCATCGTGCGGCCATAGAGCGTCTGGATCATGTTCGACACCGACCCGCCGCTCACCCCCATGAGCGATGAGGCGAGGCCGACCAGGAAGCCGAACCCCGACATCGCGGGCTGGCCCGGGAAATCATCGGCAATGCGCCAGCTGTCGCGCCCGAACAGGAGCTTGAACGCAATGACGCCGGCCATGACCACGAACGCCATGCGGAATACCGCTGCGGGCGCGAAGGCTGCGATGATCGAGCCGATCACGATCCCGCCGATCGCGGGAGCAACCCAGAGCCGGACGACACCACCATCGACCGCACCCTTGGCACGATGCGTCAGATAGGAGCGGATGTTGGTCGGCACGATGATCGCGAGCGAGGTACCGACGCAGAGTTGCATACGGACCTCGTCGGGCACTCCGAGCACGCGAAAAACCTCGTAGAGAACTGGGACGATGACGGCGCCGCCGCCGATGCCGAACAGGCCGGCCAGAATTCCCGTCACCACGCCGCCACCGACAATCCCGGCGATAAGCCAGGCGATCTCCACCGTCGGCACACCAAATATCATCGCCTTCCCCGGGTTGTCAGGCTGCCGCGACCCGAACTGCGTCGTGATTCTCGTGCAGGAACGCAAGCGCGGCCAGGTAGGTGGCGACGCCAGCGCCCGGCTTCACCGCCTCGTTCGCGAGATGGCGGCGAAAGGCGCGCGCGCCCGGCAGGGCGTGAAAAATTCCGACCACGTGGCGCGTGATGGCGCTGAGCCGCGTACCGCGCGCGACCTCGCGCTCGACGTACGGAACGAGCGCAAGCGCCGCCTCGCGCGGGCTGGCAAAAGGCGCCGGCACTCCGAACAGATCGGGATCGACGGCGAGCAGCCGCCACGGGTCCTGATACGCGGCGCGCCCCATCATCACGCCGTCGACATGGGCGAGGTGGACGGCCGCAGCCGCAACGCTGGCGATCCCGCCGTTGATGGCGATCTCGAGATGCGGGTTCGCGCGCTTGAGCCGATAGACCCGATCATAGTCGAGCGGCGGGATATCGCGATTTTCCTTCGGCGAGAGTCCGTCGAGCCAGGCTTTCCGCGCGTGCACGACCAGCGCGTCGGCCCCGGCGGCGACGACCGCGCGCGTGAACGCGTCGAGCGAAGCCTCGGGATCCTGCTCGTCGATCCCGATGCGGCACTTGACCGTCACCGGGATGCGCACGGCGGCTTTCATGGCGGCGACGCCCTCGCCGACCAGGGCCGGCTCGGCCATGAGGCAGGCGCCGAAACGGCCTTCCTGCACCCGATCGGACGGGCAGCCGACATTGAGGTTGATCTCGTCGAAACCGACATCGGCGCAGATGCGCGCGCATTCAGCGAGCGCATCGGGATCGGAGCCGCCGAGCTGCACCGCGACCGGGTGCTCGGCGGGGTCGAATGCCAACAGGCGCGCGCGATCCCCACGCAGCACGGCGCCGGTCGTGATCATCTCGGTGTAGATCAGCGCGCGGCGCGTGAGCAGACGATGGAAGAAGCGGCAATGCCGGTCGGTCCAGTCCATCATCGGCGCGATGCAGAAGCGATGGGGCCGCGGGTCGGTCATTGTCGTTTCTTGCGCAGATCGGCGCCGCGCACAAGCCGGCGGGGTGCATCCCGGCCGTGTTGCCGGCGCGGGGGCGTCGGCTCTCGCTCAGCCATTTAATGGGAGCGAGCGGCAGCCGGGGCGCTACTTCCCGCGCGGGAGCGACCGGGCCAGCGCGCAATCGTGGTCCATCAGTTCCTCTCCTGAGGCCCGGTCGCCCTTCGCGGCATCCACATGACCGGCTAGGACCACGAAACCGCGCGGCTCGAGACCGACCACGACGAGCGACCAGTCGCCCATCTCCGCGCGCGCTCCCGGAATGCCGCGCGCCAGCAGCCGGAATGGGTCGACCCCGCGCAGGTCCGCGCTGTCGACGCGCAGCAACCGGTAGGCATGCCCGTCGAAGGGCACCGCCGATGCAGACCACCGGGACGAGAGCTTGCCCGCGTGCTTCAGGAGATAGTCGCGCACGTCGGGCCGCACGCAGTCGACATGGATATGAAGCTGGTTCTGCGACCGGCCGGGCTGCGAGTTGACCGCGAGCGCGATCGCGTCGCGGGGCAGCGGCCGCCCCGCGCGCGCAACGACATGGCGGCGCGCCTTCCAGGCCGGGGCCCAGTAGTTCGGCGCACCGGGAGCGAGCAGCGCCGGGCTCTCGATGCCGGTCACCCGCGCGGTCGGGATGACGAGATACTGGGTGTCGCCGCGGATATCCTTGAGGACGACATGGCCGCGCGCGACGCCGGACCGGATGTCGACCTCGGTGCAGGGCTCCGGATTGTGGTGCCGCTGCTGGTTCGGCACGCACTGGCCGTTCACGATCTTCCACAGGGTGTCGGGATCGGCAGCACCGGCCGGCGGCGTCAGGACGGCCCAAGCCACAACCGCCCAGACCGCGCAAAGGGTCATGCCGCGCCCGAAACGACGCGCCGGCGGGACAACATTGGGCATCGGGATCACCTGCTGGCGTCGTTCTCGGCGGCCCGGCTTATGCCCGAGTTCCGCCCGCGAAGCTAGGATTTCCGCGCCGGGGCGATCCAGTGGAGGCCGGTCGCCACGCTCTCGCTCACTGCATCACGGCAGGCCCAGCCGAGCCGGGTCAATTGACCCATCACCGTCATATGCTGCTTGAGGCCGCGCGACTTGAGGACGTGGCGCAGTCCGGATGGGAGCTCGATCGTTTCCGTGTCGAGCGCCTCGTAGACCAGATCCATGATGTCATCGAGCCGCAGCTCCCAGTCGGAGCCCGGCAGGTCGATGCGCACGCGCACCGCATATTCCGTGCTGTAGATGTCGGAGAGCAGCTCCTTGGCGCGCGGAATGTGCTGGTTGCGCAGCGCGTCGCGCAATGCCTCCGCCCGGTCCTCGATCTGATCGAGGACCATCGGCACCGCCATGGCATAGGGCGTTGCGGCGATCTCGGCGGCATCCTTGGTGGTGGCCGCCTTGGTGGCGAGCCGGATCAGCTGCCAGTAGACCTTGAGACGCGTCGCCACATCGGTAAGCGCAAACGGAATCGCGTCCGGTCGCGCGGCCGCGACTTTGTCCAGCAACGCCACGGTCTTTTCCAGGCGGGCGCCGTGGAGCTTGTCGATTCGGGCGGGCAGGCCTTCCACAAATTGCGCCAGCACCTCGCTGGCCTTCAGGACGCGCAATATCTTGCCCACATCGTCGAACACAGCCGGAGAGCCCGCGCGGCCGGCGAGGCGTGCACGGGCCTGCTCGGCGCCGTGCGGCGAGGCGAGCGTCCCTTCGAGGTATTTGATCGTCTTGTTCTGGAACGCATGGACCGCCATGTCGGCTTCGCGCTGCTTGTTGGCCGTGGTGAGCGACTTGAGGTCGGACACATAGGCGCGGGCCAGCGAGGCCATCAGGTCGCGGCAAAGCCACTCCCAGATCGGAAACAGCGAGGTGAGCGCGATCTGCCCGGGACCTGCCCGTTCGGGCGCGCGGTCGGTGAGATACGGCTCGACCGGCTGGAAGAAACTCCGGGCGGCGGGCTCGAGACGCTCGAACGAGGGCTTGGCCTGGGCCTCCGGCAGGCTATCCGTGCGCAGCTCGGTCAGGATGATATCGGCTCCGGGAAGGTCCTCCCCGCTCGAGCGCATCCGTTCGATCTCGGCCAGCAGCTTGCTGCGCGTCTGCGGCGAGAGCTGCCGGAGATACCCCCGTAGACTTTCGATTGGGGTTTCGGTGCTGGTCATCGCTCGTCGGCAGATGCAGATGAAGTCCTTGGGCGCAGCTGGCGGCCGCAATTCCTATCGCGCGTAGTTATGCCGCATCCTTCGACAAAATCCCTAACTCCGCATTAAGGAAGCGGTAGCGACGAGCGTTGCGTCCGGCCGGAGCGGGAATCAAAAAAGCCCGCTCCAATCGGAGCGGGCCGGACGGTCGCTGGCGGTGGGTCTGCGGTCGGCGCGAGCGCGACCGTGCCGACGCTCACATCGGATTGACGCCGGGGACCTTGTTGTAGGGCTGCGGGTTGGCGACGGGCGCGCTGGCCGGCGCATTGGTCATCGGGTTAACGCCCGGAATGGTCTCTGCGTGCGCCGGCGCCGGAGGGGTTGCCTTGGCGTGTTTCTTCGCCGCCGATGCGCTGGGGGCCCAGGTCGCGCAGGCGAGCGCGGTCACGACGGTCGCGACGGCAAGTGTCCTGAACATGGAAGTCCTCTTTCCGTTTCCTCGATTGTCGGCCCTCGCGCGTCGGCGAGGCCGAATGGGATTCTAAAGGGAGGACGGTGCGGGAGCCGATTACGCCGCCGTTAATTTCGCGGGCTGAAGCGTAAAAAGTGTGTGGCAGCAAAGGGAAAGAGACCTTCGCAGCGGGGCCGCACGGAACCGCTGTGGTCAGGAAGACGCACCGGCTCACCCTTGCATTGTTCGCTATTTGTTCTATTCTGTTCGCGATCCGATGTCTCCTCGATCGCGTGCGGCCCCGATGCCTTCCACCCCCTCCCGACCCGTGACTTTCCCTGGCCGGAACCGCACCAGCCGGGCCGCAATCGTGGACGAGCTGCGCCGCCAGTTGCCCCGGATGCAGGGCGCGGCAAGCCGCGCCCTGCCCTTCGGTCTTGCTCCGCTCGATGCGTATCTGCCGCAGGGCGGCCTCACCCTCGGCGCGCTGCACGAAATCGCGCCCGCAACCGCCGGCGATACGCCGGCCGCGTTCGGCTTTCTCGCCGCCCTGCTCGGACGAATCGCGCCGCCCACGCATGATCGCGCGCCCATTCGTCAACGCCCGGTGCTGCTCGTCTCTTCGTCGCGTGCGCTCGGCGGTCACGGCCGTCCGCACGGCCACGGCCTCAATCAGCTCGGGCTCGATCCCGCCCGGCTGATCCTGGTCGAGACGCCAACCGAGAAGCAGGCTCTGTGGGCCATGGAGGAGGCGGTGCGCTGCGCGGTTCCCGCCGCGGTCGCCGGCATGGTCGGCAAGCTCGATCTCAAGGCGAGCCAGCGGCTGCAGCTCGCGGCGGGCGATGCCGGCCTGCCGCTCCTCATGCTGCGGACCGCGCCGACACGCGAGGCGAGCGCCGCCGCGACGCGCTGGCGCATCGGCACGGCCGAGGCCGCGCGCGACCGCTTCGGTCTTCTCATGCGCACACGCTGGACCGTGCGGCTCGATCGCTGCCGCAACGGACGCACGGGAGAATGGCTGGTGGAGTTCGATCATGCCGCGTATCGTTTCAGTCTGGCTGCCCCGATGGCCGATCCTGCGCTTTCTCGCCGCCCAGGCGCGCGCACCGCGGTCCGACAAGCAGGTTGATCCAGCGCGCCCCTTCGTTCTCGTCGCCGACGTCTCCGGCACCCCGCGCATCGCGGCTGCGAACTCGACCGCCGAGGGGGCGGGAATCCAAATCGGCGAGGCGCTCGCCGACGCTCGGGCCAAGGCCGAGAACCTGCAGGTGCGCACCGCCGATCCGGCCGCCGACGATGCGGCGCTGCGCCGTCTCGCCCTGTGGGCGACGCGTTACACGCCCGCGGCCGCGCCGTGGGATGAGAAGAGCGGCGCCGACGGATTGTTTCTCGACATCGCGGGCGCCGCCCATCTGTTCGGTGGCGAGGACAAGCTCGTCGCCGACCTCGAAGACCGCCTTCTCCGCCTCGGCCTGCCGGCACGGCTCGCGGTCGCCGAAACCGCCGGTGCCGCCTGGGCGCTCGCACGCTTCCGCCCAGCGACGATCCTGGCCGCTGGCGAGGAGCACGCGGCGCTGGCGCCGCTGCCGATCGAGGCGCTGCGCCTGTCGTCCGAGACGCGTGGCACACTGCGGCGGCTCGGCTTCCGCCGTATCGAGACGCTCATCGACGCGCCCCGCGCGCCGTTCGCGGCCAGGTTCGAGCGCGAGTTGCTCCTGCGGATCGATCAGGCGCTCGGCCGTGCGGGCGAGCCGCTCGCCTTCATTGCGCCCCCGCCGGCCTATCACAGCCTGCGCTATCTGCTCGAGCCGGTCGGCGCACAGGAGGCGGTCGTCGCGATCGCCAAGCGCCTGATGCAGGACATCGTCCACGCTCTCACCCGCGACGGCGTCGGCGCGCGCACCCTGCGGCTCTCGCTCTACCGCGTCGATGGCGATGTCGGAAGCGTCGACATCGGTCTCACGCAACCGACACGCAGCGTTGCGCTGGTCGCGCGCCTCATCGAGCTCAGGCTCGAGCGCAGCAGCGAGACATCGGCCGAGACACTCCACGCCGGCTTCGGGTTCGAGGCGATCGGCCTCGCGGTCACGGCGGCCGAGCACGTGGAGCCGGGACAAGACGAGCTGATCGATGGCTTCAACGAAGCGGGCACGAACGAGCGGATGGATGAGCGTTGCGCCGCGCTGGTCGACGTGCTCGCCCAGCGACTCGGCCCCCGCTGCGTGCGCCGCCTCGCGCCGGCGGAAAGCCATCTTCCCGAGCGCGCCGAGACGCTCATGTCAGGCGACCGACAGGCCCCCTGGCCTGCTCCGGACGCGCGTCCGCGCCCGCTGCTCATGTTCGCGCCAGCCGAGCCCGCCGAGGTGATGGCGCAGGTGCCCGAAGGGCCTCCGCTGCGCTTCCGCTGGCGCGGCGTGCTGCATGGCGTCGCCCGCGCGCAGGGGCCGGAGCGCATCGCCGCCGAATGGTGGCGCAGCGGCGCATCCGCGCCCAGCCGCGACTATTACCTGGTCGAGGACGAGAGCGGCCGTCGTCTCTGGCTCTATCGCGAGGGACTTTACGCACGCGAGACCACAACGCCGCGCTGGTTCGTGCATGGGCTGTTCGCGTGAGGACGCGATGAGAGCTC
>DASTZX010000198.1:0-2592 GCA_035764045.1 Xanthobacteraceae bacterium | reverse complement strand
CGCGCAGCCTTGCGGCTCACCAGCGGTGCCAGCCGCGCCGCCAGCCCCAATGACGCCGCGGGCCCCAGCCGTAGCCCCAGCGCGGGCCGCACGGGTACCAGCCCCAGCCGTGCCAGCCGCGCCGCCAGCAGGCGACGTGATCGACCGGGTCGAGGGTCGCGGCGGCGCCGTTCACGGCCGCCGGCGCCCCGAGCGTCATCGCCTGGGTCGGGCCGGTGGTCAGCGCGGCGGCCGCGAGCAGGGCACCTGCCGTGGCCAGCATGGTCAGTTTTCGCATGTCGTCCTCCGTGGTCTTGATTCGAGGTCAGGGTGACGTCGCCCCAGCCCGCGAATACTACATCGTCTTTGAGTAAAGCCCCATGGCCAAGACGTTCATCTTGCGTTCATCCCGTTAAGACTTCGGATACTCGGAACGCAAAAGTGCCTCGGAAACGCGGGCTCGGCGGCTTTGTTCCGTCCGCGGCGGCGGCCCGTACGGCCGCGGCCATTGTTCGCGGCGGTTGTTCGCTTGCCGCCGGCGCTGTATCGAATCGGCATGGGCAAGCAACTGATTCCCGCCGATCCGTCCGGGGTCCAGGACGTCGCGCTGCGCGAGGCGCTCGAGGAGCGCTACCTCGCGTATGCACTCTCCACCATCATGCACCGGGCGCTGCCCGATGCGCGGGACGGACTGAAGCCGGTGCACCGGCGCATCCTCTACGGGATGCGCCTCCTGCGGCTCGACCCGGGCGTCACCTTCAAGAAGTCGGCCAAGATCGTCGGCGACGTCATGGGCAATTTCCATCCCCATGGCGACCAGGCGATCTACGACGCGCTGGTGCGCCTGGCGCAGGATTTCTCCTCCCGCTATCCGCTGATCGAGGGACAGGGCAATTTCGGCAATATCGACGGCGATAACCCGGCGGCCATGCGCTACACCGAGGCGCGGCTCACCGAGGTCGCCCGCCTGCTGCTCGAGGGCATCGACGAGGACGCGGTCGATTTCCGCCCGACCTATGACGGCTCCGGCGACGAGCCGGTGGTGCTGCCGGGCGCCTTCCCGAACATGCTGGCCAACGGCGCGCAGGGCATCGCGGTCGGCATGGCGACCTCGATCCCGCCGCACAATGCGGCCGAGCTGTGCGACGCCGCCCTGTTCCTGATCGACAATCCGAACGCGCGCAGCAAGACGCTGCTCAAATACGTGCCGGGGCCGGATTTCCCGACCGGCGGAATCATCGTCGATCCGCGCGAGACGATCGCCGAAGCCTATGCGACCGGCCGCGGCTCGTTCCGGGTGCGGGCGCGCTGGACCAAGGAGGACACCGGCCGCGGCACCTACTCGATCGTCATCACCGAGATTCCGTGGCTGGTGCAGAAGTCGCGCCTGGTCGAGCGCATCGCCGAGCTCCTGAACGAGAAGAAGCTGCCGCTCATCGCCGACGTGCGGGACGAATCGGCCGAGGACGTCCGCCTCGTCATCGAGCCGCGCTCGCGCACGGTCGATCCCGAGATCCTGATGGAATCGCTGTTCAAGCTCACGGAGCTCGAGAGCCGCATTCCGCTCAACATGAACGTGCTGGTGAAGGGCCGCATCCCCAAGGTGGTCGGCCTCGCCGAGGCGCTGCGCGAGTGGCTCGACCACCGGCGCGAGGTGCTGCTGCGCCGCACCAACTATCGCCTCAAGCAGATCGAGGCCCGCCTCGAGATCCTCGGCGGCTACCTGATCGCCTATCTCAACCTCGACGAGGTGATCCGGATCATCCGCACCGAGGACGAGCCGAAGCCCGTCCTCATCAAGACGTTCAAGCTCACCGACGTTCAGGCCGACGCCATCCTCAACATGCGCCTGCGCAACCTGCGCAAGCTCGAGGAGATGGAGATCAAGCGCGAGGACAAGGACCTGCGCGCGGAGCGCAAGGAGCTGCAGGCGCTGCTCAAGTCCGAGACGGACCAGTGGAAGAAGGTCGCGGACGAGATCAAGAAGGTGCGCGAGACCTTCGGGCCGAAGACGCCGCTCGGCAAGCGCCGCACCACTTTTGCCGAGGCGCCCGAGCACGACGTGGCGGCGATCGAGGAAGCGATGGTGGTGCGCGAGCCGATCACCGTCGTGGTCTCCGACAAGGGCTGGATCCGCGCGCTGCGCGGCCACGTCAGCGACCTCTCGGGCGTCACATTCAAGTCGGACGACCGGCTGAAATTCGCATTCCCGGCCGAGACCACCTCGAAGATCATGATCTTCGCCACCAATGGCCGGTTCTACACCATCGACGGCGCAAAGCTGCCGGGCGGGCGCGGCCACGGCGAGCCGGTGCGCCTGTTCATCGACCTCGAGCAGGATGCCGACCTGGTGGCGGTGTTCCCGTTTGTCGGCGGGCGCAAGTTCGTGGTGGCGAGCCACCAGGGCAAGGGGTTCATCGTCGCCGAGGACGAAGTCCTCGCCAATACCCGCAAGGGCAAGCAGTCGCTCAACGTCAAGGCGCCCGACGAGGCGCGCGCGCTGACGGTGGCGGACGGCGAGCTGGTCGCGTCGATCGGCGACAACCGCAAGATGGTGATCTTCCCGATCGAGCAGCTGCCCGAGATGGCGCGCGGCTCCGGCGTGCGGCTGCA
>DASTZX010000197.1:0-5164 GCA_035764045.1 Xanthobacteraceae bacterium | reverse complement strand
CGCGACTTCACGGCAGCCCGGCACGTCGGTTGCGATCATCGGGCGGCCGCAGGCGGCCGCCTCGAGCAGGCTCTTGGGCAGCCCTTCGCGCCGCGATGGCAGCACCGCGATGTGCGCGCGTGCCCACACGGTCGCGATATCGTCGACATGGCCGAGCCAGGTAATCCCAGGCTCGCGGTTCCAGGCCTCCGCCTCGGCTCGGGACACTGAGGCAGGATTAGCGGGATCGGGCGTGCCGGCGATGAGCAGGATGACGGGCAAACCTCTGGCCCGGAGCAGCCGATGCGCGGCGATGAGAACACGAATGCCCTTGTCATCGAGCAGTCGTCCGACGAAGCCGAGCGTTAGCGCACCCGCTGGGTCGGGCAAGGGCTTGAGCCGTGCGACATCCACGCCCGATCCCGGAATGAGAACGATGCGTTCCGGTGCGATGCCGAGACCGAGGAGCAATTGCCGGTCATCCGGGTTCTGCACCAGCGCAACGCTGCGCGGCCGATCGATCAGGCGGCGCAGCGACCTGCCGATGATGCCGCGCATCAGCCGCGCCTTCCTCGATTGCGAAATGAATGCATGGCCGAGGCCGGTTATAGCATTGACCCGCGCCGCCGGAGCGCCAAGCGCCGCGAGCGAGCCCAGGATCGTCGTCTGCAGGGCCACGTGATGCACGAGATCGGGCGCAAGGGTCCGGTACAGCCGCCGCAGCGCCCGGACGGTCGCAAGCGCAGCAAACGGCGACAGCCGGCCGCGCGCAAAACGGACCGGATGGAGAATGAACCCTTCGCCGGCGATGGCAGCGGCGCCGTCTGCCACGTTGGTTGCGACATGCACCTCGAACCCGGCCGCCCGCGCGGCGCGGGCCATTGGCAGGCGGTGGGAGAGGAAGAACCAGTCCTCGGTCACCACATAGAGCAGGCGCGGTGGCCGGGGCTTGGCGCGAGCCACCGGCGTCCTGGAATCAAGTTGCGTATCGGTCGTCATCAGGAGGCGCGCTGGTGCTCGCTATGCAAGGGCGATTCCCGGGCGGTCGCAATCGGAGCGCGAGCGCGACGGGATGCAAGGCGAAATCATCATGGTCCGCTATTGTCCATGTTGATAATCAGGTCGCAATGTTCGCGTTGCGCGTCGACAGCCGCCCACTCGTCGGCCATGCGGGCGCGCCACAGTGCTTCCGTAGCGGCGTCATCAAATCCCTTCCAGCGGTACAGCGCGGCAAAGCGGCGGCGCTGTACTGCCTCCGGAGCCCCGACGAAGGCGGCGACATCGATCATCGACCGGATCGAGGGATGCGCTGCGAACACGCCCTCGATCAGGACGATGCGCCGTCCAGTCGGATCATAGGTCACGGGCGGTCCCGCGACCCGCCTTGCCGGATCATAACCCGGTGCGGTGACGGTTTGTCCCTGACGCAAGGCGGCGACGATCGCCGGCAGGCGGTCGGCCCGATTGCGGATTTCGGCGCCATCCTGCGGACGGCGCTCGGCCGCTGGCTGGATCCAGCCGTCGAGGCGAACCAGGAGCGGGTCGTCGCCGGATTCCATCAGTGCGCGCAGAAGCGCATGCGCGACCGTGCTCTTTCCGGCGCGCGAGCGCCCGCAAATCCCGACGATCAGTGTGCCTTCGGCGGCGCGGCCGCGAATGGCCTTCACGAGCGGCGCCGTAAGGGACTCGTATCCGAGCTCGAACCGTACCGCATCACCGACATTGTCGAAAATGAGGTCCGGCTCGGGAACCGGTACGCCGCCGGGCAGGCGTGCGGCATCGCGGCAGCCATAGCCGGTGCGGACCCCATAGGCCCACACGCCAGCGGCGCGCGCGGCCCCGATGTCCCGCAGGCTGTCGCCGATCGCCGACGAGCGCGCGCGATCGATCGGCAGCTCCTCCATGGCGCGGCGGAACAGGAGGGCGCCCGGCTTGCGACATTCGCAGCGGACTTTCAGGGCCGCCACCTCGCCCGGAACGCCGCGGTCCGGGTGGTGCGGGCATACATAGATTCGATCGAGCATACCGCCCCGTTCGGCGAGCAACGCCTCGAGCCGGCCGAGAATCGCGTCGAGATCATCGAAGCTGATCTCGCCACGCGCGACCTGCGGGCGATTGGTGATCGCGATGGCGAGCCGGCCGCCGCGGCGCGCCTCCGCCACGGCTGCGGCCGCGCCCGGGATGAGCGCCACATCGTCCGGCTTCAGCGCGCCTTGTGATCCGGGCTCCTCATTGAGCACGCCGTCGACATCGAAGAAGATCGCGGGCCGCCTGTGGCGTAAGCTTCCTGCCTCGACCACGCCATTGACGACATCGCGCTCCGCGGCCGCGTGGCGCTCGGGGCTGCCGACGTCGCGCACGTATTCCGGTGTGTTGTAGGCCGCAATCCGCTCGCCCGACGCGACCAGAGAAGGCAGCAGGTCGCGGATCATGTCGAGCTTCTGGCGCGCCCGGATGCGCGAGAAGAAATCCGACGCGACCCGATAGATCCCGGCCGGCACCAGATTTCGCTCGTCGCGCGTTCGTGCGACGTCGCGCGGCAACACCGCCGTCACAAGGCCCTCACGCTCGCGGATGAGATCGGAGGTGCGAGGATGGTCATTGGGATGCACCACGACCGTGACAAGCGCGTGCTGGACGCGATGAAAATCCTCGAGCGGCGCGAGTGCGAGGTCGAACAGCATGTCGCCATGGACAAGGAGCGCGCCTTCACCGGCGGGCGCGAGTCCCGACAGGCAGCCTGCGGTGCCGAGCGGCTCGGTTTCAATGCGCAGCTCGAGCGCCAGACCGAGCGCGCGGGTCTCCTCCCCGAGCGGACCTGTAAGCTGATCGCCCAGAGGGCCGGCGAGCACGGTGACGTGGGTGATACCCTCGCGCCGAAGCACGCGGAGCTGACGAAAGATGATCGGCACGCCGGCAACGGGCAGCAACGCCGTCGGCATGCGGCCGGCAGTCATCGCGCGGGCGCGGGTGCCAGGGCCTCCTGCGATAATGACCGCGTGCATGGGCTAGAACGCACTTGCCTCGATGCGCCCGGCTGCGTGGGAGACGGCGGGCGGCCCCACCGACCTGTCCCAGCGCGCGACGAAGGTGCAGGCCGCGGCTGTCTCCGCAATCTCGGCCGTCCGATCGGTCGAACTGTCGAACACCTGGATCATTGGGCCGATGATGGCTTGGCCAGGTGTTCAACGGTGGTGCGAATTCTTTCGAAGCTCGTCATCTCGACCATCTGCGTCTCGTTCAGCACGATGCCGAACTCGTCTTCCAGCGCCAGCATCATGCGCATATGCGCAGTCGAATCCCAGTTCGGCACGCCGCCGATCGCGGCGTCTTCGCCGATGCGCTCGGCCGGCAGGCGCAGTACCCGGGCCATGATGGCGCGAATTCGTTCGTCCAAGGCGGGTTCCCCTAGAAGCAATCCAGCGCGGCCGCGACCACGTCGGCGACTTGCGGCAGCACGGCATCTTCTAAGGCGCGGGCGCTCGGAATGGGAGTATTTTTTGCGCCGACCCGGCGATAGGCGACCGTGCCGAACCCGCGCAAGTCGCGGATGCGCTCAACGGACGAGACGATTTCGCCGCCCCAGCCGCCCTCGGCAGGCGCTTCCTCGACCGTGATGACCGCTGCCGGCGCGGCCTCGCTCAGAATGGCTTCGAGGTGAGAGACCGGCGTCGGAGACAGCTGTGAGACGACAACGACGCCGACTTCCAGCTGCTCGCGCTCGCGCAAGTGCGTCGCGGCGCGAATGGCGAGCGACGTCATACCGCCATAGCAAAGGAGCAGGCACTCGGCGGGGCGGGGCGGCTTGAGCCAGACCGTCGGGAAGGGCGCTTGCGCGTCGGCGAGCGGCACCGTCTCGTAGCCCGATGCGCCGGCCTGCAGCGGTTCGGCGTAACCGATCTTGTTTTCCACGAACAGCACCGGATCATCGATGGCGATGGCTTGGCGCAGCAGCGCGCCGGGATCGAGGAGCGGATGGGGCGCTGCCACCCACAGCCCAGGCACCCCGAGAAAATGCTTTTCCAGGCTCTGGCTGTGGGTCGGGCCGTAGCCGCGCCGGCCGCCCATTGGCGCGCGGACGACGATCGGGACGCGAACCTTGTCGTTGAACATGGCGCGATATTTCGCGGCGTGATTGACGATCTGGTCGCCGGCGAGGAAGAGGAAATCGCCGAACATGATCTCCGCCACCGGGCGAAATCCGCGCAGCGCGAGCCCGGTCGCAACCGCAACGATCGCGGCCTCGGAGATCGGCGTCGCGAGCACGCGATCGGGGAATTGCGACGATAGTCCGCGCGTCACCTTAAAGGCGCCGCCATAGGGATCGAGCACGTCCTCGCCGAGCACCAACACCCGCTCGTCGGCGAGGGCGGCGTGCAGCCCGGCATTGAGGCTCGCGAGAACCGTGGTGGCGCGGGTCATGCCGCTTCCCCGGCGAGCGCCGCCGCGAGCGTCCCTCGCATGAGGGCGGCGACCTCGCGTTCGATGGTCTCGGCCGCCGCGCCTGCGTCTCGCCGCAGGCTGGCAAGGGGGTCGTTGGCCCGGGCCGCCCCGAGCACCGCGGGATCGCGCGTGTCGTCGCCCTTGCTGTGCGGTCCGAGGCGGAGCGCATGGGAAATGATCGCATGCGGACGTTGCTCCGCGCGCGCCGCGTCGACCGCACGGGTCGCGGCCGCGAGTGCCGAGGCGAAATCGGTCCCGCTCGTCTCCTCGAGCAGAATCTCGAATGCGGCACAGCGCGCCGCAATGGTTCCGGCGAGCTGCAGTTCGGTCAGGGTCGTCTGCGCAATCCCGTTCGCTTCGATCGCGAATACGATCGGCAGTCTCCACAGTGAGGCGATGTTCATCGCCTCGTAGACGGCGCCTTCGCCAAAGGCGCCGTCTCCGAGCCAGGCGCAGGTGACGGCGCCGCTGCGCTTCTTCTTTTCGGCCAGTGCAACCCCGACGGCGTTCCCGACCGTGCCGCCGAGCACGCCGTTGGAATAGAAGTTGCGCAGCTGGAGATGCTGGCTCCCGCCGCGACCGCCGCACAGTCCGTCGGGACGGCCGAAGATTTCGGCGAGCAGCAGAAAGAGCTCGCCGCAATAGGCAAGGAAATGCCCGTGTCCGCGATGATTGCTGAACACGCAATCGCGCGCCCGATCGAGCGCGGCGGTGACCGCGACCGCGGCGATCTCCTGACCGA
>DASTZX010000196.1:0-8321 GCA_035764045.1 Xanthobacteraceae bacterium | reverse complement strand
AACTTGCCGGCGATGATCTTCGCGGCCGCGTAGGTGATGAAGCCGAGCCCGATGCCGGTAGCGATCGAATAGGTGAGCGGCATGGTGACCGCCGCGACCACGCCCGGGCCGAATTCGGTGATGTCGTCCCAGGCGAGCTCGGCGAGGCCCTGCGCCATCACGCAGGCGACATAGAGCAGCGCGGCTGCCGACGCATAGGCCGGCACCATGCCGGCGAGCGGCGAGAAGAACAGTGCGAGCAGGAACAGCACCGCGACCACTGCCGCGGTGAGCCCCGTGCGTCCGCCGGCGGCGACGCCGGCCGCGCTCTCGATATAGCTGGTGGTGGTCGAGGTGCCGATCAGCGCGCCGAACATCGCGGCGAAACTGTCGGAAATCAGCGCCTGCTTCATGCGCGGCAGGTTGCCGTTCGCGTCGAGCAGCCCGGCGCGATGCGTCACGCCGATCAAGGTGCCGGCATTGTCGAACAGGTCGATGAACAGGAAGGTGAACAGCACGGCGGCGAAGGACTTCTCGCCGATGATGGAGAAGTCGAGCTGCAGGAAGGTCGGCGCGAGCGAGGGCGGCGCCGAGATGACGCCGTTGAATTGCGCCAGCCCGAACGGAACCCCGATGGCGCTGACGACGAGAATGCCGATCAGCGTGCCGCCGATGATCTTGCGTGCATTGAGCGCCACGATCAGCACGAAGCCGAGGAGGCAGAGGATCGCCGAGGGCTGCTTGAGATCGCCGAGTGTCACCAGCGTCGCCGGATGGGCGACCACGATCTTCGCCTCCTCGAGCGCGATGATGCCGAGGAAGAGGCCGACGCCGGCCGAGATGGCGAGCTTCAGGTTCTTCGGGATCGAATTGATGATGTATTCGCGCAGCCGGAAGATCGAGATCAGGAAGAACAGCACGCCCGAGCAGAACACGACGGCGAGCGCCTGCTGCCACGTGTATTTGTAGCTCAGCACCACGGTGAACGCGAAGAACGCGTTGAGCCCCATGCCGGGCGCGAGCGCGATCGGATAGTTGGCATAGAGCGCCATCACCAGGGTCGACACCGCGGCGGCAAGGCAGGTCGCGACGAACACCGCGCCCTTGTCCATGCCGGCATTGCCGAGGATCTGCGGGTTGACGAACACGATGTAGACCATGGTGAGGAAGGTGGTGAGCCCGGCGACGAGCTCGCTGCGCGGACTGGTGCCGTGCGCCTTGAGCCCGAACTGCCGCTCGAGCCAGCCGCCCGCTCCGCCCTCAGTCTGCGCCGTCATGGTGCGATCCCCGTCTGTCCCTGGGCGACAAGAATACCGGGCGTCTGCCCGCCGTTCCTCCTCCGCGCCGTAGTTTTCCACCGGCCTGCGGCCGCGCCGCCGGGATGATCCTCGACGGCTTCGTTTACTGGACATTCCGCTGCAAGCTGCGCGCCGGCGAAAGCTACCATTAGCTCTCAGCGCGATGGCTCTCAGCGCGCCGGCGTCGTTTCCTGCTGGGGCCGCAGCATCCCCCAGCCCACCCGCGCCAGCGGCAGGCGGCCCTGGATGGCATGGTCGAAGGCGCGCGGCACTTCGGCGATCAGGCCGGGAAAGCGGGCCTTGATGTCGGCCGGCGGCGCACCGCCGGTGTCGTTGGCCGGCCACACCACGATGAGGCCCTTGCGGGCGATGTCCTCGGGCGTCACCCAGGGCGTGCGGGCCGGGGCCGCATAGTCGAACACGCTCGGCCGCGCCGGCGCGGCGAATGCGACCAGGGAAGCGAGCCGCGGGTCGCCGGTGACGATCGCGAGCGGCTTGCCGGTGCGGCGCTCGAACGTCTCGCCGAAAAACCGGCCGATCTCTCTCGCCGGCTGGGCGGTGCGCAGCTCGACGCCGAGCGTCCAGGGCACGACCACGATCGCGACGACGGTGATCAACGGCGGCAGGAGGAGCAGCAGGAGCCAGGCGAGCGCAACGATGCGCTGGCGCTGGATCACGATGGCGTCGCCCGCCGCCACGACCACGGCGAGGCCGGAGAGCGTCACATAAGGCGCGATGCCGCCCGCCGGCGAGGGCTCGCCGGCGACGGCGGCGATCAGGCTCGCCGCGAACACCGGCGCGATCGCGAGAAAGAGCACATACCGGCGCGCGAACGGATCGATCGCGCGGCGCGCGAAGGTGGGCATGCCTTCGCGCGGCTTGGGCCACCATCCGACCGCGAGGCTCACGAGCACGAGCATCCCGGCATGGGTGACCAGGATCGCGGCGATGAGCCGGCCCCAGGCGATCCAGTTCGTCGCCGCGGCCTCACTCGACAGAAGGCGCTCCCACCCCGGCGCGAACACCGCGCGGCCGGCGATATCCAGCCAGATCAGATGGGGAAACAGCAGCACCGCGACGACGATCGCGGCGAACCAAGGCTCCACGCTCTGCAGCGCCGCGCGCCCGCGCTCGGTCGACCAGAGGAAGACCAGGACGCAGGCGAACAGGATCAGGCCCGCATAGGTGGTCAAGAGCAGGAGCCCGACGTCGAGGGCGAACACGAACCAGTAGTGGCGCTGCTTCTCGCCGATCGCGCGCCAGCAATGCAGCACCGCGAGCGCGGAGAGCGGCATGCCGAGCATGGCGGGGCCGAAGTCGGGCGACGGCACGGTCATCACCATGATGCCGACCATCAGCAGCACCGCCATCGCGGCGTGCTGGGCGCCCACGATCGAGCGGCCGAGCGTGAACACCGCCCAGTAGGTGACGGCGACGCAGACCTGCGACAGGAAGTAGACGCCGAAAATCCCGAACACGTCGTAGACCGCTTCGGCGAGCCAGAAGGCGAGCGGCGGCCCGAGATCGGTGCCGAGCTGCAACTCGTGCCCGACCGCGAGCACGTCGGGCACGGCGCCCGGCGGCGCCGAATAGAACAGCGACGGCAGCAGCCACCAGATCGCGGTCTGCAGCAAGGTCGCGAGCCAGAACATCAGGCGCGGACGCGAGCGCAGGCCTTCGACGAAGAGGGAGACGTGGAGCATGGACGCCGCGAGGGTCGGAGGTCGGGATGGCGCGCCGACTTAAACCCGGCCGCGCCGCCGAAGCAACGGTGGAACCAGGTCGCGCAATGACTTTGTTGAACCGGCTGTCGCGATGACGCGGCCGACGTTCACTCGGCGGCCTCGGGCGTCGGCACGAGCGACAGCGTAAGCGCGTCGTGGGCGAGCGCAACCGGCGCAAAGGTCCGGCGGTGGTGCACGGTCGGGCCGAGCGCCGAGAGGGCGCGGAAATGCTCGGGCACGCTGTAGCCCATGTGGCGCTCGAAGCCGTAGCCCGGGTGGGCGGTGCCGATCTGCACCATCAGGCGGTCGCGGGTGACCTTGGCGACGATCGATGCGGCGGCGATCGAGAGCACCAGGGCATCGCCGCTCACCACCGCCTGGCAGTCGCAGCCCACATCGATGCGGTCGATGCCGTCGACGAAGACCAGCTTCGGGCGCACCGGCAGGGCCAGCACGGCGCGCGTGAGCGCCCATAGCGAGGCCTGGCGGATGTTGTCGCGGTCGATGCGGGCGCGCGACCCGAAGGCGATGCCGACCTGGGCGGTGGCGCAGATGCGGCCATAGAGCTTCTCGCGCGCGGCGGGGTCGAGCTTCTTGGAATCGTTGAGCCCGCGCGGGATGCGCTCGGGATCGAGGATCACGGCCGCCGCAACCACCGGGCCGGCGAGCGGCCCCCTGCCCGCCTCGTCGCAGCCCGCCACCGGAAAGACGCCGCGGCGCATGGCGGCGCGCTCGCGCCGGAAGGTCGGGCGAACAGGCTCTTCACCCAACGGCAGGCGGGGCGCGGCTGCTTTGGCAGTTCGACTCATGCGGCCGCATGCTGCGCGGACGCGCGCCGCAATGCAACGACGGAGCGCGCATCGTCCCCGTGATCCCCGCCCTGCGCACGCCAGAAAAATTTGCCGCATTGCTGGGCTCGGGCCGCGCGGCTCGCCGCCGCGCCGCTGAAATCATTCAGCTTTCTCGTTTGGCTTTGTTCTGCCAAATCTCCTGAACAGGCTCAGCTCTGCCGAGTGCGGCGCGGCCGCGCGGCTCGCCGCCCCGCCGCTGAAATCATTCAGCTTTCTCGTTTGGCTTCGTTCTGCTCGGCCGGCCTTTCATGCTCGATCAGCGATCCGGTTCCTTCCGCCCATCGGGTTCGCTCCAGGTTGGCTTTGTTTTGCGCCTTGGGTTCGTTCTGCGCGTCGGGTTCGTTCTGCCAAATCCTCAGAACAGGCTGAGCTGCTGCCCGGCGCCGTGCGGCGGCCGGAAATGCTCGGTCGTGAGGTCGGCGCGGCGCTGGTTGAGCCCGAGGCGCGCGCAGGCAGCCTCGAAGCGGCGGCGGATCATCCACGCATAGGGACCGTTGCCGGTCATGCGCTCGCCCCACTTGGCGTCGTAGTCCTTGCCGCCGCGCATCTGGCGGATGAGCGTGAACACGTGCTTCTCGCGGTCGGGAAAATTCGCCCGCAGCCATTCGCGAAACAGGTCGCGCACCTCGAGTGGCAGGCGCAGCAATACATAGCCGGCGCCGCCGACGCCGACCGCCGTGACCGTGTCGAGGATGCGCTCGATCTCGGCGTCGTTGATCGCCGGCACGATGGGGGCGACCATGGCCCGGGTCGGAATGCCGGCCTTCGCCAGCGCCTCGAGCGCGCCGAGCCGGCGCGCCGGCGCCGAGGCGCGCGGCTCCATCACCCGGGCGAGCTTCGCATCGAGCGTCGTCACCGAGAGCGCGACCTTGACCAGGTTGCGCCGCGCCATGCGGGCGAGAATGTCGATGTCGCGCACGATCAGCGCCGACTTGGTGACGATGCCGACCGGATGGCCCGCCCGCTCGAGCACGCCGAGGATGCGTCGCATGATCTCATAGCGCTTCTCGATCGGCTGATAGGGATCGGTGTTGGTGCCTATCGCGATGGTGCGCGGCGAATAGTTCGGCGCCGAGAGCTCCCGCTCGAGCAGCTCCGGCGCGTCGGGCTTGGCGAACAGCTTCGATTCGAAGTCGAGCCCGGGCGACAGGCCCATATAGGCGTGGGTCGGCCGGGCGAAGCAGTAGATGCAGCCGTGCTCGCAGCCGCGATAGGGATTGATCGAGCGGTCGAACGGGATGTCCGGCGAGTTGTTGCGGGTGATGACCTTGCGGGCGGTGTCGAGCGCGACCGTGGTGTGGAAGACGGGCAGATCCTCGAGACTCTCCCACCCGTCGTCAAAACCTTCGCGGGCTTGCGGCTCATAGCGGCCGGTTGCGTTCGACTGGGCGCCGCGGCCGCGCCGGCGCAGGTGATCGACGCCCGTCCCGAGACATTCGTTGCGGGCCGGATCGGAGGCGAATTCGCCCGCCGGGGCCGCTTGGGGCGGCTCCGACGGGCGACGGCGGGGGGCAGCAGACGGTGACATAAACAAAGAATAGCGCGGGAGCAAGAACAAAACAAGAACATTGTGAAGAAAAGGCTGCCGAGCCTCGTACTCAGGGCCATCATCTTGAAGTGCCAACACTATTGGCGAAAGATGAGGCCGGCGCCGGGTGTGCCTCGCCATGCGAGGCTCGCGGTTCTGCGAGGCATCCCATGCTCACCGTCATCATCCCGACGCACAACAGCGAGCGCGCGCTGGTGCCGACCCTCGCCGCCCTGGTGCCGGGGGCGATGAGCGGGCTCGTGCGCGAGGTGATCGTCGCCGACGACGGCTCGAGCGATGCGACCGCAAGCGTGGTCGATGTCGCGGGCTGCGAGATCATGCAGTCGTCCGCCCCGCTCGCGGCGCGGCTCAAGGCTGCCGCGGCCGCCGCACGCGGCAGCTGGCTTCTGTTCCTGCGGCCCGGAACCGTGCTGGACGCGGCCTGGGTCGAGGAGGTGTCCCGGCTGATCGACGATGCCGGCATGCGCGGGTCATCCGACGTGGAGGCGGCGGCCTTTCGCCGGGGCGCGGCGCCGGGCCCGGCCGAACCACTTTGGCGCCAGGTGCTCGGGCTTATCGGCGCGGGATTGCGGGGACCGCACCCCGACCAGGGGCTTCTCGTGACCCGCACCGCCTATACGCGGCTCGGCGGCCATCGCGAGGCGGCGGACCCGGAGGCCGATCTCGCCGGCCGCATCGGGCGGCGGCGCATCGCCACCCTGCGCACGGCGGCCGTGCCCTGGCGAAATAGTTGACATCGTCAAGTATTTGATTGACGCTGGCACGGATCTGCCGGGAGCCGTCGCCATGCCCGCCTCCTCCCCCGCTCCGTCCGCCGCCGCGCGTCGCGACGTCGAGCCGCGCATCGCCGCCGTCCGCCGCTTCTCGCGCTTCTACACCCGCCGCCTCGGCCTGCTGCACGACGGCTTCCTCGACAGCCCGTTCTCGCTCGCCGAGGCGCGCGTGCTCTACGAGCTCTCCCGGCGCGAGGCGACGACGGCGAGCGCGCTCGCGGCCGAGCTCGGGCTCGATCCGGGCTATCTGAGCCGGATCCTGCGCGGCTTTGCCGAGCGCGGGCTGGTGAGCCGGACCCGCTCGCGCGAGGACCGGCGGCAGAGCCGGCTCGCGCTCACCGCCAAGGGCCGCCGCGCGTATGCGCCGCTCGAGCGCCGCTCGCACGATGACGTGGCCGCCATGCTCACCGGCCTGTCCGGCCCTGAGCAGGAGCGGGTCGTCGGTGCAATGGGCGCGATCGAGCGGCTGATCGGACCGCGTGAGGCGGTCGAGCGCGACCATCCGGCCTACGTGCTGCGCCCGCCGCGCACCGGCGAGATGGGCTGGGTCGTCGCGCGCCACGCCGTGCTCTATGGGCAGGAGTACGGCTGGGGAGCGCGGTTCGAGGGACTGTGCGCCGAGATCGTCGCCGACATGATCGCGCGGCACGATCCGGCGCGGGATCGGTTCTTCATCGCCGACATGGACGGCGAGCCGGTCGGCTCGGTGTTCGTGGTGAAGGAGACCGACGAGGTCGCGCGGCTCCGCCTGCTGCTGGTCGAGCCGAAGGCGCGCGGGCTCGGCATCGGCACGCGCCTGGTCGAGGAGTGCATCGCCTTCGCGCGCGGCGCCGGTTACGCGCACATGACCTTGTGGACGCACAGCATCCTCACGGCGGCGCGGCGGGTGTACCAGAACGCGGGGTTCAGCAAGCTGGGCGAGAAGCCGCACGCCGACTGGGGCGTCGCGGTGGTCGGCGAGACCTGGGAGCGGGAGTTGTGAACGCTGCGCCGCGCAGAGCGGCAGGCGCCGGCGCAAGTCTTCCCGCCGGGCGCCTGCGCTGCTGCGCGCTTCAGTGGTGGGCCGAAACGCTCTTGATGCACGCGGAGAGAATATCGGCGGATGCCGAATGGCTGATGTCGCCGAGGCTGAGCATGCCGATCATCCGTCGACCCTTGTTGATGACTGGCAACCTCCGGACTTTCAGCTCCTCCATATGCCGCACCGCCTTGGCGAGGTCGTCGTCCTCACGACAGCAATGGATTTCGCCGGTCATCACGTCGCGCGCCATGGCGCGGCGGGGATCGAAGTTGTCCTGGGCCAATCCCTTGCACACGATGTCCCGGTCGGTCACCATCCCGATCAATCGGTCGTTCTCGCCGATGGGGATGGCTCCTACATCATGGTCCCGCATCAGCCTTGCGAGCTCGGCTACGGGGGTATCCGGACTGACCCAATCGACGCCCTTGTGCATCGCGTCTTTGACTTTCATGGTGGGATCTCCGTTGCGAACGAAGCCCCTCCCTGGACTCCATTATAGGCCGGATCGTTTCCATCGCCACGTTTTTCCGGAGAACGGCGAGACCTGGGAGCGGGCGCTCTAGCGTTTGGCGCCCGACCGCACGCGCAGCTTCTCCTGACGGAAAGCGTGCCTGATCTTGAGAGAGCTTTCGGCCGGGCGGATTGGTAATAAAATCGAATGGATCAGACAGTCGAACTCGGCCTCGACACCTTCGGCGACATCACGGACGGGCCGGACGGCAAGCCGCTGCACGCCGCGCAGGTCATCCGCAACGTCGTCGAGGAGGCCGTGCTGGCCGATGAGGTCGGCGTCGACTTCATCGGCGTCGGAGAGCATCACCGCGTCGATTTCGCCGTCTCGTTGCCGGAAATGGTCCTGGCGGCAATCGCCGCCCGCACCCGGCGGATCAAGCTCGGCTCTGCGGTGACGGTGCTTTCGTCCGACGATCCGATCCGGGTGTTCCAGCGCTTCTCGATCCTCGATGCGCTGTCGAATGGGCGGGCGGAGGTCATGCTGGGGCGCGGGTCGTTCATCGAATCGTTTCCGCTGTTCGGCTTCGACCTCAAGAAGTACGAGGAGTTGTTCAACGAGAAGCTCGATCTGTTCGCGGCGGTGCTGCGCGAGCAGCCCGTGACATGGAGCGGC
>DASTZX010000195.1:0-8534 GCA_035764045.1 Xanthobacteraceae bacterium | reverse complement strand
TCGATTGATTCAATCGACACCAGCTTCGGCAGATCGAACGGCGAGAATTGCGGAAAGACGTCGCGCATCGCCTGCCCGGCCCGGCGGTCGGCGGTGAGCAGCGCGACCTCCACCTGGGGATGGCGGAGCAGCAGGCGCACGCATTCCGATCCGGTATAGCCGGAGGCGCCGAGCACGCCGATTTTCGCTTTCTTGGCCATGGCTCATTCCTTTCCGCCGGGACATGCGATGCACGCCGGATCACAAACCCGCGGTTTTGAAGGAAGGTGCCGCGGAGGTGTCCGGCGGCACAGGGCGACGATCAGACGCGATCCGCCGTGGCCGCGGACATGCGGCGCCGGCGCTGGCTGGTGAACGCGATCGTCATGGCGGGCTCTATAGGAGAGCCGGCCGGTCGCCGTCAACGGGTTCACGGGACGAGGTTGGCGGCCAGCAGCCCGGCGAACAAGAGGAGCCCGATCACGCAGGCCGCGACCTCGAACCAGAAGGCGATCGGCCGGTGCCGACGATGGACCTTCTGCACGCGCCAGCGCACATGGCCGGTGCGCAGCACCGACCAGAGCTGGAAGGCAAACAGCGCCATCACGATGACGACTGCGATGGCGATAAGGATGCGCTCCACGGATTCGTCCTCACTCGATCGGCGGAATGGTCCTGATCCAGGCGATCAACGCGTCCATATCCTCGCCGTTCCAGGTCTTGTAATAGGCGACGTAGTCGAGCATCGGCGGCTTGAGCTTGCGTCCGTCCTTCGAGACGCCTTCGGTGAGCGCGCGCCTGATCTCGGCGTCGCTCCATGTTCCGAGCCCTTTCGCCGACCCGCTGATGTTGGCCGTCACCGACACGCCCCAGGGTCCGCGGAATTCGCGGCCGCCGCGACCGTAATTGGTCTTGAAGTCGGGCGGAACGGATTCGGACGCGCGCGCGTGGCACGCCATGCAGTGCGCCATCGAGGAGAGATAGAAGCCGCGCTTCACCGGATCTTTCAGGTCCTGCGCGGTCATCGGCTTCTCGGTGCCCGGCACCGGCACCACGACCTGCTGGGACTTGTAGTTCGCCGCCTGCACCTCGTTGCGGATCGGCGGGACTGACCGCAGATAGGCGACGATCGCATCGATGTCGCTCGGCATCATCATCTTGTAGAACGGATAGGGCATGACGGCCGCCAGCGCCACGCCATTCGGCCGCTCGCCGGTGAGCAGCGCCTTGCGCAGGTCGGCGTCGCTCCAGCCGCCGATGCCGGTCTCCTTGTCGGGCGTGATGTTGGCGCCTTTCACCGTGAACCATGGCTCGTCGAAGGTCTGGAAGCCGCCGGAGAACTTTCGCGCCAGGTCCGGCACCCCTTGCACGCGGGGCGTATGGCAATTGCCGCACGCGCCGATGCTGTTGACCAGATAGCTGCCGCGCTCGACCGGCGTCTCGGCAACGGCGGCGCCGGCCGACGCAACGGCAGCGACCAGCCCCAGGACCCACGTTCGGACCATCCTGTCCCCCTCTGGATCGATGCGGCCGACGCGTCAGATCACCGGATTCCAGAGCATCGGGATCTCCCGATAACCCGTCGCGGTCTTCTCGACATGGGCGACCGACGGGAAGGGATAATGGAATCCCTGGACCGTCATGCGCTCGGCGGCGAGCATGTCGTAGACCTTGCGGCGGGTCGCCTCCGCCTGCACCGGCTCGTGGTCATAGAAGGCGTGCCAGCCGGGGTGGCGGGCAAACAGGAACGGCGCGTGGGTGACATCGGCCTGGACGTAGACCGTGGCCGCGCCGGACGAGACGATATGCGAGGTGTGGCCGGGCGTATGTCCGGGCGTGCTGACGGCGGTGACCCCCGGCATCACCTCCTTGCCGGCTTCATACGTCCGCAGGCGCTTGAGCACCTCGCCGCTGATCACGCGGCGCACGTTCTTGAAATTGTCGGCGATCCGCTGGGTCGCGGCGCGGCTCATCTCGCCGTCGTCCATCCAGTATTGATGCTCGCTCGCCGGAACCAGGATTTCGGCATTCGGAAAGGCCAGCGAATTGTCGGCGCGCAAGAGGCCGTTGATGTGGTCGCCGTGATAATGCGAGATGATGACCACGTCGACCGCTTTCGGGTCGATGCCGGCCGCTGCCAGATTGGCGAGGAACTGGCCGCTCTGTCCCTTGCTCGACTTGTAAGCCGCCTCGCCGGTGCCGGCGTCGACGACTGCGAGCTTGGCGCCGGTGTTGATGACGATCGGATTGTAGGGGCCGACGAACACGCCCGGCTCGAGGAAGGCCTCGGCAAGCGCGGCGTTCACCTCCTCCTTCTTGGCATTGAGCACGAAGGCATCGGTGACCGGCAGGCGATTGACGCCGTCTGTCGCAACCGTGATCTCGATGCTGCCGACCTTGTAGCGATAGAAGCCGGGCGCCTGGGTCGCCGCGGCGGGAGCGGCGGCACGCGCCGCAGGCGCGGCGATCGGCAATACCGCGGTCGCAGCGGCGGCGCCCAGCACGGCGCGACGGGTGAGATCGGTCATGGCGTCCTCCCTGGATTCGAGGCGGGTCTCGGCAGATGCCTCCGGACCTCTGCTCGTTGATTGAAGCCGATGATAGCCGCCCGGCCGCGCGGTTGGAACCAGCCGGCGGTGGCCGCAGCCTCGCTCAGCGCCAGATCCAATGCACCGCTTTTCCCACCACATCGCCGAGCTCCAGCAGCACGGCGGCCCAGACGAAGGCGGAGGTGAAGTTCGCGACCTGGAAGTGCCAGTAGGGCATCCTCAGGATGCCGGCGACCAGCGGTACGGCGGCGCGCAACGGGCCGAAAAAGCGGCCGATGAAAATGCCCGGGACGCCCCAATGCTTCATGAAACGCTCGCCGCGCGGCAAGAGCTCGGGATGGCGGGACAGCGGCCACACGTGGGCAACCGCCGGGCCGAGCTTGAGCCCGATCCAGTAGGACAGCCAGTCGCCGCATCCGGCGCCGAGGGCGCCGGCGATCCAGACCGGCCAGAAGCTGAGCCCGCTCGGCCCGATCAGGTAGCCGATGGCGACCAGCGCCCCCCACGCCGGGATGACGAGCGAGATGAAGGCGAGCGATTCGCCGAAGGCGAGGCAGAACACGATCGGCGCCGCCCAGGCCTGGTGGACATGCACGAACTCCACGAGCGCATGGAAATAGGTGTCGATGGTTGCGAGCATGGCGAATGGTGTTGGGGAAAACAGTCAGCAAACGCCGGCGGCCGGGCGAAGCAACGGTCTCTTAACCCGCAAGCGGCCATGAAACCAGTGCTTCACAAGTCGCACCGGCGTCACGACATAAGAAGCACACACTCACGGATTCAAGTCGCGCGCCGGGGATGGCATAGTCGGTCCGGTGATTCGCTTTCACCCAGCCCGGCGGACGAGGAATGGCAAAAATAGCAAAGAAAACAACACCCGGCGGTCGCGACCTGTTTTCCGAGGGGGGCCAGCCGTCAGCCCGCCGGGCGCGCGGCACGCCTGCGCGCGGCGCCGCCGATGCCGGCTACACCGCCCGCCATATCGAGGTGCTGGAGGGGCTGGAACCGGTGCGCCGCCGGCCCGGCATGTATATCGGCGGGACCGACGAGAAGGCGCTGCATCACCTCTTCGCCGAGGTGATCGACAACGCCATGGACGAGGTGCTCAACGGCCACGCCTCGTTCATCGAGGTCGAGGTCTCCAAGGACGGCTACGTCACGGTCACCGATAACGGCCGCGGTATCCCGGTCGACCCGCATCCCAAATATCCCAAGAAATCCGCCCTCGAAGTGATCATGTGCACGCTGCACGCGGGCGGCAAGTTCGCCTCCGATGTCTACGAGACCGCGGGCGGTCTGCATGGCGTCGGCGTGTCGGTGGTGAACGCGCTCTCGGAACGCGTGGAGGTCGAGGTCGCCCGCCAGGGGCAGCTCTACCGCCAGGTGTACGCGCGGGGCAAACCGAAGGGCGGCATCGAAAAGCTCGGCAAGGTCGCGAACCGCCGCGGCACCAAAGTCCGCTTCAAGCCGGACGCGGAGATCTTCAAGGGCAAGGTCGCCTTCAACCCGCAGCGCCTGTTCAAGATGACGCGCGCCAAGGCTTATCTTTTCGGCGACGTCGAGATCCGCTGGCATTGCGACAAGGAACTGCTCGCCGGCACCGACGAGGTCCCCGAGGAAGCGACGTTCCATTTCCCGGCCGGCCTCAAGGACTATGTGGCGAGCTCGCTCGAGGGACAGACGCTGGTGCATCCCGACATCTTCACCGGCAAGTCGGGCAAGACCGGTTCGCCCGGCTCGGTCGAGTGGGCGGTGGCGTGGACTGCCGATGGCGACGGTTTCGTCTCCTCCTACTGCAACACCATCCCGACGCCCGACGGCGGCACCCACGAATCCGGCCTGCGCACCGCGCTGCTGCGCGGCCTGAAGGATCACGCCGAGCGCACCAGCCAGGGCAAGCGCGCGGCCCCCATCGCGTCGGACGACGTGATGACCGGCGCCGGCGCCATGGTGTCGGTGTTCATCCGCGAGCCGGAATTCCAGGGCCAGACCAAGGACCGCCTCGCGACCGCCGAGGCGCAGAAGGTCGTGGAAAGCGCGGTCAAGGACCAGTTCGATCACTGGCTCGCCGGCAACCCGACGCAGGCGAACAAGCTGCTGGAGTGGGTGATCGAGCGCGCCGACGAGCGCATCCGCCGCCGCCAGGAGAAGGAGATCTCGCGCAAGAGCGCGGTGCGCAAGCTGCGCCTGCCCGGCAAGCTCGCCGACTGCACCAGCACGGCGGCCGACGGCTCGGAGATCTTCATCGTCGAGGGCGACAGCGCCGGCGGGTCCGCCAAGCAGGCGCGTGATCGCTCGCTGCAAGCCGTCCTGCCGCTGCGCGGAAAAATCCTCAACGTCGCCTCGGCCGGCAAGGACAAGCTGGCGCAGAACGCCCAGATCGCCGACCTGGTGCAGGCGCTCGGCTGCGGCACCGGCACCCATTTCCGCGAGCAGGACCTGCGTTACGACAAGGTCATCGTGATGACCGACGCCGACGTCGACGGCGCCCACATCGCGTCGCTCCTGATCACCTTTTTTTACCGGCAGATGCCCCATCTCATCGACAAGGGGCACCTCTATCTCGCGGTGCCGCCGCTCTATCGCCTCTCGCACGGCGGAAAGATCTTCTACGCGCGGGACGACAAGCACAAGGACGAGATCCTGAAGAAGGAGTTCCACGCCAACGCCAAGGTCGAGGTCAGCCGCTTCAAGGGCCTCGGCGAGATGATGCCGGCGCAGCTCAAGGAGACCACGATGGACCCGCGCAAGCGCACGCTGCTGCGGGTGGTCCTCATCGAGGACGAGCGCAAGAAGGCGGCGAGCGCCGTCGAGCGGCTGATGGGCACCAAGCCCGAGGCGCGCTTCGCCTTCATCCAGGAGCGCGCCGAGTTCGCCAGCGAGGACATTCTCGACGTCTAGAGCGTCCCCGCCGGCACCGCGCCATGCGGGAAGCGTCGCCATGCGGAGAGCGTCGCCACGCAAAAAGCGTCTAGGGCGCGCCCCGATTCTCGCGAACCGGAGCACGCCCTAGAACTGGGCTCGGGCGTCACCTGTTGAAGGCGCGTCGATGGGGCAGCGCGACAGGGCTTGCACTTCGGACCCTGCTCTTCGCCCGCGTGACCGCCCGAGCACCGCAATCCTACGCGTCGCGCGCCCCGACGCCACCGCTGGCGCGTTCTTATCCACGTTATCCACCGAACGGAACACGCGCGTGATGCGCCGAAGCTTGTTCGAGTCGAAAAGGACTTCGCGCGGTGTCAGCCGGCGGAGAGGCGCGATCGATTTTTCGCGCCCCCGAGCGCATTACCACTAAGGGGTAAGACGGCGCGGCACACTTTTGAATT
Organism: Xanthobacteraceae bacterium; assembly: GCA_035764045.1. Lineage (GTDB taxonomy): Bacteria > Pseudomonadota > Alphaproteobacteria > Rhizobiales > Xanthobacteraceae > JAVDCA01. Next base: position 2,680 of record DASTZX010000195.1, on the reverse strand, counting down.
GAACCGAGCTCGCTGGCTCTGGTAAATTTTGCGCGTGGGCGAAAAACTCAACTGCGAGCGAGTGATCGGTCGCCGAATACGGCTGCGCGACCTGCACGTTTTTCTCACCGTCACCCAACATGGCAGCATGGCGCAGGCGGCTGCGCAGCTCGGCGTCTCGCAGCCCGCGGTATCGAGCGCCATCGCGGATCTCGAGCGCACGCTCGGCGTGCCCCTGTTCGACCGCAGCACGCGCGGGGTCAAGCCGACGATGTTTGCCCGCGCGATGATGGACCGCAGCGTCGCGGCATTCGACGAGCTCAGGCAGGGGATCAGGACGCTGGAAAATCTCGCCGACCCCGCGGCCGGCGAGCTCTGGATCGGCTGCGTGGAATCGATCTCGGCGCTGGTCCTTCCGCCCATCCTGCGCGACTTCATGCGGCGCTATCCACGCGTCATCGTGCGCGTCGCGCGCCTGTCGGCCGGGACGCCCGAGATCCGCGAGCTCGCCGATCGAAACCTCGACCTGGTGATCGGGCCGATGGCGAGCGGCGGCGCGACGGACACGGAGCTCGCCTGCGAGCCGCTGTTCGACAGCGCCGTGGTCATCGCGGCGGGCGCGCGCAGCCGCTGGGCCAGGCGTCGCATCCTCGACCTCGGCGATCTCGCCGACGAGCCCTGGGTCCTGACGCCGCCGGAGTGCCGCATTCACACCGCCCTCCGGGAGGCGTTCAGCGCTCGCGGCCTGATGCCCAAGATCGGGCTGATGACCTTCTCGATCCCGCTGCGCATGAGTCTCGCGGCGTCCGGTCCCTATCTCACCGTGTTTCCGGACTCGATCCGCGCCCTCAAGGGCTATCAGCATTCGATCAAGATTCTGCCGATCGAGCTCCCTGCTCCGCCGCAGCCGGTGGCGATCATCACGCTGAAGAGCCGCAAGCTCAATCCGGTTGCGCAGCGCTTCATCGCGCATCTTCGGGACCACGTGGCCGCGCAATCCTGCTGACAACGGCGCTCGGCCCTGCCGGCTGCGGCGGAACAGCGCTCGGCTTGCCCGGCGCGCAAACGCCGCGATAATCGTTTCCGATGACAATCGTGAACCGACACAGCCCGCGATGACGCTCGCCTCCCCGGCCGCACGCACCAAGGCCGACCTGTTCGGCCATCCGCGCGCGCTTGCCTTCCTGTTCGGGACCGAGATGTGGGAGCGCTTCTCCTATTACGGCATGCGCGCGCTGCTCGTGCTCTACATGGTGAAGTACCTGTTCGCGCCCGCGCACGTCGACGGCGTGATCGGACTCGCGGGCCTCAAGCGGCTGCTCGAAATCCCGTTCGGCCCGCTCGATCCCCAGCCCCTCGCCTCACAGATCTATGGACTCTACACCGGCCTCGTCTATCTCACTCCGATCTTCGGCGGCCTCCTGGCCGATCGCGTGCTCGGACATCGCCGTACCGTGGTGATCGGCGCGAGCCTGATGGCGATCGGTCATTTCATGATGGCCTCGGAGCAGCTTTTTCTGCTCGCCCTGCTTTTCCTCATCCTCGGCAACGGTGCGTTCAAGCCCAACATGTCGGCGCAGGTCGGGGAGCTCTACGCCGAAGGCGACCCGCGGCGCGACCGCGCCTACTCGATCTTCTATGTCGGCATCAATCTCGGGGCATTTCTCGCCCCCCTGGTCTGCGGCACGCTGGGCGAGAAAGCCGGCTGGCATTTCGGCTTTGCGGCCGCCGGCGTCGGCATGCTGATCGGGCTTGCGATCTACCTCTGCGCCTCGCCGATCCTGCCGCCCGACCGCATTATCCCGGTGACCGAGCGCACGCCGCTCACGCGCACAGAGTGGCGCGCCATCGGCGCCCTCCTGGTGCTGTTCGTGCCGACCACCTTCTTCTGGGCGACCTACGAGCAGCAGGGCAACACGATCGCCCTGTGGGCCGACGCGAACACCGACCGCACGATCGCGCTTGCGGGCTGGGCGCTGGAGATCCCGACCACCTGGTTCCAGGCGTTCAACCCATTCATGATTTTTGCGTTCACCCCCCTCGTGGTGGCCCTGTGGGCCTGGCAGGCGAAACGCCGACGCGAGCCCGCGACGGTCACCAAGATGGCGCTCGGCTGCTTCGGCGTGACGCTCGCCAACCTGATCATGGCCGGGGCCGCCCTGCATGCCGGCGGCGGCAAGGCAAGCTGGCTGTGGTTGCTGGGCTATTTCGTCGTGCTCACCGTGGGCGAGCTCTACATCTCGCCGATCGGGCTTTCGCTGGTCTCGAAGGTTGCGCCGGTGCGGATCCTGTCGATGATGATGGGCGTGTGGCTCGCGACCAGCTTCACGGGCGGCTTCATGGCCGGCTGGCTCGGCACGTTCTGGAGCAGCATGGACAAGGCGCATTTCTTCCTGATGATCGCCGCCATCGCAGGCGCCGCCGGCATCGTGATCGCCGCGCTCCATCGCCCGCTGCGCAGCGTCCTCAAGGACTGAGCGCGGCGACCGCAGGCCGCTGGCGGGTCGCGGGGCCCTGCCCTATCATCAATGACAAACAAGGCGGCCGACCCCAGTCCGTCGCCATCGGACCAACACAGGGAGGACTCGATGCGGACGTTGAAGCTGTCGCTGCCCGCCGTGGCGGCGCTCGTGCTGCTCATGGCGCCAGGCGCCTCGCAGGCCCAAACGGCGCTCTCGGGCGTCGTCAGCTCGGCCGAGGA
>DASTZX010000194.1:0-4164 GCA_035764045.1 Xanthobacteraceae bacterium | reverse complement strand
GAGGTCGAGATCCGCCCGCTCGGCCACGCGCGTGCCGCCGAGCGCCTCGAGCCGTGCATCGATCGCCTTGCCGATGGCGCAGAACTCCACATAGGCGGTATCGCCCAGCGCCAGCACCGCGAACTCGAGCCCGTCGAGGCGCGGCGCGCTCTCGCCCATGAGCCCCGCATAGGCGCTGGCGGCGCGCGCGGGCGGCTCGCCTTCGCCCCAGGTGGCCGCGATGACGACGAGGCGCTTGCTCGCCGGCAGGCTCGCGACCTCGAGGTCGGCCATGTCGACGACGGCGGGCTTGAGGCCGCGCTTGCGGGCGAGCTTCGCCATGTCGGCCGCGAGCCGCTCGCTGTTGCCGGACTCGCTCGCGAACACGATGGTGATGGGCTCCGCCGCCCGGGGCGGCGCGGCAGGCTCCACCCGCGCGTGCCCGCTCTGGGCATCGATGCCGGCCAGGAATCCGGCCAGCCATGCCCGCTGCAGCGGGTTCGCTGTCCCGACCACCCGGTTGAGGATCTCGATCTCCTCCTCGGCGAACGGCGCCGTGCGGGGGATCGGAGACAACTGACTTGCCATGGACGTAGGACCTCGGGCCGGACAGAACGGCCGGCGTCCCCCGAATAGAAGATTTATTCTGTTTCAGGACAATGGACCGGGGAAAATAAACATATTTGTCTATTTAGTGCGGCTACTAGCACATAGATTCCCTACGGATGCGGGCCCCGCCATCCGATCCGTCACCTCCGCGCGAAGCCCCGCGCGCCAGCCATGGCGGTCCTTGATGAAGGGCGGGGCGGCCGCACCGGTGCACCTACGGTTCACCCACGGTCAGTGACAAATCGATCAGCGACAAAATAAATCAACCGAATCCATGGAAGTGACCGGAACGGTTCCCCAAAAAGCCTTTTAGTAGGAATGTAACCCGTACGGGGCGATTTTGGCGCGAGCTCGCGCCTGCCAGGACAATCGAATGGAATCCGTGCTCGTCAAGATATTGGCGGTCGTCCTTGCGCTGAGCCAAGTCTCCACCCGGCCGGACGAGGTGCGGACCCATTTCGATGCCACCACCGACCGCGCGGCGGTCCTCGAGCTCCTGCGCGGCGGCTGCGCCCACATGCGCAAGGTGTTCGAGATCGAGTCGCTGGCCCTCGACGACCTGGTCGAGACCGCGCTCGCCGATCCCACCATCGCGACCAGCAAAGCCAAAGCGTTCCACGGCATCAACTTCGCCGACCTGCCCGCGGTCTATCGCGAGCTGTGCAAGAACGAGACGCCCGATCCTTCCCCGGTCGACATCGGCCAGGTGATCGAGTTCTACAACAAGGCGGCGACCGACCTTCCCGATCACGCCCGCCTCAAGGGGCTGCGGCTTGGCGGCCCCTCGAAGGTGCTCGACGGCAAGGGCGGCAGTTTCACCGAGCTCTATTCGCCCGGCAGCCGGCGCATCCCGGTGCCGCTCGCCGACATCCCGGAGGTCGTGCAGCGCGCCTTCATCGCCGCCGAGGACCAGCGCTTCTACGAGCACAAGGGCATCGACGAGCGCGGACTGGTGCGCGCCTTCGTGGTCAACATGATGCAGCCCGGCCGCCCGCAGGGCGGCTCGACCATCACGCAGCAGATGGTGAAGAATCTCCTGGTCGGCGACGACGTCACCTACGAGCGCAAGGTCCGCGAGATCATCGTGACCGCGCGGATCGAGCGCACGTTGAGCAAGCCGGAGATCCTCGCGCTCTATCTCAACTCGATCTATTTCGGCCGCAACTCCTGGGGCGTGGAGATGGCGGCGCGCAGCTATTTCGGCAAATCGATCAAGGACGTCTCGGTTGCCGAGGGTGCGCTGCTGGCCGGGCTGGTCAAGGGTCCGAACTATTTCAGCCCGGATCGCGCGCCGGAGCGCGCGCGCGAGCGCCTCGGCTATGTGCTCGGCCGCATGCAGGAGGACGGCGTGATCCCGGCCGACGAGGCCAAGCGGCTCGAAGGCAAGCTGCCCGCGGTGATCCCGCCCGAGCGGCCGCGCGAGGAGGTGGCGCGCAATTTTTTCGATTATCTCTCCCGCGAGGCGAAGACGCTGCCCGGCGTCGAGCTCGCCAACGCGAGCTACACGATCCATTCGACCATCTATCCCGAGCTGCAACGCGCCACTGAGGCGGCCCTGCAGGAGGGGCTTGCGCAGTACGAGCTCAGCACCGGCCGGCTCGATTTCCAGGGCCCGGAGGCGAATCTCGCCGAGGCCGTCAAGCAGCTGGCGGCGGCGCGCGGCGGCGCGGCACCCGGCGCGGGTCCGCGCAAGCCGGATTGGCAGGAGGCGCTCGCGGCGGCGCGGCTGCCGCTGAGCGACGTGCATTGGACCCCCGCCATCCTGATCGACAAGGGCGGACGAAATGGCGGGCCGCGGGTCGGCCTTGCCGACGGTCGCGTGCTGGCGCTGCGTGCCTACCGGGCCGACATCCAGCGCCGCCTGCAGCTCTATGACGTGGTCTATGTCCGCGTCGTCGAAGGCGGGGCCAAGACCGCCGCACATGCCGATCTGCGGGTGCGGCCGGTGGTGCAGGGGGCGGCCCTGGTGCTCGACAACAAGACCGGGCGCATCCTCGCCATGGTGGGCGGCTTCTCCTCCGGGCTGAGCCAGCTCAATCGCACCGTCCAGAGCCGGCGCCAGCCCGGCTCGGCGATCAAGCCGATCACCTATCTGGCGGCGCTGCGTTCCGGGCTGCAGCCGAACACGCTCATCCGCGACGAGCCCGTCACGCTGCCGCCGATCAACGGCAGCATGCGCGACCGCGACTACTGGTCGCCGAAGAACTACGACGGCGGCAGCTGGGGCGTGGTGACCCTGCGCCGAGCGCTCGAGAACTCGCGCAATCTCGCCACCGTCGGCCTGCTCGATGGCGGCATCGAGAGCTCGCCCGAGCGCAGCCTCGACCGCGTGTGCGAGCTGGCGCAAGAAGCGCAGCTCTATGCCGAATGCCAGCATTATTATCCGATCGTGCTCGGCGCGCAGCCGGTCCGCATGATCGATCTTGCGGCATTCTATGCCGCCATCGCCAATGAAGGCGCACGGCCGACCCCGCACGCGATCGCCTCGGTCGAGCAGGACGGCCGGACCGTCTATCGCGACGACGTCAAGGCGCCGGTGTGGCTCGGCTCCGCCGACCGGGTCGCGTTCTACCAGCTCAAGACGATGCTGCAGGGCGTCGTGCTGCGCGGGACCGCGAACTCGATCCGCCAGCTCGGCCCTTATGTGGCCGGGAAGACCGGGACTTCCGAGAACGAGAACGACGCCTGGTTCGTCGGCTTCACCAACGACGTCACCGTCGCGGTCTGGCTCGGCTACGACAATGGCGGCGGCAACGGCCGGCGCACCCTGGGCGCCAACAAGACCGGCGGCCACGTGGCGGTGCCGATCTTCAAGCCGATCATCGAGGCGACCTGGGCCACCTACGCGCGGCAGGCGCCGCTTGCGCCGCCGTCGCCTGAGGTGAAGCGCCAGATCGTGACGGCGGCGGTCGATCCGCGCAGCGGGACCCGGGTTGCGGACGGCCCCGGCGCGATCACCGAGACGTTCCGGCTCGGCTCCGATGGCCGCCTGGACGATACGCAGTACCGCATCGTGAGCGAGTACGAGGTCGGCACCACGGGTTACGAGCGCGAGGGGGAGGCGATGGATGAGCCGCCGGGATTCCCCTATTACGGCAACGGCCAGCGCTATCAGGCGGTGCCGCAGAGCCCGGCCTATCCGTCCTATCGTCGCGGCCTGTTCGGCGGCTGGTTCTTCGATGACTCCGAGCGGGCGCCGCCCATGCGCGAGCGCCGTTACGATCCCGACTATTATTGGAGCCATCGGCTGAATTGAGCGGGAGCGGGATGCGGGTTCTCAAGTATCTGTGTGGTTCGATCGCCGCGGCGGGATTCGCCTGTGCGGCCTGGGCGCAGCCGTTCCGTATCGTCGAGGTCCCCTCGGTCGCGACGCTGCCGCTCGCGTCGCTCGCGCCGCAGACCATCGCGTTCTCCGATCACAAGGGCGACCGTCTCGCCGATCGCACCAGCGGGCTGATGAAGTTCGACGACTGGGCGCAGACCCGCCTGCTGCAGAAGCAGTTCCTCGGCCTGTTTCCGACCTATGACGAACCGACGATCACGTCCGCCAACGGCGGCAAGTCGCGCAAGAAGCGG
>DASTZX010000193.1:0-4692 GCA_035764045.1 Xanthobacteraceae bacterium | reverse complement strand
CCGCGTCATCGCCTCGCCAGCGGAACAATCAGGACAGGGTCATGGCTCGAACCGACGCCCTCGTGCTCGGCGCAGGCATCGTCGGCACCACGATCGCGCTCCACCTCGCCAAGCGCGGGCTTGCGGTCGCGCTGATCGACCGCCGGGCGCCGGGCGAGGAAACGTCCTACGGCAATGCCGGGATCATCGAGGGCAACACGGTCTTTCCTCCGGCTTTCCCGCGCGGACTTGCGGCGCTCGCCCGCGTCGCCCTGAAACGGGCGCCGGAAGCGAACTACCACCTTGCCTTTCTGCCGAAGGTCGCGCCCTGGCTGCTCGCGTTCCGCGCCTGGTCGCAGCCCAAGCGGCTCATCGAGACCGCGCGTGTGATGCGGCCGTTGTTCGGACGTGCGATCGCCGAGCATGAGGCGCTGATGACGGAAGCCGGCGCCGCCCAGCTGATGCGCAAGACCGGCTGGCTCAAGCTCTATCGGCGGCCTGAGACCTTCGCGGCCACCGCCCGCGAGCGCGAGGTCGCCGCGCAGCTCGGGATTCCGATCCGCGTGCTCGATGGCGACGGCGCCCGCGCGCTCGAGCCCTCGCTCAATCCGGTGTTCCGCCATGCGCTCAACTGGGAGGGCGCGGCCAGCATCTCCAATCCGCTCGCGCTCACCCGCGCCTATGCGGCGCGCTTCGCCGCACTCGGCGGCGTGGCGATCGCCGGCGATGCCCGCTCGCTCCATCGGGCCGGAACACGCTGGCGGGTCGATACCGCCGAGGGGCCGGTCGAGGCGCCGGCGGCTGTTCTGGCACTCGGACCGTGGACGCCCGACCTGCTCGCGCCGCTCGGGATCGGGCTGCCGATGGCGGTGAAGCGCGGCTATCACCGGCATTTTCATGCGCGCGGCAATGCCGGCCTCTCGCGGCCGGTGCTCGATGCCGACAGCGGCTATTGCCTCGCACCGATGGAGCAGGGGATCCGGCTCACCACCGGCGTCGAGTTCGCCGACCGCGATGCGCCGCCGACCCCGGTGCAGTTCGATCGGCTGATGCCGGCCGCCAGGAGTCTGTTTCCCCTCGGCGAGGCGGTCGAGGCGACGCCCTGGATGGGCAGTCGGCCGTGCTTTGCGGATTCACGTCCGGTGATCGGGCCGGCCCCAGGTCAGGCCGGCCTGTGGCTCGGCTTCGGGCACGCCCATTGGGGATTGACGCTCGCGGGCGTCACCGGCCGGCTCATCGCCGACCTGGTGACGAAAACGGCGCCGGTGGTCGACCCGGCGCCGTTCGCAGCGGAGCGGTTTCGTTGACGCCTTATTCGCTGATCGTGCGCACGACGCTCGAGGTCGGCCGCTGATCGACGGTGGGCAGCTTCTGGTCCTTGCGCAGCATCTCGTCGTACTGCGGGAGCGTGTCCAGCTGGTCCTGCGGCACCATGTGCACGACCTTGTATCCGCCCTCCTTGAGCTTGGCGAGGATGGTGGGCAGCGCCTCGGCGGTCGCCCTCTGGAAATCGTGCATCAGGATGATGCCCTTGCCGTGCTTGGCAAGCTTCTCCATCACTGATTTCACCACCTGCTCCGGCTTATGCATCTTGAAGTCGAAGCTGTCGAAGTCGGCCGAGAAGATCGCGACATTGCGGTCGCCCAGATAGGTGACCATCTCGGGCGGATGCTTGAGCGCGGGGAAGCGGAAGAACGGGGCAGTCGGGCCGCCGACAGCCGCGTGCACGGCGCTCACGCCCATCTCGATCTCGGCCTTGGCCTCATCGGCCGAGAGCTTCGACAGATCCTTGTGCGACCAGGTGTGGCTTCCGACCGTATGGCCGGCGGCTGCGACCTGCTTGAGGATCTCCGGATAGTAGGTCGCATGCTTTCCGATCGGGAAGAAGGTCGCCCGGACGCACTGGTCGGCGAGGGCCTTGAGCACCATCGGGGTATGATTGAGCCACGGGCCGTCGTCGAAGGTCAGCACGACCTCATGGTCGTTGAGGAAATCGTGAGTGCGGAAGTGCTCCATGCCGAAGCCCGGGCCGCCCGTGGTGTCGATCTGCACGACCCGCGAGATGCCGAGCGCGTTCGGATTGTTGCAGACAATCGGCGCCGCCTTCGGCATCGGCGTCCGCGGCTGAGCGGGCGCCGCCTGCGGGGCGGGTGTGGCCTGAGCCGCCGGCGCCGGGGCGCCAGGCGCGGCGGCGACCTTGACCGGCGAGGCCCCGGTCGTCGTGACAGGACTGGGGGACTGCGGACGCGCCGCAGCAGCCTCGCCTGCGGCCGTTCCGGTGGTCGCCGTGCGCGCGCCGACAACGTTCGACACGGTGGTCGACACGGTCGACCAGAGCGACGCCGCAATGGGGTATTTTTGCGCCTCGACGGCCCCATAGGCCCCAAGGCATCCGGCCGCCACAAGGCCGCCGGCAACCAGCGCTGCACGCATCAGAAATGCCTCCTGCCGCGACGGGCATCCATACGCCGCTACGGGGCGTAGATCGCCATTCTACCTGCCCGATAACGATCCCATACGCCGCCGGGCACGATCGATCAGCCCCGAACTGGGATTAAGGTTATTGTACCCCGGACTGACCCGGCATGCGAGGGGCGGTTTGGTGGCATCCGCCGCGTCGACGCTGGCGGGCCGTGTTTTCCCGGGTTTTTACGCGCCGAATGTGTCGCGCCAGCCCGCGAACCGGCCTTCGCCCGGCAGAGCCGTGGCCTCGTAGATGCCGCGGGCGATCGCGCGGGCGACCACGTGAGTCGCAGCAGTACCGAGGCGCATCAGGCCGAGCACCGGGTCGGCAAGGGGACGCGCGCCGGTCGAAGCCGCGAACACCAGGTCACCGTCGAGCGGGGTGTGCACCGGGTGAATCGCGCGGGCGAGCCCATCCTGCGCCATCACGGCGAGGCGCTTGGCTTGCGCCTTGCTCAGCCGCGCATCGGTCGCAACCACGACCAGCGTGGTGCTGGCGCGCTGGGCGCGCTTCGTGCGCGGCTCGAGCGCACCCGCCGGCAGGGGCGAGGGGAGACCCAGGCCACCGAATTCCTTGCCCTGCTCGAAAGGCGCCGCCCAGAACCACGGGCCCTCGCCGACCACCACGCTGCCGGCGGCATTGACGGCCGCGAGGGCGCCGACGGCGTGGCCGTCGCACATCGCCGAGGCCGAGCCGATGCCCCCCTTGAAGCTGACGGTCGTCGCGCCCAGCCCTGCGCCGACGCTGCCGAGGGCGAAATCGCGTCCGGCGCCGGCCGCTGCCGCATAGCCGAGCTCGCGATAAGGCGGAAACCGGCCCCAGTCCTTGTCACCGCCATGGGTGAGATCGAACAGGATCGCGCCCGGCACGATCGGCACCCGCGCGGCGCCGACCACGAAGCCGCGCCCCTGCTCGCGCAGGAAGGCCTGCACCCCGCTCGCCGCATCGAGGCCGAAGGCCGAGCCGCCGGAGAGCGCGAGCGCGTCGATCTGCTCGACCAGCATGGCGGGATCGAGGAGATCGGTCTCGCGCGTGCCGGGGGCGCCGCCGCGCACATCGACGGCGGCGACCGCCGGCGCGTCGAACACGACGGCCGTCGCGCCCGAGGCGAGCCGCGCGTCATGCGCGTGGCCGACCGCGAGCCCCGGAACATCGGTGATCAGGTTGCGCATGCTCTCACTCGGACGGAACCGGAGACGATTTTGCCGCCTCCGTCAATCGGCCCGCTCACGTCGGATCACAATACGGACAGCCGGCGGGGGCGGCGCTTGCATCGCAGGCGAAGCCGTCGCATCTAGGCCCCATGTCCGCCGACGTCACCATCGCGGCCGCGCTGTTTGCGGGATTGTTGAGCTTCTTGTCGCCGTGCGTCCTGCCGCTGGTGCCGCCCTATCTCGTCTACCTCGCGGGCGCCTCGCTCGAGCGCTTCGCCGATGCCGAGCCCGAGCCGCAGGTGCGGCGCCACACGGTCCTGGCCGCGCTCTTGTTCGTCGCCGGCTTCTCGACCGTGTTCGTCGCGCTCGGCGCGAGCGCGAGCGCGGTCGGTGCCTTGATGCAGCGCTATTCGGCCGAGCTCGCCATCGTGGCCGGCGTCGTCATCATCGCGATGGGGCTGCATTTCCTCGGGCTCACCCGCCTCCCGATGATGATGCGCGAGAAGCGCTGGCACATCGGGAAGCCCGTCGGCCTGTGGGGCGCCTATGTGATGGGACTTGCCTTCGCGTTCGGGTGGACGCCGTGCATCGGCCCGATCCTCGCTGCGATCCTCGCGGTCGCGGCCTCGAAGGAGACGGTCGCCAAGGGAGCCGGCCTGCTGGCGGTCTATTCGGCCGGGCTCGGCATTCCGTTCATGATCGCGGCTTTCGCGGTCGAGCCGTTCACCGCGCTCCTGGCCCGCTTCAAACGCCGCCTCGCGCTGGTCGAGCGGGCCATGGGGGCGCTCATGGTGCTCACCGGGATTGCGTTCCTCACCGGCTTCGTCGGTGAGGCGAGCAATTGGCTGCTCGAAGCATTCCCGGCGCTGGGACGGATCGGGTGATCCGAGCCTCGACCGTCAATCGCAGCGTGCCGAAGCGATTTCCCCCATCAACGCGCACGTGAAGAGAGACTGCGTGGCTTTGCTGACGACGAGGCCCGTTACTGGTTCTCGACGTAGGTGATCCGGCCGTCCGGGCCCTTCTTCCAGGTGTAGAGCACGTAACGGTCCTTGTTCTTGCCGGCGACGATATAGCCGTTGATGTCGCCCTTCT
>DASTZX010000192.1:0-2378 GCA_035764045.1 Xanthobacteraceae bacterium | reverse complement strand
GCCTCGCTGATGCGGTCGCGGTGAGACTCGGCAAGCGCGGTATCGGGCAGCGACCCGACGTAGCGCGCAAAGAGCTCCCGCGCGTCCGCTGTCGGATTGACGGCAAGCGCCTGCGTCGCGGCGCCGACGGCCTGGGCAACGTCGCCCACGGCATAAAGCTGTCGCGCCAGGCTAAGCCGAGCCTCCAGGTCGTCGGGCCTGAGAAGGATCGCCTTCTGGACATGCCCGATTGCCTCCTCGCGCCGGCCCAGGCTGAACAGCGCGAGCCCGAGATTGCTGTGCGCATCGGCGAAGTCGGGCCTCGCCTGGAGGGCCCGCCCATAGCGCGCCGCGGCAGCCTCCAAGTCGCCGCGTGCCGCCATCAACGTGCCGACATTGTTGTGCGCGTCCGCATAGTCCGGCTTGAGCGCGAGCGCGCGCAGGTATTCGGCTTCGGCCTCGTCGAGCAAGCCGCCTTCCTTGAGGGCATTGGCGAGATTGTTGCGAGCCTCGGCAAAATCGGGAGCGAGCGCGACCGCCTTGCGATAATGCGTCGTCGCCTCGGCGAGCTCTCCGCGCGAAGCGAGCACGTTGGCGATGTTGTAATGCGCGCCCGCCGACTCCGGCCGCAGCGCCAGCGCGCGTCGGTAGCTCGCCAGAGCCTCGTCAGCGTGTCCCCGCTGATTGAGCACATTGCCGAGATTGAGATGGCCCTCGGCGTAATCCGGCCGGAGCGCGACGGCCTCGCGATAGTGGGCGACCGCCTCGTCGGCGCGGCCGAGCGCCTCGAGCGCCACTGCGCGGTTGTAGTGCGAATCGGGATTGTGGCGATTGAGGCGGATCGCCCTGCCGATCACATCGGCCGCGAGCTCGTTCCGCCCCGTCTGGATGGCGAGGATGCCGAGATTGTGCAGAGCGGCCGGATGGTCGGGGTCCATCGCCAGCACGCCACGATAGTGGTGTTCCGCCTCCAGCGCGGCGCCCGACTGATGGCTGCGTATGGCCGCGGCGAGAACCTCCGCGACCTGGCCACCGCGGCCTTTGCGCGCCGCTCGGCGTTCGGATCGATTCATTGGCGGACCGGCCCTCCTGGCGGTCGGGTGCCCTTCGATCCAGGATAGCGGGAGCCTGTCCGCGGGGCGATGCCGAATCGCGGCAGATCCGGCGCCTGTCAAAGACGGCCAAAAAGGAAAACCCCCGGCGGCAAGCCGCCGGGGGTCCGGAACCAACCAACCGAGATCAGGAAATCACGGGAGGAAGTTTCTCTGGATGCGGAAGAAGACGCTGACCACGTCCTGGTCGTCGACGACCGCGCCCGGAGGCTGCGCGCCCGCCGCCGCCGTGATCGTCGCTCCCTTGAACATCGTGTTGAGGTGCGTCCACATCACTTCGAGACCGATGTCGAGATCCGGATGCGGGTTCCACTGCGTCCGCGTGCCGACCGTCCACCAGCTGTGGTTCGGGTTGCAAGTCCCGCCCGGAGCGATGCCGACGCCGGTGATGGCAACACCGGTGATACCGGTCGGGTTGCCGCCCGGACCGGCCGGGCAATAGAACGACTTCGCGGTGCTGTCGAAGTCGGTCTCCACATAGCCGCCGGTGAGTGAGGTGCGCCACCTCGGATTCCAGAAGTGCTGGTAGAATCCGTTGATGCCCCACACGGTCGTCAGCTCGATGTTCGACCCGTTGATGAACACGCCGTCGTTGGTGGCGGCGATGCCGGCGGTGTTGCCGCTGTACATCACCCACGGACCGGTCGCCCGGGTCACGTAGCCGGCCGCACCGTTCGCGTAGGCCGCCTGCATGCCGAACTGGTCGCCCTTCAGACCCAGCACGTCATTCAAGGTGAAGCCGCCGGTGACCGCCCAGCCTGTCGCAGTGCCCGGATGCCCGAGCGTGACGCAGCTGGTGTTCGTGCCGCAGGCGTCCACGCCGGGGCCGGTGTAATAGCCGCCGCTCGCGTCGTGCAGAGCCGCCGCGACCTGCGCATAGCCCCAGGCCTGATCGATGCGGAGTGCACCAATCACATCCGGATACTGCCAGCCGCGGTTGTCGTAGGTGACCGTACCGGCCGCGGGGGCGAAGGCTCCAAGGCTCAGGTCCTTCGTCAGGTGGCCACGGCTACCAGTCGAGCCCGCGCTGTTGCCGTTGCTGCCGGAGCCGCCATCCTCGAACGACAGGCTCGCCGTGACACCGTTCCCGAACTGCGCCGTGTAGGCGATGCCGTAGATGCCCGCCGCTCCAGTGTCGCCGGAGATGCGCGAGTTGGCATAGCTGTAAGGCGCGAACGAGTTGATGTCGAAGTACGACCTGATCTTGCCCGCCGTGAAGCCGGCGAACTGGATGAAGCCGCGATCGAAGAACGGCGAGTCGACCGCAGCCGAGTTGTTCGTCGTCAG